>CAZZVY010000163.1:0-7720 GCA_964657585.1 uncultured Mucilaginibacter sp. | reverse complement strand
CCCAAACCTTCTCATCCGTAGTGAGATGCTCTATCCAATTGAGCTACAAGTGCTTAAAATGGGCAACCTGCAATATATGCATAAGTGCCTTTTTTAACGGATTGCAAAAATAGGAAATTTTTGCAGTAGGTTAAAATATTTTTGTAAAATCACTTTACACTCTCTGCAATGGCATTAAAATCAGGCAGATCGGTAGCTACTTCCAATACTTCAGCATATACAACGTTATGATCCTCATCCAGCACAAACGCCGCACGTTTGGATACGCCTTTAAGCCCCAATACAAAATCGGCATATAAGGCGCCGTAGGCTGCAGATACCTCCTTGTTAAAGTCGGACAGTAGCGGGAACTGGTATTGCTGTTCCTCTTTAAACTTGGCCAAAGAGAACGGCGAATCGACAGAGATGCCCAATATCTGTGCGTTAAGACCCTCGTAATAGCTATAGTTATCGCGCATGGTGCACAATTGCGTGGTGCAAACACCTGTAAAAGCTAAGGGGAAAAAATGGAGCACTACTTTTTTGCCCTTAAAATCTGATAAGGAAACTTTCTCGATCTCGTCAGACATTAAGGTGAATGCCGGGGCCGGCTGGCCTAATTGTATGCTCATAATGTTTATACTGATTAATTTTTTATTGCAAATAAACGATAGCCATATTTATAAGCCGCATACAAGGTTAAGTTTTACAATTTAATGGTGCGCCCTGAACAAAGCTAAAGGCCGTCTGTTGAAACCACATGCCCAAAACACTGCGTTTAATCCTCGGCGATCAACTGAATAGCCAGCATAGCTGGTTCAATAAGGTTGACGCTGATGTAGTGTATGTAATGATGGAGGTAATGCAGGAGCAGCAGTATGTAATGCACCATATTCAAAAAATATTGGGCTTTTTTGCTGCCATGCGCAACTTTGCGCACCAGTTAACCAAACAGGGCCACCGGGTAATTTATTTAAAACTCGATGCTGCAGACAACCGGCAAAGCTTTGAAGCAAATCTGCTTAATTTAGTTAAGGAAAATCAAGCCGAAAATTTTGAATATCAGTTACCGGATGAATACAGACTGGATAGACAGTTAAAAGACATAGCTGCCAAGCTGAGCATAAAAAGCAGTGTTTGCGATACTGAGCACTTTTTGACAACCCGTTATGAGGTGAAAGATTTTTTCGGCGACCGGAAAAGTTACCTGATGGAAAACTTTTATCGCCATATGCGCCTGCGCCTGAACATACTGATGAATGGCGATGAACCTTTAGGCAAACGCTGGAACTTTGATACTGAGAACCGTAAAAGGTACGATGCCAAGGTACCGCTGCCAGATACATTGCAATTTGAGCATGATGTAAGTGAGCTGAAAGCAATGATAGACAAAATGCAGGTCAGCTATTTTGGCAAGGCAGATGCCCTGCACTTTCCATGGCCCCTATCGCGCCGGGAAGCGCTTAGCGCGCTGGATAATTTTTGCATCAACCTGCTTCCGCACTTTGGCACGTATGAAGATGCCATGCTGCAGCGCCATATCAGTTTATTCCATTCCCGTTTATCATTTGCGCTAAACACCAAAATGATCGGTCCTGCCGAAGTAATAACCAGGGTAGTGCAGGAATTTAAAACCAGCCGGCAAAGCATCAGTATTGAACAGGCAGAGGGCTACATAAGGCAGGTAATTGGCTGGCGCGAATTTATGCGCGGCGTATACTGGGCCAAAATGCCGGAATTTGCCCACCTGAACTACTTTAACCACTCCCGCAAGCTGCCGGAATGGTTCTGGACCGGTCAAACACAAATGAACTGCCTTAACAAATGCGTGGGGCAATCTCTGGATAAGGCCTGGGCGCACCATATACAGCGCCTGATGGTGATAGGTAATTTTGCACTGATAGCCGGGCTTGACCCCAATGAGGTGGACGAGTGGTACTTAGGCATTTACATTGATGCCATACAATGGGTAGAAATTACCAACACCCGCGGCATGAGCCAGTTTGCCGACGGGGGGATCATAGCTTCCAAACCCTATGCTGCATCGGCAGCCTATATTAATAAGATGAGCGATTACTGTAAGCATTGCCGCTACGATTATAAAAAACGACATGGTGAAAATGCCTGCCCGTATAACAGCCTTTATTGGGACTTTTTCAATCGCCATGCAGATAAGCTCAAAACCAATCCGCGTATTGGAATGATGTATAAAATAATGAATAAATTCAGCAGGGAGGAGTTGGCAGATACCTTAACTCAGGCTGATATTTACTTGAATAATTTGGATAAATTATAACATTATGAAAGCCATCATCATCACCCAACCCGGCGGCCCGGAAGTTTTACAAATGGCCGAAAGGCCGCAGCCTGTACCGAAAAACGGCGAAGTGCTGGTTAAGGTATATGCCGCGGGTATAAACCGGCCCGACGTTGCCCAGCGCAAAGGCAGTTACCCGCCGCCTGCCTGGGCACCGCAGGACATTCCCGGGTTAGAGATAGCTGGGACTATTGAAGCGATCGGAAACGATGTGACCCGCTGGAAGGTTGGCGATAAAGTTTGCGCACTGGTAATTGGCGGCGGTTATGCGGAATACTGCGCCGTGCCGGAAGGGCAATGCCTGACTATCCCATCAAATTTAACTTTTGACGAAGCAGCATCGTTGCCCGAAACATTTTTCACGGTATGGAGCAATGTGTTTGACCGTGCTAAACTGCAGCCGGGTGAGAGCCTGCTGGTACATGGCGGCAGCAGCGGAATTGGCGTAACTGCCATACAAATGGCCAAGGCTTTAGGCAGCACTGTTTATATAACCGCCGGTACCGACGACAAATGTACCTTTTGCGAAAAGCTGGGCGCAGACAAGGCCATTAACTATACTAAACGATCTTTTAAAGAGGAGATCAGCGAACTGACCGGTGGCAAAGGCGTAAATGTGATACTGGATATGATAGGCGGAGATTACACGGCCGGCAACCTGCAGGCACTGGCTGAAGACGGCCGGCTGGTAATGATCAACACCATGAAGGGTAAAGATGTTATTGTTGACCTGTCTACCGTGATGCGCAAGCGATTGAGTATTACAGGCTCCATGCTGCGCTCTCGGGATGCCATTTTTAAAAGCGCCATTACCGCTCAATTGCAAAAGCAAATTTGGCCGCTGTTAAATAATGGGGGCATCAAGCCGGTTATTTATCAAATTTTTCCTGCTACCGAAGCAGCTAAAGCGCATACCTTAATGGAAAGCAGCGCGCACACCGGGAAGATAGTTTTAAGTTTTGTTTAGTTATTAAGGCAGCACACCGGCATAGGCAGATATATCTACCGTTTTAATAGTGGTTGCGTATTGCGCATTAATCGCCTTTATAAATTCGTTAGCTTCCATAGCGTAACCACGCGGGGTGAGGTGTACACCATCTAAGGAAAATACGCCACCGGTAATGTAAGTGCTGTTTACGCTAATACCATTCAATACCAGGCCTGCCTTAATTTGTGCCAGATAACTGTTGGCATCAAAAAGCGCCAGTCCTTTTGCTGTAGCTATTTGTTTGATAGTACTATTATAAGCTGCCGTATACGATCTTACAATACTTATCTCGTTCTGATCAAGCACGTTGCTGCTTTCTACCGGGGCCAGCGGCGAGAGGCCGTAGGGCTGCATGCCGCTGCTGGTGCTCACCAACTGCCCTATTTTGCCCGGGCTAAAGGTGAGTATAAGCAGATCATTTACAGTAGCTAATCTTGTAGTGTAGGTACTGTTGGTTACATCGCTTGTACTACGGGCGCTGATATATAACCCGGCAGCCGGGTTTGCCTTTTGAATGGTAGCATTTACCGTGCTGACCGTAACCGTATTAAAATATGGTATAACGCTTACATCGGGCACATTGGCAAGCGCGCCCATTTGTTTGTTAGCTGTTAATTTATTGATAAACGCAGTATACAACTGGCTGAAAGTGCCCTGATCTGTTGGCAAGGCGGTTGAACCGCCTGATATGGCATATCCTAAAACATCGTTATTACCCAGCCAGCAGGTAAAAAATGTAAATGTATTAGCCATCACATAATCCTGGTAGGCGGTAGTATTATTGGGCGGTACAGCTGTAAGCAGCCGTTCAAAATAAGGATTAGTGTTGCCATAGTTACCATCGGCAATGTTGGCTACCGCAATCCCGGTAACCGCCAGGTTGTTGTTGCTGCCTATATATTTGGTATATAACGTTGGGTTTGTGCTGCGTACGGCTAACTGATCGGTCACCCTTGTTGTAATTGGCGTACCGTCTGCATTGTAGCCTGTCAATTTTAAATAGCCCGAGCCGTTGGCCTGTGCCGCGCTGAAAAGCGGCTGGCTAAATGTGCCGCCCCCAGTTGCCTTTAACTGGCTGGCTATGGTATTAGGGAAAGATGCGTTGATGCCGTCGTTATATAAACCATCGTTAGCATATCCTGCCGTTTGCGAATCGCCAATGGCTATGTATTTTGTAAAATCGGGCTTTAGTATAGTAGCCGTAGCCGCCCCATTTGGATATATTACCTGTTTAAGCGTGCACGCCTGAGATAGCGCAATTGTTAACAACAGAAAAAAACACTTTTTAAAAATTCTCACAATAAAAAATTAATATTGATACTTATGACTATCTGCGCGATACCGGAAACAAAATTCAAGCCACATTAATTATAGCAGCAAGATACTATTTTCACAGGTAATTTAGCACCGCATAAAAAAATTTAAACAGATATTTTAATATCCGTTTTAAACCTTAACTTTGCACCACTTTAATATTACCCCCTGCCCGCAGGGAGCAAAAGATTAATAATTCTAAAATACCAGGTTATTTATGCCCAATATTGGAAAAATATCTCAGATCATCGGCCCGGTTGTTGACGTTAGCTTTGCTGACGATGCACACCTTCCACGTATCTATGACGCCTTGGAGATCACCAGGGAGAACGGACAAAAAGTTATCCTTGAGGTTCAGCGGCACTTAGGCGAAGACCGCGTGCGTGCCGTAGCTATGGACTCCACCGACGGTTTATTGCGCGGCATGCCCGTTACCGACCTGGAGGCAGCTATAACAATGCCCGTAGGCGATGGCATTAAAGGCCGGGTATTTAACGTAGTGGGCGATGCAATTGATGGCCTGGTTAATATTGATAAAACAGGCGGACGCCCTATACATAACCAGCCGCCCCGCTTTGAGGATTTATCTACCGAATCTGAGGTATTGTTTACCGGCATTAAGGTTATCGACTTGTTAGAACCTTATGCAAAGGGCGGTAAAATTGGTTTGTTTGGTGGCGCCGGTGTAGGCAAAACCGTATTGATACAGGAACTGATCAATAATATTGCTAAAGCTTACTCCGGTCTGTCGGTGTTTGCAGGTGTAGGCGAGCGTACACGCGAGGGCAATGACCTGCTGCGCGAGATGCTGGAATCGGGCATTATTAAATACGGCGATAAATTTATGCATTCCATGGAAGAAGGCGGCTGGGACCTTTCTGCCGTTGACATGGAAGAAATGAAAGAATCAAAAGCAACCTTCGTGTTCGGCCAGATGAACGAGCCTCCCGGTGCCCGCGCACGTGTGGCATTATCCGGTTTAACCCTGGCAGAATATTTCCGCGACGGTGATGCCGAAGGCAAAGGCCGCGATATCCTTTTCTTTATCGATAACATATTCCGTTTTACCCAGGCAGGTTCCGAAGTATCAGCATTGTTGGGCCGTATGCCTTCAGCGGTAGGTTATCAGCCAACCCTGGCTACCGAAATGGGTATGATGCAAGAACGCATTACGTCTACCAAACGCGGTTCCATTACTTCCGTACAGGCCGTTTACGTACCTGCGGATGACCTGACCGACCCTGCACCGGCAACAACATTTGCCCACCTGGATGCTACTACTGTACTTTCACGTAAGATCGCTGAGCTGGGCATTTACCCAGCAGTAGATCCGCTGGATTCTACCTCACGCATACTTAGCGCCGCCATTCTGGGCGACGAGCATTATAATTGCGCACAACGTGTAAAGGAAATTTTGCAACGCTATAAGGAACTGCAGGATATTATCGCCATTTTGGGTATGGACGAGCTTTCTGAAGAAGATAAGCTGACCGTATCGCGCGCGCGCCGTGTACAGCGTTTCCTTTCGCAGCCGTTCCACGTGGCCGAGCAGTTTACCGGTTTAAAGGGTGTGCTGGTTGACATTAAAGAGACCATAAAAGGTTTTAACATGATTATGGACGGCGAAGTTGACGAATACCCTGAAGCAGCCTTTAACCTGGTAGGCAGCATTGAAGATGCCATTGAAAAAGGCAAAAAACTGATAGCGGAAGCGAATAATTAATTTAGTGAGTTGTGAGCGGTGAATGGTGCAAAATAAATATACCTTCTTCACTCACTACTCACCACTCACAACTAACTTTATGACATTAGAGATCCTGACTCCTGATAAAAAAGTATTTGAAGGCGAAGTGACCTCTATCACCCTGCCGGGTACTTTGGGATCGTTCGAAATACTGAACCACCACGCGCCCATCATCTCAACTTTGGATGACGGCAAACTGATCGTTCGCGGCGGCGGTAAGGGCGAAGATGTTTACCTGATACACGGCGGCGTGGTAGAAGCCAAAGATAACAAGGTGATCGTATTAGCCGAGGGGATAACCCACAGGTAAAATAGACTTCTTTATAGCTATTGTAAAGCTTTCCCGAGTTTAGGGAAGGCTTTTTTGTTTGGGTGGTTTTGTTTAAATTTGCTTTATAACGACCAGTATTATAACGGTAGCAACCATGCGGCATAAATTAATAACTTACCTGGCAGATGCAGAGGATAGTAAAGTAAATGCTTTATACACGCCGCTGGAAAAGGAACATGAAAAAATATTCCCTTATGTTATTGTTATGATATTGATGATACCAATAAGCTTTAGATCATTTTTAATGTTGCTGGATACTACCATAGCTAAATTCCAACTATCCCAATGCCTTCACTAACATCCCCAAAAACTTCCCTGCCTGACCATAATTCAATATTTCATATTCCAGCCCCAACAACCTAATGTTAGCATAGTAAGTTTGATGCTGATCGTAATAATATTTCTCTGATTGGATAAACCAGGCTTTTTCGCCTAACTTTTGTGCCAGGAACCATTTTTCCAGCAGGCGCGCGGTGCGGCCGTTGCCGTCGTCAAATGGGTGTATCTTAACGAACACTAAATGGATAAGCGATGCAAAAAACAAGGTTTCTGCAAAGCTTAGTTCGGCTTGTAATAACAGCGCTATATCGGTATAAAGTTTCTTCAACTCAAGTTTAACATTATCAGGGGCACACGCTATATATTCAATTCTGCCGTCGGGAGTCATCACAAACATATTGGTGGTCCGTATAGCGCCGCGTTGTGCTCTTTGCAAAATATGCCGGGTTAATATCCGGTGAACTTTTTTGATGGTATTTGGATTTAAAACATTTACCCTCGCATATTGATAAGCATCGTAAAGGTCATCTATTTTTTGAGTGTAGTCAGGTAAGAATTTTGTACCTAATTTTTTATATTTGATAAAGGAATCCAATTCTATATGCTCCCCTTCTATCTTGGATGAGAATACTGCAGAAACTGATGTATAAAAGCTGAAGGTATCAGCGGAAAGTTCACTGTCTTTTAGATCTTCAAAATTAGCGATAGTGTTATTGCCGAACTGTACAATGTAAGTTGGCAGCAAGTCAATGGGCAATATCTCTAACT
>CAZZVY010000162.1:0-7815 GCA_964657585.1 uncultured Mucilaginibacter sp. | reverse complement strand
TACTAACCAATTATAAACCTAATATGTGAAGAGGATCACATAGTACAAATGTACATGAAAAATTTTCAAAAAACAAATTTTATATAAAATTTAACGTTTTGTTAACAATTAAATAAAAAAATTGGCCTTACAATAAAAAAAATGAAATATCCGTTTGACGCAATACGTGTTAATGTAATTATTACAGTAACGATTTAAGTACGGGCCATACATTGTCAGCAATTACCCGGTAACCTTCAGCATTAGGGTGCAGCCCATCGCGCAGGTTAAGTGCGCTGTTACCCGCAACACCCTGTAAAAAAAAGGGCACAAAGGCCATATGGTGGGTGTCGGCCAGCTTTTTATAAACAGCCCTGAATTCTGCCACCATGCCGCCGGGAATAAAGGGCGGCAGTTGCATCCCCATTAGCGCAAGCCTGGCATTGGGATATTGTATTTGTACTGTTTTTACAATAGACTCCAGATTAATGTAAGTGGTAACGGGCGGTATGCGGCGGGTAAGGTCATTTATACCCAGTTCCAGTACAAATACATCAACAGGCTGGCTTAACCAATAATTCAAACGGCTTAAGCCACCAGCAGAAGTATCGCCGCTTACGCCCGCATTGATAACGTTATAAGATAAACCGGCTGCAGTGATCTTTTGACCGATAAGCGCTGGGAACGATTCCTTATCAGGGCAGGCCAGCCCATAGCCTGCTATCAAACTATCGCCAAAAAAAAGGACATTTTTCATACGGGTACAATACCGTGCCGGAGTGTATTGTTTTAAGCGGTCAACTTGTTAAAAGAACGATTTATATAAATCTTTACAATAGAGGGTACTTTTATAAAAAAAATTAACAGCCTCTATTGCCGGCAGGATATAAAGCCTTATTTTACCTTAATAGTATTATTTGCCCTGTTAATATCAGGTAAAGCGTTATCAGGGTCAATTTTTACATTTTCCACTTCCTTGCTGGTAGGTATGGTGAAAACTACTGCTTTGCTTTGTATCCAGCTTTCAACAGGGTGTTGTTCACGGTATTTAGTGCCATCTTTATAAGTTACCTCAACCCAAAACGGCATTGGCATTTTTTCTTTGTTAGCTACGGTAATACTAAGTCCTGCCTTTTTTTCTTTATCAACATAAGTTGCATCTATAAGGGCAAGATCAAGCTTGTAGTTATTATAGAACCAGCTTTTCCAGAACCATGACAGGTCCTCTCCGGCGCCGCTTTCCATTGAGCGGAAAAAATCGTCGGGCTGCGGGTGTTTATAGGCCCATTTGTGGATATAATTGCGAAAGGCATAGTCAAAACGGTCCTTCCCTAATATTTGCTCACGTAATAGTACTAAACCAAAGGCAGGTTTGAAATATTCAACCGGGTGACGGTATTGCCCTCCAACTGCGTCGGCAGCGGTCATAATAGTTGGTGCGTTAGGGTCAACTATGGTAGGTATAATCTCATCGGCAGGGTTGCCCTTATTAGGTGCGTATTCGCCATCCCGTTTAGGGGCGTATTCGCCTTTGTTAAATACATCGCTGGCATAAATATCAATAAAGGTGTTAAAGCCTTCATCCATAAAGGCAAAGCGGCGCTCGTCAGACCCAACAATCATCGGGAACCAGTTATGGCCTATTTCATGCGCGATCAGGGAAAATAAGCCTTCGCCTCTGGATGTTAACCCGTCAAATAATATGCCCGGATATTCCATTCCACCGGCATGCCCGGCTTCGTTAATGGCTACCGGGTAGGGGTAAGTTAACCACTTTTGCGAGAAATACTCAATTGATCCTTTAAGATACTCTGTGGAGCGGCCCCAGTCGCTTTCCACCGGGTAAACCGACATTGATAACGATTTCTTACCGCCCGGCAGGTTTATCCTGGCGGCATCCCATATATAAGCATTGGATGCGCCAAAGGCTACATCGCGGGTGTTGAACATTTTAAAATGCCAGGTAATCATTGGTCTGCCGCTTTGGTGCCATAAATGGTCGGCAGCTTCGGCGGCAGTGCGTATCATTATGGTTTTATCGCTATTGCGTGCCTGTGCCAGGCGAGCTATCTGCTGCGGGGTAAGCACTTCGGTTGGGTTAACCAACTCGCCCGAGCCGGCTACTACCAGGTTATTAGGCACAGTAACGCTATAATCTATATCCCCGTACTCGCAGTAAAATTCGCCACTGCCTAAAAACGGAAGGGTATCCCAGCCGGTGGTATCATCATACACGCACATACGCGGGAACCACTGGGCAATCTCATAAGTGGTGCCATCTTTGGTTTTAAACCATCCGGTACGGCCCCCATTAGCGGGTATGGTGTAATGGTATTTGATCAGGATATTGATCTTCCCGCCATTGGGCGCCAGGTCTTTGGGCAGGCGTATCTGCATGCGGGTATCACTAACTACATATATTGCTTTTTCAACCTTTCCGGCTACGGATAACTCAACCGATTCCAGCTCATAACCATTGGTATACTGTCCGCCGCCGCCCCCGCCGGTTGCATAGCCCGACCGTGCATCAGGCTTATATGTGTTTTGATCTAACTGCAACCATAAGTAAGATAGCGCATCCGGGCTGTTGTTGGTATAAGTAATGTTTTCGGTACCTGTCAATGTTTTTTTACCTGTATCAATGGTGGCTTTCAATACATAATCAACCTTTTGTTTCCAGTATTTAGGGCCAGGTTCGCCGTTGGCCGAGTGGAACTCGTTGCCCTTGTCTGTAAAATGCAACGGTGCAAATACATCCTTAGGAATATAGTTTGATTTAATAGTATCAATGGCTGCATTCCTTCGGCCTCCGCCGCGCCGCTGCGCGAACGTAGCACAGGTTAAAACAGTTAGCGAGATAATAGCGAAAGGCAAAAATTTAATTTTCATAGCGATTTGTTAAGGATTAGCAATATACAATGCTAACTTCTAAATAAAAAGTAGTATTTTAATATATATGTCTCAACAGAGGGCCGCCTGGGTAAAGAACATTTGTAATGTATAACAGAATTCATCACTAAATAACGCTGCCAGAAAAATTTAACTTTAGAATAAATAGTGCATTAAAGACCTACCTTTGTATAGCAAACCGCTCTATCGCCGTCCAGAAATAATTGGATGGAGGAAAGTCCGGGCAACATAGGGCATCCTGCTTCCTAACGGGAAGGCGCCGGCAGCCGGCGACAGCAAGTGCCACAGAAAATATACCGCCCTGCTTGTCGGGGTAAGGGTGAAAACGTGAGGTAAGGGCTCACGGCTTTTCCGGGTGACCGGGATTGCGGTAAACCTCAGGAGTTGAAAGACCAAATAGGTCCCGGATGCGGAGCTGCCCGCTTCCTTTCCGGTTTTGCGCCGGGATGCCGGGATGGGTAGGTCGTTAAAGCGTTGCAGCAATGTACCGCACAGATCAATGATAGAGCCCTGTTAAGGGAACAGAACCCGGCTTACAGGTTTGTCGCTGACATTTGCCCCCTTTAAAAAGGGGGCATTTTTTTAACACAAAACTCAGGGTGTTTTGTTTTCAGTACAAATCTTTACATTTACACCGTACCTACCAAACAAAAATGGCCAAAATTTTAATAATTGACGATGAGCGTGCAATACGCAACACCCTGCGCGAAATACTGGAATATGAAGATTATACCGTAGAAGACACTGACAATGGCGTTGAAGGGTTAAACCTTATACGTAATAATGATTACGACCTTGTTCTTTGTGATATAAAAATGAACCGCATGGACGGCCTGGAGGTGCTTACCGAAGGCCTGGCAATAAAACCTGACCTGCCTTTTATTATGATATCAGGCCATGGCACTGTGGAAACTGCAGTTGAGGCAAGCAAAAAAGGTGCTTTTGATTTTATTTCTAAACCGCCCGACCTTAACCGACTGCTGATTACCGTACGTAATGCGCTTGATAGGGGAAGCCTGGTTACTGAGGCTAAAGTATTAAAACGGAAAGTATCAAAAACCCGAGAGATACTGGGCGAATCGCAAGCTATACATAAGATCAAGGAAACAATTGAACGCGTTGCCCCTACTGATGCGCGTGTGCTGATAACAGGCGCTAACGGCAGTGGTAAAGAATTAGTAGCAAGATGGCTGCATGAAAAATCGCACCGGTGCAACGCTGCCCTAATTGAGGTAAACTGCGCTGCCATACCATCTGAACTGATAGAAAGTGAGTTGTTTGGACATGAAAAAGGTTCGTTTACCTCGGCGGTAAAGCAGCGCATTGGTAAGTTTGAATCGGCAAGCGGAGGTACTTTGTTTCTGGATGAAATTGGTGATATGAGCCTTTCGGCACAGGCCAAAGTCTTGCGTGCCCTTCAGGAAAATAAAATTACAAGAGTAGGCGGCGAAAAAGAGATTGATGTGGATGTACGCGTAGTGGCCGCAACCAATAAAGACCTGCTTAAAGAAATTGATGCAGGAAACTTCCGTATGGACCTTTACCACAGGCTGAGTGTTATTTTAATACATGTACCACCGCTTATTGAGCGCAGGGATGATATACCCTTGCTTACACAAAGTTTTTTAACGGAGATTTGCAATGATTATGGCATGCCGGCAAAGAGGGTTTCTGAAGCAGGAATTGAAGCGCTAAAGGCCTTGCCCTGGACAGGCAACATCCGCGAGCTGCGAAACATGGTTGAACGCTTGATTATATTAAGTGATAAGGTAATTACAGATAATGATGTGCGCGCTTTTGCTAATCCGTCCGCCCCGGCAAGCCCTGCGGCCGGCGTTGCAGCAGCGGCCCAGCCCGATTTTGACCGTTTTACAAATTTCCAGGAATATAAAGATTATGCCGAGCGGGAATACATCAAATTTAAACTCGAAAAAAACAATTGGAACGTATCAAAAACTGCCGATGACATTGATATTCAACGCAGCCACCTGTATAGCAAGATAGAAAAATTTGGATTGAAGCGGGGAGAATGATTATGATTACCTGCTCTGTTAAGAATAGATGAGTAGTAAAAACAGCTGATCGTCTTGATAAGATGACCAGCTGTTTTTGCATGTATGTTACTTGCTTATTTTATAAACTTCACTCCCTGCCAGTAAAAAACAACCTAAGCCATAATCATCAAAATCAGGAACATGATCGTATGCTACCGGCTGGCCGTCTTTTGGTTCTTTGCCTGTACCCTGTACATAACCCAGCATGCCATCAGGGTGCAGGCATTCTTTAGACATGGCATTCCATGCTTTAGTGAGCAATGGCAGATAAGTTTTCTTTTTTAATATTCCGTTGTTCACCCCCCAGGCCATACCATAAGTAAATAAAGCTGTGCCCGATAACTCTTTGCCGCCAAAATGAGTTGGGTCTTTCAAACTAACGTTCCAGTAACCATCCTCGCGTTGCAGCGGAATTAACGCCTCCATCATATCCTTATAAACAGTAAGATATTCATCGCGGTGAGGGGCATTTTTAGGCATAATATCCAGCACACGCAACATGGCTGCCACTACCCAGCCGTTCCCGCGCGACCAGTAACAATTTTCACCATTGGGTTCTTTATACGGCGGCACAAAATCCTTATCCCGCCACCATAAATGCTCGGCCGGGTTATACAAACCTTTGCCGCCATGTACGGTTTTTGAGTAGTTATAAATATCATACATGCGCTCAAAATACTTATTGTCGTTGTAGATAACGCCGAGTTTAGCAAATACCGGCATAGCCATTTGCAAGGCATCTATCCAGTTCCAGTCGTCACTTTTATCACTGTTTACCATAAGGTCAACACATTGCTTTATCTTTTCAATGCGTTCAGGCTTCTTATCTATCAGGTAAAGGTCAATATAGGTTTGCCCTGCACATTGGTTGTCGGCATTACGGGTTATCTTACCATCGCGTGGCCCCCATTGGTGTTTTTCGCCCCAATCTACAGCGTAATCATAATATTCTTTTTTAGGATCAAGTTTGTACATAGCCATTAAACCTTCGTAATAAACGCCTCTTGTCCATAAAGTACTTTCACGGGTTACGCCTTTTACGGTAACTTTAGCGCCCGGATCAGGCCATTCTTTCATAAAGTAATTATTAGCCAAAACCATATCGGCCATTACTTTACTTTTTACGGGAAGTTGCTGCGCAATTACTGAAACGGTTAAACATAAAGATACCCCACAGCATAGCAAGGCTTTAAAATTTGTAAACATCTTATTCATTATAATTGGTTAATACGGCCTTAAATATAGGTAAAGCTAAATTATTGTTTTTTTTAATTAACCGGCATCCTGTGCTGTAATGGATAAAGATCAAAGATTGTTTAAATTAAGAATGGTAATAACAGAATTATTCCAACTAATTTTTAATTCCCTATCTCTGATAAATTAACTTACGGCATCTTTTCCAGACCCTCCCATTTCACATTCCATTTACCGTTCTTGGGAAACCCCGGATTTTTAACGGTACTGCCATCCCAACCAGCGCACATCATTGCAACTGCTGCCAGTAAGCCGCCATTACCCGGCAAATATATGGTTAAACGGCCATCCTGGTAATTATGCCCATTTGGCAAATAGGTGTTGGTTTTTACAGGCATAAACAAAGCGTCGATAGCCTTATCAGGTAAGTTTAACCGGGCGGCGGTCATAGCAGTCATCGGAAAGTCCCATCCCCAGGTTTTGCTCCACGTCCATTTGTCCCATATCAGGTTAAAAGTTTTATGCATTACACTGGTATCCATCAGCTTGCTCATTGGCATCATACCATAAGCTGCCAGTGTTGAGGGATGATCGGTCAGATCCTTGGGGTTAGTATAGGAATCCGGTGCGCTTTCAGCCTCCAGATATACGCCGTTTATTTGCGGCAACGGCGACATTTTACTTACTACTTCATCCCAATTTTTATCTTTCGGCAGTTTAAGGCGCTGTTTCCATTGCTGCGCTACATTCAGGGCCCAGTTCCAATAGGTAATTTCATAAGGTGGGTTAAATGTTTCATCGGCATGGTGTACCTCCTGCGATGGGATCATGCCTTTGCCCAGAATATACCGGCCCTTTTGCGGATCAAAATAAGCGTATGAAGCCATAAAATCAGCCGTGGCAAAAACAAGGTCTTTGTATTTGTCCAGCGTTTCCCTGTCAGGATGCGACCGGTAGGCCATCTCGGCCATATAAATGAAATGGGGTTGCTGCCATATTAAAAATGCCCCAACAGATGAAGGACTTTCATTACCTTCATTATCGGTCATTTTTGGCCAGCGGATACCTTTAAACCCTTGGCGTTCTGCTATTTGCCTGCCTTTATCCTGTATTTTACCATACCAGTTAAGGCTGCTTTCCATCAGCTGCGGCCTGCCCCAAAGCGCAAAATGCATAGAATGCCACCAGTGCATTTCCAGGTGAGGGCGGCCATACCAGCTATTATAGGTAAGCCCGGTTTCTTGCGGCGGATAATCGCCGGCATTATTCACCCGCACTAAATATTGCGACAATATAATACGGCGTTCCAGTTCATTAGCCCTTGGATCGGTACTGCCGGAAAAGTCGACAGCCCCGCCACTTTGCCAATATTGGGCCCAGGCAGCTACGCTACTATTCTTTACCTGATCAAAGCTATAAGATAAGGTCTGTTTGCGTAACGGCCCTTGGTCAAATAAGCAGCTTAAACTGATACTGTTGCTGCTATTATCAGGTATCCATATGAACTCATGCGGGCGGGCGGCAGCAAGTTTTGCTTTCCCGCTCCATTCCAGTACCGGATAATAAGTAAAATCATATACCTGGTGACTTAATACGGCTCTGTTTCCGGTAATGACATCGATCCCTGATCTGTGCTTATCTGCATCCTTATAATTAACGCCCATATCGGCAAACTGGT
>CAZZVY010000161.1:7256-7862 GCA_964657585.1 uncultured Mucilaginibacter sp. | reverse complement strand
GATAAATGCCCTAACACTCCTGCAGGCACAGTGGTTGATGGTTCAGGTTGCGCTATCAAATTCCCTACAATTGATACCTCATTATTTATGCGCAAACCAGCTATGGGCACTCCAATGGTATCTCCATACTCAAACATCCAGTTCGATTTCGACAGTTCAGTGCTGCGCACTTCATCATATCCGGTGTTGGATGCCTCCTCTGCTGACCTGCGCTCAGGTTCAGGCACTGTTGAGTTAGATGGTTTTGCTTCGTCAGAAGGTACTGCTGCCCACAACATGCGTTTATCAAAAGACCGTGCCAATTCAGTAAAAACCTACCTGGTAAATTCAGGGGTTGATGCCAAGCGCATAAAAGTAAAGGGTTTTGGTGAAACCAAACCGATTGCTGACAACTCTACCGAAGAAGGACGTGTAATGAACCGTCGTGTAGAATTTAAAAAGAAATAATCTCGCAAAGAGTTATTAAATATTTGAGGGCCCCGGCAAACCGGGGCCCTTGACAGCGGCAGCGATCAGCTTTTAATACCTGCATTTAAATAATAAATTATTGTTATGGAAAGCCTGGTATTAAATCCACAATCAAAAAATCAACTCACTGACTACATC
>CAZZVY010000161.1:0-7246 GCA_964657585.1 uncultured Mucilaginibacter sp. | reverse complement strand
TTTTATTAAGTTTGTATTATGTATTTCTTCCGGAAAAAAGATCCTAATAGACCTGTAAATTTTAACCTTAAAGTAATGCACATCATTAATGCTATCGCCATTATTATGTTTTTGCTGGGTATAATCTGGACACTGGTTAAACTGTTTATATTAAAAAATAAATAATAGGTTATAACATCAACCTTTACAAATATCTTTTAAATCAATTAAACGACCGCTGGACGTTATCATTTTAGGTACAGACTAAAACACTATATGAAAGCTATCATTACACCAACTGCTCCTGCCCCTATAGGCCCGTACAGCCAGGCTATTATAGCCGGTAACTTTTTGTTTGTTTCCGGACAGGTGGCTTTTCACCCACTTACAGGTGACCTGATAATGGATAACATACAGGCCGAAACCACCCAGGTGATGGAGAATATAAAAGCCATTTTAGCCGAGGCAGGCGCTGATTTCAGCCATATTGTTAAAACCACTATTTTTTTAAAGGACATGCAGGATTTTGCCGCAGTAAACACCATCTACGGATCATACCTAAGCCAGCCATATCCGGCACGGGAGACTGTACAGGTAGCCGGTTTACCAAAAAATGTGAATGTTGAAATATCGGTAACCGCTTTTACCGGCTGATAAATTCTTACCAAACCTGTGGATCAAGTATTCCAAACACCGGTTGAATACCTGAAAGGTGCGGGCCCTGCCCGTGCCGAACTGTTAAAAAAAGAGTTAGGCATTTATACATTCGGGGATATGCTGCGGCATTATCCTTATCGGTATATTGACCGTACCCGCTTTTACAAAATAAAAGATATTGGTACCGAATTGCCTTACGTGCAGGTAATTGCACGTTTAGCCCATAAAGAAATTGTTGGTGAAAAACGTACTCGTCGTTTAGTAGTACAAGTGCAGGATGATACCGGAGTAATGGAACTGGTATGGTTCCAGGGTATTAAATGGGTTGAAAAGTACCTGCTAACTGGCAAGGCTTATATCATTTTTGGTAAACCAGGGATGTTTAATGGCAAAGCCCAAATGGCCCACCCTGAAGTTGAACTCTATTCGCCGCAGGCATTACAGCGCAAAGGGAACGTTACCCTTCAACCCGTTTACAATTCAACCGAAAAACTTAAACAGTTTTCTTTGGACAGTAAAGGCATTCAAAAACTCACTGCCTTTTTAGTTGACCAGCACAGTAAAGATATTGCTGAAAACTTGCCGCTTTATATTGTAAACAAGCTAAAGCTATTAAACCGTGCTGAGGCTTACCGCCAGATACATTATCCTGAAAATGCGGCTTTCTTAAATGAAGCCCAGCGCCGGCTGAAGTTTGAAGAA
The DNA here is from genome assembly GCA_964657585.1 of uncultured Mucilaginibacter sp. Taxonomy (GTDB): domain Bacteria; phylum Bacteroidota; class Bacteroidia; order Sphingobacteriales; family Sphingobacteriaceae; genus Mucilaginibacter. The sequence goes on along the minus strand of CAZZVY010000161.1, from coordinate 5,908 downwards.
TTATTTTTTATTCAGCTAAAGCTGCTTAGGAGTAAATTACTTCGTATACAAAAGTTCAGGGGGCAGGTGTTTGATAAAGTAGGGCATTACTTCAATGAATTTTATCAGCATAAATTACCTTTTGAACTAACCAACGCCCAAAAGCGGGTGTTAAAAGAAATACGGCAAGATACCCAGCGCGGCGTGCAAATGAACCGCCTGTTACAGGGGGATGTGGGCAGCGGCAAAACCATTGTGGCCCTGATGAGCATACTGATTGCTATTGACAACGGTTTCCAAGCCTGCTTTATGGCGCCTACCGAAATTTTAGCCAATCAACATTACCAGACAGTAAAAGATATTATAGGGGACGGTTTTATTAATATTGCCCTGCTCACCGGCTCTACCAAAAAAAAAGAGCGGGATATACTTCATTGCCAGTTGGAAGATGGTTCGCTGCATATATTGTTTGGTACCCATGCGCTGATAGAGGATAAGGTGCAATATAAAAACCTTGGTTTTATAGTGATTGACGAGCAACACCGTTTCGGGGTTGAGCAGCGGGCAAAGCTATGGCGTAAAAATAACGTGCCGCCACATGTACTGGTGATGACGGCTACACCCATTCCCCGCACCCTGGCCATGACACTTTACGGCGACCTGGACATATCTGTAATTGACGAGCTTCCTGCAGGCCGCAAACCTATTGAAACGCTGCATTTTTATGAAAACCAGCGTTTGCGCATGTTTGGTTTTATGAAACAGGAGATAGCTAAAGGGCGGCAGGTATATGTAGTGTATCCCCTTATACAGGAAAGTGAAAAGCTTGATCTGAAAAACTTGCAGGACGGTATTGAAGTAATGCGGCGTGAGTTCCCTTTGCCGCAGTACCATATCAGCATAGTGCATGGCAAAATGAAAGCGGCTGAAAAAGATGCCGAAATGCAGCGCTTTGTAACGGGTGAAACGCACATTATGGTAGCAACAACCGTAATTGAAGTAGGGGTTAATGTACCTAATGCTTCGGTAATGATCATTGAAAATGCCGAACGGTTTGGCTTGTCGCAGCTGCACCAGTTACGCGGCAGGGTAGGGCGCGGCGCCGAGCAATCCTATTGTATAATGATGAGTGACCATAAGCTAAGCCGTGATGGCCGTATCCGTTTGGAAACTATGGTTAAAACCAACAACGGCTTTGAAATTTCAGAGATTGACCTGCAACTGCGCGGCCCGGGAAATATTGACGGCACCCGGCAAAGCGGCATACTTGACCTGAAACTGGCCGACCTGGCTACCGACCAGCAATTGCTGCTGCTGGCACGCCATACGGTGGAAGAAATATTTGAAAAAGACCCACAACTGGCACATCCCGAAAACCATGTTCTGCAACAGGCATTCCACTCAAAAAAAGAGGGGCTAAGCTGGGATAAGATATCTTAGGGCAGTAGCCAGTCCTAAAAGACTCATTTGATTCAACGGTTAAGATATTATTTTTACATTTACCTGCATACACCCTTTACAATGAAGCTAAAACTGGTAATCGTACTTCCGGCATTAATAGTTGCTTTAACCACTGCACAAGCACAATCAGATTCCCTGATGCTGCGCAAAATTTACGACGAAGAGTTAGTAAACGGGCAGTGTTATCAAAACCTGCATTACCTGTGTAAAGACATTGGTGGCAGGTTAAGCGGATCAGTTAATGCGCAAAAGGCTGTGGAATGGGGCAAAAAGCTAATGGAAAGCTATGGTTTTGATAAAGTTTATCTGCAAGAGGTAATGGTTCCGCACTGGGAGCGGGGCGCTAAAGAACAGGGTTATATTATTGACGGTGCAAACAGGATACCTGTAAAGTTATGTGCTTTGGGTATGGCAGTAGCTACCCCGCCGCAAGGAATAACAGCCAGCGTGATAGAAGTACATAGTCTTAAGGAACTGGATACGCTGGGCGAAAAGCAAATAAAAGGCAAAATAGTTTTCTTTAACCGGCCCTTTGACCCGCGATATATCCGCACCCTGACAGCCTATGGTGTAGCAGGCGATCAGCGGCGGGCAGGCCCGTCTGCTGCTGCTAAATATGGCGCAGTAGGTGTAATTGTACGTTCGCTTACCGAAAGTATTGATGATTTCCCGCATACCGGCAGTACCCAATATGCTGATGGTGTGCCTAAAATTGCAGCGGCGGCTTTATCAACCAAAGCAGCAGATAAACTAAGCGCAATGCTGAAAGCGCGCCCGGTTAAATTTTATTTTAAGCAAAATTGCAGGCAATTGCCCGATGCACTGTCTTACAATGTGGTTGGCGAAATAAAGGGAAGCGAAAACCCTAACAAGTACATTACCGTTGGCGGCCATTTGGATTCATGGGATTTGGCCGAAGGCGCACATGACGACGGTACAGGGATAGTACAGTCCGTGGAGGCTTTACGTGTTTTAAAAGCTTTGGGTTACCGCCCTAAAAATTCTGTAAGGGCAGTTTTTTTTATAAATGAGGAAAACGGTGAAAAAGGCGGTACTAAATATGCCGAACTGGCTAATCAGAACAAGGAAGAGCATATTGCGGCCATTGAAAGCGATTTGGGCGGATTTACCCCGCTCGGTTTCAGCTTTGACGGCTTATCAAACGCACAATTAATGAAGATAAATGTATCATGGAAAACGCTGCTGGCGCCTTATCAAGCCGATAAACTGGTTGCCGGCGGCAGTGGGTCGGACATTGAACCCTTGCGCAAATTTTATCCTGCGGCTGTGCTTATTGGCTTTGAGCCTGATTCGCAAAGGTACTTTGATGTGCACCACACCCCTAACGATGTTTTTGAGAATGTAAATAAACGCGAACTGGAACTGGGCGCCGCCGCAATGGCTTCTTTGGTTTATCTGATCGATCAGCATAATTTTTAATAATCAGTGATGGGTTAATTATTGATTAATTTTGGCAATGGCAACCATATCACTTAAATTTACGGCACTTCAATAAACAACATATTTTGCCCGACGAAGGAAACAGTCAGCCCCGTAAAGACTCATTCGCAGCACTGCGTTACAAAGATTTTCGCTCATATATCGGTATGCGTTTTTGCTTTACGTTTGCCTACCAGATGCAAACTACCGTACTTGGTTTTTACATTTACCAGTTAACACACAGCAAGGCGGCCATTGCTTATATTGGTTTAAGCGAAGTAATACCTGCTGTGGGCATAGCCCTTTATGGCGGTTATATTGCCGATAAATATGAGAAGCGCAAAATGCTGTTGTTCATATTTACGGGCGTGTTATTTTCATCAATAGTAATGGGTACTGTAACGCTGAACAGTATGCATGCGTATGTGCATACCGGTTGGATACTACCTGTTATTTATGCCATGATATTTTGCAACGGCGCTGCCCGGGCATTTTATGGGCCAACAACATTTATTATTTACGCCAACAGTATTCCAAAAGATATATACCCCAATGCCAGTACCTGGAGCAGCTCCAGCTGGCAGCTGGCTTCTATATTGGGCCCTTTGACCGGCGGGCTGTTATACGGTTTTGCCGGTAAGGCAGTACCGGGCCTTGCAGGCATTACAGCTAACTTTGCTGTGATCATTCTTTTCCTCCTCATCTCACTGGTGCTGGTTTTCCGTTTGCGGAAGTACCCGGCCGTTTTTGTACCGAAAGAAAATATCTGGAAAAGCTTATCGGCCGGGCTGCACTTTGTGTTTAATAACAAAATGATGCTGTATGCCATGAGCCTCGACCTGTTTTCGGTGCTGTTTGGGGGGATGATAGCCTTGCTGCCGGTTTTTGCGCTTGATATATTAAAGGTAGGTTCAGAGGGTTTGGGCATAATGCGTATGGCCTCGTCCTTAGGCGCCGCACTGACTATGATCGCCATGGTGAGGTTTTCGCCCATGAACAGGCCATGGCGTAATTTACTGATAGCGGTAACCGGTTTCGGGCTATCCATAATAGGATTTGGATTATCGCATGTATTCTTTTTCTCGCTGATATGCCTGTTTTTACAGGGCGCGTTTGACAGCGTGAGCGTAATTATCCGGGGCACAATTATGCAGCTGCTTACGCCTGACGAGATGCGTGGTCGTGTATCGTCCGTTAATCAAATGTTTATTAGTTCATCAAACGAGTTTGGCGACTTTGAATCAGGCATGGCAGCAAAGTATTTAGGTACGATACCGTCGATATTATTTGGCGGCTGCATGACCTTGGCTGTAGTTACTTTCACCTTTTTCAAGACCAGGAGAATGTTGCCTTACACGCTGGCTGATATTCGCACCCCCGAGCCGGAAATACCCGTACCGGTAGATTAATGCTTTATCGCTCTCTTTAATATCAGCAGGTTTTGCGCGTTTTTGCTATAGCCGCTAATGTTGTTCTGATATAGGTTCACCAATTTATCATAATACAATATTACCACCGGCGATTCCTGCATTACCAGGTTATCCATTTGGCGGTATAGGGCAAAGCGTTTATTATTATCGCTTACATTATAAGCCTGCTCAAATAAGGCATCAAACTGTTTGTTATTAAAGCCGGTATAATTTGGGCCAAAGGGTATTTTATTTTTTGAATAAAAAACCGACAGGTAATTTTCGCCGTCAGGGTAATCGGCTATCCAGGTACCATAAAAAAAGTTGACCCCATTTTTTGATACCAGTTCGCGAAGGCTCGATCCCTGTATCACTTCCACCCGCGTATCTATGCCAATGCGGGTCAGTTCGCCCTGCACATACTCTATCAGGTTGCGGTAACCAACGGTGGTATGCAATACAATTTGCGGCATGCCTTTACCATCAGGATAGCCAGCCTGGGCCAGCAGGCGGCGTGCCTTTTCGGGGTCATAGCTATAACCCTTAACTTCTTTAGCATTAAAGCCAGGCATGCCCATAGGCACAAAGCCTGCACTACCAGGCGTACCCAAACTGTTGCGCAGGTATTTCACCATCTTTTCTTTGTTGATAGCATAGTTAATAGCCTGGCGTACTTTTTTAAGCCGCAAAGGTGAATTTTTTACAATAGCCAGGTTGGTATCAACCAGCATACCCATATATAGCGTGTTAAGGTATGGCCGGGTGTTCAATATAAATTTGCCTTTGTATTTGCTGGTAATGTGGCCTGATTTACTCAAAATATCATCTCTGTAACTGCCGTCGATATCGTTAAAAAAATCCAGCTTTCCTTTAATAAACTCCATAAAGGCCGTTTGTTTATCGCCGATAAATGTAGTGCGGATAGCATCCAGGTAAGGCAATGCCCTGCCGTTAGTGTCCTTTTCCCAATAATGCGGGTTTTTTATAAACACCAATACCTCGCCCTCCTTCCAATATTTGAACTGAAAGGGGCCGGTACCTACGGGATGGCTGCGGAAATCCCTGCCATAAAATTCCACCACTTCTTTAGGCACTACCGAGCAATATTGCGCGGTAAGCATGCTCAGTAGTGGCGGGAAAGGCTGTTTAAGCCTGATCTGAAAAGTGCTGTCGTTTACAGCTGTAAAATTATGCTTGTCTTGTACTTTATCACTAAATATCCATGAACCAGACGAAGCTACTTTTGGGTCTATCAGTCGTCCAAGACTGTATACAAAATCCTGCGCTGTTACTTTCCGGCCACGCCCCCTGGCAAAATGCGGGTCGTCATGAAAATATACATCATTACGTAAATGAAAAGTATAAGTGGTCCCGCTGGCATCAGTTTCCCAGCTTTTAGCTATGCAAGGGCGTGTGACAAGGCTGTCATCTATTTGAACCAGTCCGTTATATAATTGATTGTCTGCCCATAGTGCATTCTGGTTACGGGCAAAGGCAGGGTCCATACTGGTGAGCCCCTCATCCATGTTAATGTTAAAGATGGTTTTGCCGGTGTGGTTATCAGGACTACTGCAGGAGGTAAGAATTATGATAAGCAGGAGGAAGAAATAGCAGTGTTT
>CAZZVY010000160.1:0-7871 GCA_964657585.1 uncultured Mucilaginibacter sp. | reverse complement strand
AAAGTTGTTCTAATTCAATCCTGTCTCTCAAAGCATCCATTGGTTTCCAAAACCCTGAGTGTTTATATGCAGATAACTGGCCGTCCTCAGCAATCTCTTTCAATGGTTTGTTTTCCCATTGTGTTTCGTCCATATTACCGTCCAGATATTTGAAGATACCTGGCTCTAAAACAAAAAAACCACCATTAATCCACATGCCATCACCTTGTGGCTTTTCAACAAAATGTTGCACGCCCCCAGCATCATCCATTTCAATATTGCCAAATCTCCCGGGTGTTTGTACACTGGTTAAAGTTGCCAAACGCCCATGTGCCATATGGAATTTTACTAATTCTGCAATGTTAATATCGGCAACACCATCACCATAAGTTAACATAAAAGTTTCACCTTCAACGTATTTCTTTATTCGCTTTATTCTGCCGGCCGTATTGGTAGTTAACCCTGTATCAATTAACGTAACTTTAAATGATTCTGAATTGGAAAAATGGACATCAACTTTATTCCGCTCCATCTCGATAGTTACATCTGAATTATAGAGATAGTAATTTAAAAAATATTCCTTTATAGACTGTGCTTTATAACCCAGACATAAAATAAAGTTATTATAACCATAGGTTTCATATATTTTCATAATATGCCATAAAATTGGTTTACCACCAATTTCTACCATCGGTTTTGGTCTGGCTTCAGTTTCTTCCATTAATCTTGTTCCTAAACCTCCGGCAAGTATTACCACTTTCATGTTTATTGTTAATTAGGTATTAATATTTCAATATTATTAGTTAATGGAAAACCACAGCACAATAAACATTCGCCATCTCTTATTTCGTCTGGTACTTTTTCAATACCAATAACTTTTATTTTACCACTTAATAATTTTGCTTTACATAATAAGCAATTGCCAGTTTGGCATGAATAGGTTATATCTAATGACGCATCTAATCCCGCCTCTAAAATACTTTTCCCTTTAGGTACTTCAAATATTGACGTTTTCCCTTTAATATTTATAGCTACATTTTGTGTATATATATCTTCAAATGCCTTTGGATCCCTTGTTACTTCAAAATCTTCTGAAAAAATATTTCGTGTGTCTATACCTGATTTAATGAGATACTTTTTTACAGAATCTTTTAACCCGGCCGGACCACATATATAGTGAACCGTATGTACTGTATCACTCTCGTGTTCCATCACCTTAAACATTTTTTCGGGGTCAATGCGTCCTGTTATTATATTTAAGCTAACATTATCTAAAACGGCCCTGGTATGAAAGTGCCATACAGTAAACTTCTCAGGGTATTTATTCTGTAAATATTTTATCTGTTCAGCAAATATAGTCGTTTCAAAATTACGATTACCGTATATCAGCGTGATATGATTATAATTTGGTTGATTTAGTGCATACTTGGCAATAGACATTATAGGCGTTATTCCGCTCCCGCTACCCCATAAAATTATTCGATTTCTTGAATCAGATGTTTCATTTTGCAAAACAAAATTACCCATAGGCTCCATGACTTCTATGATATCGCCAACATTTAATCTGTCCAATATATGATTAGATACTATGCCACCTAATACTCTTTTTACAGTAACATTTAAGGTAGTATCGACGCCAGGCGCTGAAGAAAATGAGTACGGACGAATGTACCGACGACCATTAATTCTAAAAATCAAAGTAAGATATTGGCCAGCCTGATATTTTATTTTTTTTAGCGCCGGTTGCTTAAAACAGATAGTTACCGTATCGCTTGTTTCTTTTATTATGTTTTCAATTTTAAGAGTATATGTTAACATACAATATTACTCAAACTGATTTTTAATCACATACCCTGACTCTTTCAGCAGCTTTTCTTTCTTAAAATGCTCCAGGTCACTGGTCATCATATCTTCAACTAAGGCAGCCAGATCATACTTAGGTTCCCAACCTAATTTGGTTTTTGATTTAGTCGGGTCGCCAATTAGTAATTCAACTTCGGTCGGCCTGAAATATTTAGGGTCAACGGCTACCACTTCGGTACCTTCAGCTATCTGGTAATCCGGATTACTGCATGATACTACATACCCTTTTTCATTCACGCCTTCGCCCTTAAACTCAACGGTTATACCAGTTTCAGCAAATGCCATACGCACAAATTCACGTACACGGGTAGTAACACCGGTGGCTATTACATAATCTTCTGCAACTTCTTGCTGTAGTATCAAATACATGGCCTCTACGTAATCCTTTGCGTGCCCCCAGTCGCGTTGGGCATCCAGGTTACCCAGATAAAGTTTATCCTGTAAGCCCATGGCTATCTTAGCAGCCGCACGTGTTATTTTGCGGGTTACAAAGGTTTCTCCGCGTAAAGGGCTCTCGTGGTTAAATAAAATACCATTGCAGGCATACATACCATAAGCTTCGCGGTAGTTAACAGTGATCCAGTAAGCATACAGTTTTGCAACTGCATAAGGCGAGCGCGGATAAAACGGCGTGGTTTCTGACTGTGGAACGGCTTGTACCAATCCGTATAACTCAGATGTGGAAGCCTGATATATCCGTGTCTTCTTTTCAAGTCCTAATATCCTTAAAGCCTCTAACAAACGTAAAGTGCCTATACCATCAGCATTGGCAGTATATTCAGGCGTGTCAAAGCTCACTTTAACATGCGACATTGCCCCTAAGTTATATATCTCATCAGGCTGCACCTGCTGTATAATGCGAATAAGGTTTGTCGAATCTGACAGGTCGCCATAGTGAAGGGTCAGTTTCACACCGGATTCATGAGGGTCCTGGTATAAATGATCTATCCTGTCCGTGTTAAACAAGGAACTTCTCCTTTTAATACCATGTACTTCGTAGCCTTTACCGAGCAACAGCTCGGTTAGATAAGCCCCGTCCTGGCCAGTTATACCTGTTATTAATGCTTTTTTCATTTTAATATCGTTTATCTAAGTTAATTGATGTTTACCTTTAAAATCATTGTAAGCCATACCAATGCCTTCCTTTAAATTAACCTTATGTTTCCAGCCTAAAGCATGTATCCTGGATACGTCCATTAATTTACGGGGGGTACCATCCGGTTTCGATGCATCATATATAATTTCACCTTTATAACCAATTACATCGCTCACTATTAGCGCTAACTCAGTAATTGTTAAATCTTCCCCAGTACCAACGTTTACAAATTGCTCGCCGTTGTAACTTTGCATTAAAAAGATACAGGCATCGGCCGCGTCATCTGCGTATAAAAATTCGCGCATGGGCTTACCGCTGCCCCAGATAGTTACCTGGGGGCTATCGCTTTCCTTAGCCTCGTGGAACTTGCGGATCAGCGCAGGCAACACATGCGAGTTGTTCAAGTCATAATTGTCGCCTACGCCATATAAGTTCGTCGGCATAGCGCTAATATAGTTACAACCATATTGTGCGCGGTAGGCCTCGCATAATTTTATCCCGGCAATTTTTGCAATAGCATATGGTTCATTTGTTGATTCCAACAAGCCGGTAAGCAAGCTGTCTTCTTTAAGGGGCTGGGGGGCCATTTTGGGATAAATACAGGAACTGCCTAAAAACAAGAGTTTTTTAACATCATTTAAATAAGAACTGTGGATTATATTCGATTCGATCAACAGGTTATCATACAAAAATTCGGCCCTGTATATATTATTTGCATTAATTCCGCCAACTTTTGCTGCAGCTAAAAAAACATATTCTGGCTTTTCAACAGCAAAAAATGTTTCTACCTGTTCTTGCCGCCGCAAATCAAGTTGTTTAGATGTACGTGTGATGATATTGCTATAACCCTGTTTACTTAACGAGCGGAATATAGCCCCGCCTACCATTCCGTTATGCCCGGCAATAAAAATTTTGGATGCCTTTTCCATTTCAATCATTGTTCTTTTTAAACAAGCTTTTGATTCCCTTTTTTTCTTTTGTTAATGCATACTCGCCGTATCCGTAGCCATATCCGTAGCCCTGACCATAAGATGAGTATCCATTACTTTTTGCTTTAATATCATTTACCAAAAGGTACAAATTCTTCACCCCTTTATTGAATTTCAGATCATTAACAATGTTAAGTTGCGATTTATACGTATAATCCTGCCTTACTACGTAAAAAACAATATCGGCAAATTTTTCCAATAATAGCGCATCAGTAACCAGTCCTATTGGTGCACAGTCAATAATAATATAATCAAATTCCTTTTTTAAATTATTAATCATCACTTCAAGCTTAGCATTTACCAGTAATTCAGAGGGGTTTGGCGGTATTGGGCCCGACGATATTAAATAACAATTTTCATTGAACCAGGTCTGCTTTATAATTGACGTCATATCAGTAGAAGACGACACAATAAAGTTTGTGAAACCGTTGCCGTTGTCTAATCCAATATTCTCCGACAATTTGGGTTTACGGAGATCTAATTCCATAAATACAACCTTTTTATCTGTTAAGGCTAATGCGCTGCCTAAATTTAGTGATAAAAATGATTTGCCCTCGCCGCTCATGCTTGAAGTAAACAACAACACGTTTGGTTTTGATGAATCAATAGCGTATTGCAGGTTAGTCCGTAAACTACGGAATTGTTCAGAAATTACCGACCTTGCGTTGTTTACAACAACCAGATTCTTATCCTCATCATTGTGGCTTATTTCGCCGATGATAGCCGATGTGGTTATTCTTTCAATATCGCCTTTGTTGTTAATCCTAATGTTTAACAGTTCTTTTATAAACAAATAAATTCCTGGGATTACCAGTCCGGCAATAAGCCCTATGAGATAGATAATCGATTTTTTAGGTTTGTAAGGCAGGAAGTCGCTCTTAGCATAGTCGATGATACGCGAACTGGATATAGTTGATGTTTTTGATATGGCCGTCTCTTCGCGTTTTTGTAACAGGTAGAGATAAAGCTCCTGCTTAAGTTGTTGCTTACGTTGATAATCAAGATATAACCGTTGCTTTTGAGGTATCTGCTTTAGCTGTCCTGTAAAAGTGCTGTTTTGCTTTTCAAGCTGTACCTTTGCCGTATTTAACGAGTTGCGGTAGGTCTCCAGGTTTTTAAGTATCTCGGCCCTGGCAGTGTTTAACTGGGTATTATAGTTCTGAATGATTGGTGCAGCATCTGTAAAAGATAATGTAGCTTTTTCCTTTTCGCGAAGCAACTGGTTATATGCGTTTATTGATTGCCCGAAAGATTGATCGGTAGTAGTGAGCACCAGGGCGCTTGGCAATTGTTCTTTATTATTAGGATCCCTCAATATCTTTTGAAGTTCATTAATAATTGTTAATTGTATGCTTTGCTGGTTTAGTTTATTATAATAATCTGTTGCGCTTGTTACTGTTTGTTTTGATTGTTCGGCAATATCGGCAATGTTATTCTGTTCTTTAAACTGCTCAAGATCGTTTTCTGTGCCTGCCAGGTCTCCGGATACTTTATTAATTTCCTTATTTATAAACGACATGGTACTATCTGCAGTTTGCTGTTTGTTTTTAAGGTTCGACAGCAGGTACTGCCGCATTAATGTATCTAAAATAGCTTCCCCTTTTTTAGGGTTAGGGTAACTAAACGCGAGGTCGATTGTGGTAGATTGCTTATCAGACAATGCGGCTGAAAATACCTGCGAAAAATTATCAATGGCAGCATCTACAGATTCGATGGCAATTGCATAAGTGCCTGATCTTTTAAACTTTGTCGACGGCTTCAATGTCAGATCATACTGTTTTAACCGGACCGGTATATTGAACTGACCTTTTACATCAACTTCATCCTTGCTGTTTGTCAGTTCATAATTATAATTATCAATAATCTTTACTTCATATTTTCTGAAGAGAACGGTATCGGCCTTGTAAAAAAGCACAACACTGAATGGTGCATCGTCAAATGTTTCGACGGATTTTAATCCGGATTCATTATAGGTCCTTACGTTAAGCTGCATTTGCTTAACAACTGCCGTCATTAAACTTCTTGATTTAAGTATCTGCACCTCATTATCAGCGCTGCTTTTTACATTGAACAACGAACTGATATCTGAATTTAAACTACCGCCTAATGCTGCAGAAGGCCCGTTTTTTTGATCTTCAACCAATATTTTGCTGGATACATGCCAATCGGGCGATGAATATTTAGCATAAAAAATCGCCGCCCCTAAACAAACAACTACACTTATTGCAAATAAAGGCCAGTTATTGATAAGCCTTGAAATAATCTTCTTTATGTCGATAGTATCCTCCTCCGAGGCGTCGACTAACTGGACGTTATTATTTTCAACTAATTGCGACATCCTATATACTTATTTCTTAGCTATAATTACTACTATCACTGAAACCAAGAATGAAATGACCGTGGTAGTGATGGTTATATTCCTGTTTTGAATAGCGTCCGAAGCTACAACTTTAGTTTTTAATGCTTCAACATATATGTAATCGTTTTGCCGTAAATAGAAATATGGCGATGTTAAAGTACTGCTTTTAGTAAGGTCTAACCTTATCCTATCCTGGCTGCCATCTTCATTTTGCCTGATCAGCAATACATTTTCGCGCTTACCGTATATGGTCAGGTCCCCGGCTAAGCCTAATGCATCTAAGATATTTACCTTCTCAGTTGAAACTACATAAGTGCCCGGTTTTGCTACCTCGCCTAATATGGTGATTTTGAAATTAGCAAAACGAAGGTTAACGGCGGGGTTCCTGTAACCCGCATCGCTGGCTCTCTGCCTTATCAGTTCACGTGCGCCATTGGTAGTTAAACCGGCTACATGTATCTTTCCCAAAACAGGATATTCAATATTGCCGCTTTTATCAACCAAAAGCCCTGTTACCGTTTGCCCTCCGGTACTGCCCGCTGTAGTATTACCAACGGCCGAACTTTGAATATTACCATTATTAAGTGTCCTTGTTGCCTCCGGATCTATCACCTGGATGTTAATGGACAGGATGTCATCAGGCTGTATGGTGGGTTCTATAAATGGAGTCTGGTTTACCTTGGTAATTTTGCCCGAATCGGGAATGTCTGTAAAATACTTTACATTTTTAATGGATGAACACGAAGTAATAGTAAAAATAAATACTGTTAAAACTAATAATAAGTTGTGACCGGTTTGGCTTATTTTTTCCATTAATACTACAATAATAATTATTTTTTAACACTTTCTTAAAAAAAAGATGGTTTGGTTAAAAAATTCCTTGCTGAAACTACCCTTTATATAACTAAATAACACTATGTTTAAGCTTGCCCCATTGTTCCGCCAAAATTCATAGGGAACCCTGATGGTTCAGATTGTATCTTTATTCTTCCGTTCACAGCCTCAAACTTATCCAGGTTATCTTCCAGCGCTGTTAATAACCTGCGGGCATGTTCAGGTGTTAACACAATGCGCGATTTTACCTTGGCTTTAGGTACGCCTGGCATTACACGTATAAAATCAAGAACAAACTCTGAATTTGAATGGGTAATTATGGCCAGATTAGCATATATCCCTTCAGCAACTTCCTCAGACAACTCTATATTTAACTGGTTTTCTATTGGTTCATCCATTGTAACGATCTAATTGTATATACTGGGCTAACCTTAATTGATCTAACGAATTTCAGCTATATCAAAAATAGGTTGTGCAGCAAAGTTAATGCTTTAATATAAAACAACAACTTTAGTTTACGTAAGTAAACAGATAAGGTTCCATAAATAAATGAAAAAATAAGCCTCCTATTTGCATAGAAGGCTTATAACAGCAAGTATTAATAAATAATAATTTAACGGATATTATGCTTCAATCTCTTCGGTCTTTGAAGCCATCAGGCGGTCAAATTCTTCCTGAGAACCTACGCGTACATTATCATATATGCGTAAACCTGTTCCCGACGGGATTAAGTGACCAACTATAACATTCT
>CAZZVY010000159.1:0-7935 GCA_964657585.1 uncultured Mucilaginibacter sp. | reverse complement strand
AAACGTTTTGTCATACTGACTCCTGGCTCTTGGTTCTGACAGTGTCAATCAATCACGCTAACCTTCAGCATATTGGTTTTTCCTTGTTTGGCAATCGGTACGGCTGCGGTATTTATTACCACATCGCCAACTTCTATCAGGTTTTCTGATTTCAGGATGCTGTTCACATCGCTGATGGTTTTGTCGGTACTTTCCAGCTTATTATAATAAAAAGCTTTTACGCCCCATACCAGGCTTAAAGCGTTAAGCAGGTTTTTGTTGGAAGTAAATATGTAAGTGTTTGCCTTAGGGCGGTGACTTGATATTTCATAAGCGGTATAGCCGGAGAAGGTCATGGATACGATACCTACCGCATCTGTATGGCCGGCCAGGTGTACTGCCGACTCGCAAACCGCATTGCTAACAATATTTGCCGGCGGTACCTTATCATAAATTTCCTTGGCCGAATTAAACGGATAACCCCTTTCTTCCACGTTGCGCACAATTTTAGCCATGGTCTCAATAACTATCAGCGGGAACTCGCCAACCGATGTTTCACCGCTAAGCATTACGGCATCGGCGCCGTCAAGTACAGAGTTGGCCACATCATTAACCTCGGCGCGGGTTGGGCGCGGGGTGGTTATCATGCTTTCCAGCATCTGCGTGGCAATTATTACCGGTTTTGATGCCGCGCGGCATTTGCGGGCTATCATTTTTTGCAGCAGCGGCACTTCTTCCAAAGGCATTTCCACACCCAGGTCGCCGCGGGCCACCATAACACCGTCGGTAACTTCAATAATGCCGTCTATATTATCAATGGCTTCAGGTTTTTCGATCTTGGCTATCACCCGCGATGCCTTTCCGCTGCGACTGATGATGCGCTTCAGCTCTACAATATCCTCAGCGGTACGTACAAAGGATAAGCCTATCCATTCCACATCATTGGCCAGGGCAAAATCCAAGTTAACCAGGTCTTCCTCAGTTAAACTGGGAATGGATACCTTTGTATTGGGCAGGTTAACTCCCTTACGCGATGTAAGGATGCCGCCATGCACCACTTCGCAAATTACCAGGTCATTGCGATTGGTTTCTACCACCTTCATCTGTATCTTGCCATCGTCCAGCAATATGATCTCGCCGGCCTTTACGTCCTGCGGGAAGGTATCATAAGTAATATATATCTGGTTATCATCGCCTATGCACTCCTGGGTGGTCATATTTATCCGCTTGCCGTTGGCCAGGTGTATGCCGCCGTCCTTTACCAGGCCGATGCGTATCTTAGGGCCCTGCAAATCAGCCAGAATGCCTACGTTAACTTTATACTTATCATTTATTTCGCGGATGATATCAATGGTTTTTTGATGATCCTCCGGCCTGCCATGCGAAAAATTGAGACGGCATACGTTAACGCCGGCTTTGATCATGGACATCAATACATCCTTTTTAGCGGATGCCGGGCCCATTGTGGCAACAATTTTTGTTCTGTTATAAAATAGTTTCATACTTATCAGGTTTAATAGGGCTTTGGGGCTGCAATATAGTGTATTTTTAACACTTTGTAAAAACTGCGCTAAAATAACAGATTTTCCCGTGACTTTATCTTTTTTGGATCTATCTTTATTGCGGCTACAATTTCAGGTATCTTATTTAACCCGTTAATAATATCGTTAAGGTCGGTATCATCAATATAGTTTTTGATCATCAAAAAATAATCGGCCTCGCGCATTTCGGGTATCAGCAAGCCATCGGCGCCGCGGTTTGCAATAAAATAAAAAGAGGTTTCGCTTGCTTCCCAATAATACTCAAAGATGGAAAAATGCACAGCCTGTGCCGAGTTGGGATAAATGTTGACTTCAAGGTCGGGCATGCGCACAAAACCAAAGCCCAGGTACTTGTTAACCAGATAACAAATACGGTAATCTTTTTGTGCTGAAGTAATGGCTATCAGCACAAAATCAAGGTCAATTTCGAATTTTAGAAGCCTTTTATTCAAAACAGTATGGGTATGCCTGCAAACTTAACAACACAAACAACAGGAGTAGAATAATGTTATATTTAATGCAAAGATTTTAGGTTTGATATTTGATATAATTTATTTTTCTTTGCACAGAATTATTTAATCATTAAATCATAAAGACTATGTCTGATATCGCTTCAAGAGTTAAAGCTATTATCGTAGAAAAATTAGGTGTTGACGAAAGTGAAGTTACGCCTGAAGCAAGTTTCACTAACGATTTAGGTGCTGACTCCCTCGACACTGTGGAATTGATCATGGAGTTTGAAAAGGAATTTAACGTAGCAATCCCTGATGATCAGGCAGAAACCATTGGCACGGTAGGCCAGGCCATCGCTTATCTGGAGAAGAACGTTAAATAAGCTCCCTACGCATTTAAATGGAGTTTAAAAGAGTTGTAGTAACAGGGTTAGGTGCTCTTACTCCTATTGGTAACACTGTTCTGGAGTACTGGAACGGCCTCATCAATGGAGTAAGCGGCGCAGCTTTGATTAAAAGTTTCGATACTTCAAAATTTAAAACACAATTTGCCTGTGAAGTTAAGAATTTTGATGCCGACGCGTTTTTAGGAAGGAAAGATGCACGTAAGCTTGACCCTTTTGTACAATATGCGCTTTACGCTACTGAAGAAGCTGTTACAGATTCGGGCGTAGACTTTACAAAGCTGGATACCAGCCGCATTGGCGTAATATGGGGGTCGGGCATTGGCGGCCTCAAAACCTTTTTAGATGAGGTAACAGCTTTTGCCAAAGGTGATGGTACCCCACGTTTTAACCCTTTTTTTATCCCAAAAATGATAGCAGATATAGCCCCGGGGCATATCTCTATCAAATACGGGCTGCGCGGGCCAAACTTTACTACCGTTTCTGCCTGTGCTTCATCCAACAATTCGCTGATAGACGCCTTTAATTACATCCGCCTGGATAAAGCCAATATGTTTATCAGCGGCGGCTCCGAAGCCATAATAAACGAGGCTGGTATTGGCGGTTTTAACGCCATGCATGCCTTATCTACCCGTAATGACGACCCAGCGACTGCATCCCGGCCGTTTGATCTTGACCGCGACGGCTTTGTGGCCGGCGAGGGTGCCGGTACTATTATATTGGAAGAGCTGGAACACGCCAAAGCACGCGGCGCAAAGATATACGCCGAAATGGTGGGCGGCGGTATGAGCGCCGATGCCTACCACATGACGGCCCCGCACCCCGAAGGCTATGGAGCTGCCTTAGTTATGAAAGCCGCCCTGGAAGATGCCGGTATGACATCGGCCGATATTGATTATGTAAATGTACATGGTACATCTACCCCCATAGGCGACCCGCAGGAGGTTAAGGCAATTACCGATGCCTATGGTGATGACATTTATCGCATCAATATCAGCTCTACCAAATCAATGACCGGGCACCTGCTTGGTGCAGCTGGGGCTATAGAGGCCATTGCGGCCATTATGGCGGTTAAGCATGATATGATACCGCCAACCATTAACCACTTTACCGACGATCCTGCGTTTGACCCCAAGATCAACTTTACCTTTAACCAGGCTCAAAAGCGTGTGGTGAGGGCAGCCCAAAGCAATGGGTTTGGTTTTGGCGGCCACAATGCATCGGTTATATTTAAAAAATACGAGGATTAACGCTTGCTGAATGCCAATAATAGGTTTTTATAAGCTTTATTTATCCCCCCAAAGAAATTACGTTAAAAAGTTAAAGATATTGCTGGGTTACGTGCCTGGCAACCTTTCGTTATACCGTATGGCATTCCGCCATAAATCAGTAGCGGCGCAAATTAAATTAGGCGTTAAAAACAGTAATGAACGGCTGGAGTTTTTAGGCGATGCAGTGTTGGGCTGTGTTGTTGCCGAAGTATTGTTTAAGCTTTATCCTTATAAAGACGAAGGCTTTTTAACCGAGCTGCGTTCAAAAATTGTAAGCCGTGTAAACCTTAACCAGCTATCCCGTAAACTTGGATTAGACCAATTGATTGAATATGATAGTCGCATGGTAGGCAACACCCGCCAGGGATCATTATTGGGCGATGCCTTTGAGGCGCTTATTGGCGCCGTTTACCTGGATAAGGGTTATGAGTTTACCAAGAGTTTCCTTATTAACCACATCATCAAATCGCACATTGATATTCACACGCTTGAACAAACCGAAACCAACTTTAAAAGCAAGCTTATTGAGTGGTGCCAGCGCCATGGTAAAGATGTTAGCTTTGACCTGATAGGAAACCAGGAAGGCGAAAGCCCGAAACTTTTCAGCGTACATGCCTCTATTGACAACGAGGTAATGGGCCTGGGCAAAGAGTTCAGCAAAAAGAACGCGGAAAAACTGGCTGCAGAGAAGGCTTGTGAAGCGTTGGGAATATAGTGATAGATAGCTTATTTAAATAATACACCGCTAAAAATCCTTTTACTTCAAGCCTCTATACCATAAGCAAAAGAGGCCGTCTTTATAAGACGGCCCCATAATTACTTGATAGTATAATATACTGCAATTAATATCCCGGATTTTGTACCAGGCTTGGGTTGGCATCCACTGCTGCCTGTGGTATTGGTTGCAATCTCCTAAAATCTGTAGTTAAAACCGTAGGATAAGAAGCATATCCCTGGGCTTGCACCGGGCGATTAATTACTGCATTAGTCCTGGTCAAGTCAAAGAAACGCAAGCCTTCAAAAGCCAGTTCTTTTCTTCTTTCATTCAGGATATCTGAGATCAACTGTGTACCGGTTGAGGCATAACCAGCAAAAGAAGGATCGCGTAACTTAGCTATAGTGTTCAGCTGGATAAGCGCATTGACATTATCACCTGTACGCACGTAAGCCTCGGCGGCAGTAAGGATAACCTCGGCGTAACGGATGATCTTGGTCTCGTCCTTATCCGTATTAGTATAATTAGGGAATTTATTAACTATGTAAGCTTGTAACCCAGCCCTTGTACCGTTAATGATAAGTGTGCGCCTGATATCAGTAGCAGAGTAATCGTTATACAAATCAGTTGTGGCTTGTAAATCACCATATCCCGCTTGTGAATAAATATCATCAAGCCCGTTTATGCCATTACTGCTTGATGCGTTTTGGTTTAGCTCTAATATAGTTTCCAGTTTGCTTGTTGTGGCTGTTGGGCTTGCCCAAAATGCAGTAAAGGCGGCAGGGGTTTGTGCTAAGGTGTAACCCCCGTTATTTATTACCAGTAATGCAGCAGTAAGCGCGTTGGCATAATCCCCTTTATATAGATAAGCCCTCGACTCAATGGCCTTAGCAGCATATTTAGCAATAAAGTTTGAGCTTGTTGCATGCAACGTAGTGCCGGCGGCAGGCATTAGCGCATAGGCACTATCCAGATCGCTGATGATTTTGGTGTAAATATCTGATACCGTATTACGTGCCGGTTTTATAGCAAAACCAGTAACGTAGGACGGAATAGTTACCAGCGGTACACCTGGTGCATTTGGATTAACGGTATATGGCGAACCAAACCAATTAACAAGATTAAGATATAATAAACCGCGTGCAGCATAGGCTTCGCCAAGCAACTGGCTTACATCACTGCTTGTCGGCAACTTTTTGCCTTCATAAATGATACGGTTAGCCTGTAGAATAGCATAATAACTTTGGTTATAAATATCAGCCGCTTCAGCGCTGGTATTTATAAAGGTATAGTTGTTCTCGCTCAGATAACGGCCGGAATTGGTTATGTTAACATAAATGTTATCTGCCAGCAGATCACCTAATACAGGTACGTCACGGTCAAATAAAACGTAGCTTTTCATAGCATTGTACATACCGTTAACGGCATCGGCCATGGCTGATGTACTCTCTATTGAATTTTGAACTGTTACCGCAGTTGGCGGTTCCTCATCAAGAAAGCTTTTTTTACAGGATGCTATAACCAGCGCTCCTGCTAATAATACTAATATAAATTTATTCATTTTCATATCGTAAATCCTCTGTTTTATAGTCCCACATTTAAACCAATAGTGAACGTCCTGACCTGTGGTATATCCTCAGTATTAAATCCTGTTACAGGCACTTCAGGGTCAAACGGTAATCGTTTGTCGTAAGTTTTTGTCCAAAGGTTAGTTGCCCTTCCGTACAGATACAACTTGCTGATACCGAATTTTTTCAAATAGTTAATGTTTTTAAAATCATAACCGATAGATACGTTCTTCAACCTAATATAATCTCCGTAATATAAGAAACGTGTCGAATACCTTGAGGTGTTTGCATCACTGCCGCCGGCATAAACCACCTTAGGAACATCAGTTATCTGGCCAGGAGTTGTCCAGGCATTAAGTATTGAAGCATATTTATTTGCACCCGTTATATAAGTACCATCATTAAGGTAGTATGACCATGAGTCACCAACCCTGTTACCGAAGCTTCCGTAAAAATCGCCTTGCAGGGTAATACCTTTATAGGTAAATGAGTTACTAAAACCACCATACAATTTAGGATCGGCCTGCCCTATTTGCGTACGTAGCGCCGATGCATATTTGGTAGTAGTAGCTGTTTTTGTACCATCGGTATACCATAACTGGTTACCGGTTTGCGGATCTACACCTGCTGAAAGATAAGTATAATAGGTATAATAATCCCAGCCTTTACCTAACCAGTAACTGCCATTAGCCGCATCAGCGTTAGCCAATTTAATCATCTTATTAGCGTTGGTTGAAAGATTGAAGCTGGTATTCCAGGAAAAATCCTTTGTCCTGACTGGAACTCCTTTTACTGTCAACTCCAAACCTTTATTCTGCATGGCGCCTATATTTTGGGTTTGTGAACTAAAACCGGTTTCATGAGAAATAGCGGCAGATTGCAGCAAACCTTCAATATTGTTTTTATAATAATCTAAGTCAATATTCAAACGGTCTGTAAAGAAGCCGAAATCAACACCCACATCAAATTTCTTTGACGATTCCCAGGTTAAGGCCGGGTTACCAATGTTGTTATAATTTTGCCCATTAGCCAGGTTATAGTTAGTGCCATAACCCGCGGTTGGCCGCCAGGTGTAATTACCCAAGGCATTCGCATTCCCCGTTGTACCGTATGAACTGCGGAACTTTAAGCTGCTTAGTATATTTTGTACTTTAAAAAAACTTTCCTGATCTACGTTCCAGGTACCGCCTACCGAGTAAAAATTAGCGTACTGGTGGTCTGACCCGAACTTGGACGATCCTTCATTTCTGATGGAACCTGTTAAGCCATAGCGGTTTTTATAATTAATACCTAACCTTGCTAAAAAAGATGCATATGTTGAGTTTGATGTTGACTCTGAGGCGGTAGTTGGCGTGGCAGCATTAGCCACAGCTGTTAAAGTAGGCTGACTTGCCGGATAGCCTGTTGCATAAGCTGTATTAAAATACTGAGTGGTCCGTTGTGCCTCGTAACCTACCGTAGCATCAATATAAAAATCCTGGATGTGCCCAACGTTATAGCGATAATCCAGCAAATGACGGGTTAACCAGTTGAAATAACGATTATAAGTGCTGGTACCCGTACCGCCAAGCGATGCGCCATCGCCCATTACCGCGTTGAGGAAAGTTGTTTCTTCCAGGTCATGAAACTCTGTACTGACATAGCCAGTATATCTCAACTGATCCCAGATATTCCATTTTAAAGTTTGGTTTGCAAGTATTCTGGTATCGCTTAACAACCTTGTATCATGCGCTGCGATATAAAGCGGGTTTGAGTTTGAAGACGGCGAAAAATTGGCATTCCCTACAGTGCTTGAATTAATAGAACCATCATCATTATAACCCAATTGGAACGGGCGCAAAAAATAGGCAGATGCCAGCGGGCTGCTATAATATGCGCTTCCCTGCAACGGTGTGTTTTGCTGAACGTTGGATACGTTGATACCGGTAGTGGTAGAAAATGATTTACTGATGTTATGATCAAGGTTAAGCAAACCGTTTATCCGGCGCAAATTGGAATGGATAAC
>CAZZVY010000158.1:0-7966 GCA_964657585.1 uncultured Mucilaginibacter sp. | reverse complement strand
CGGATCATTACCAAGCACACACCATTTTATACCGCTGCCGACCTTTCAAACTGATATTAAAATATTAACAGCCAGCTACTTGCATTTCCCACAAATTGTTTGCAACTTTAAGTTCATTATTCCTTTACCAAATGAACATTAAACTATTACTGCAATTATCCATGTTTGGGCTAATTATGGCTTTTGCTACCGTATCGCTTATCCCTGAAAAGGCTGAGCCGGTTTTTTGGCTTGTTATATTTATTTTCTGTGCTTATGTTATTGCCAGGGTATGCAATGGCAATTACTTTTTACACGGCCTTTTATTGAGCATAATTAACAGTGTTTGGATAACTGCCGTGCACCTTTGTTTTTTCAGCACATACGTTGCCCATCATTCCAGTATGGCTAAAATGACCAATAACATGGGTTATTTAAGTATACATCCGCGCCTGGCAATGCTGTGTTTAGGCTTACCGTTTGGGGCTGCCTTTGGACTGGTACAGGGCTTGTTCGCATTTATTGCCGCTAAAATAATTGGCGCTAAGGCCCCTGCAATCTAACGGCAATAATTTTCACTTAAGCCAAAACAAATCAAATCAAAATTATATTTTTGTAAAAAGATATACATATACAAGCATCTGATGAAAGCCTTTATACCAACAACATTTTTTGGATATTTTAACTACGTTATAGCTATTATAACTATGTCGTCGCCCTGGCTGTTTGAGTTTATCAACATTGGGGGCGCCTCGTTATTTCTGCCATTGATGCTTGGCTGGTTCCAGTTAATAATGGCCATTTTTAGCAATGCAAAGGGCGGTATGGTAGGCGCTTTTCCTGTTAAGATGCACTGCGTGCTTGATACAATTTCGGGGTTTGTTTTAATGGTATCGCCGTGGTTATATGGGTTTAACCAAAAAGGTGTTTTTCTTCCCCACTTAATATTAGGTGGTATCATCTTAGCTTTAGGCCTGTTTACCAAAGGTTCGCCGCTTACTTGTCCGCCGCACGAAATGCTCCAGGAGGGCGGCATCACTTCGCTTGATTCGCACGAAGGCCGCATGATGAACTAAGTTTATCTGCCACATTTCCTTGTTTGATAATAGGCACTGCCAATAGAATGATACCTTTGTATAGTTTTAAACTATATTAAGGTATATATATGACGCTTGTGCAATTAGAATACATGGTTGCAGTAGATACCTACCGCAATTTTGTTTTAGCCGCCGAAAAATGCTTTGTTACGCAACCTACGTTAAGCATGCAGCTGCAAAAGCTGGAAGATACCCTGGGCGTAAAAGTATTTGACCGCAGTAAACAACCTGTTGTACCAACAGAGGTTGGCATGGAAATTATTGCGCAGGCCAGGGTGCTGCTGGCCGAAAGTCAGAAAATAAAAGAAATAGTGACCGACAGGCAAAAGGAACTGTCCGGTGAGTTGAAGATTGGTATCATTCCCACTATAGCGCCCTACCTGCTGCCCCGCATAATAACCAAATTTATTGATAAATATCCAAAGGTTAAGCTGGTAGTATGGGAGCAAACTACCGAACAGATTATACAGCAGTTAAAACTGGGATTAATAGACTGCGGTATACTATCCACCCCGCTAAACGAGGCCGGCTTAATCGAGATACCTGTTTTTTATGAAAATTTTGTGGCCTACACTTCCAAAAGCAGCCGGCTTTTTAAAAAGAAAAGCATAACGCCAGATGATATAGACCCGGAAGAAATATGGGTGCTGAACGAGGGGCATTGTATGCGTGAACAGGTGCTGAACATTTGCCAGCAGCGAAAGACGACCCAGCATTTCCTGCATTTTGAATACAATACGGGCAGCGTGGAAACGCTAAAGCGCATGGTTGATCAAAACAATGGCGCTACAATTTTACCAGAGCTGGCCTTAGCTGAACTATCAGATAAACAACTGGAGCGGGTGCGCTATTTTAAATCGCCGGAACCGGCACGCGAGGTTAGCCTGGTAACACAGCGGAATTTTTTAAAGCGGCGTATCATAGAAGCGCTTAAGAATGAAATACTCGACTTTGTCCCCAAACGCATGCGCAGCAAAAAGAAGAAGGAGATAATGGATATATAAGTATTCATTTATCCTATCAATCAATTATTTAGAATAATTATAAATAACTATTGTGTAAATAAAGATTAGCTTTATTTTTGCAATAATTTATAATTAGTCTAAATAAACAATGAAGATCAACTTACGCAACCTGATCGCAAGATTATTCACACTTCTGTTCTTACTAACGTTTGTGGCAAACACTTTTGCCCAGAATGCCAATGGCATAATAAAGGGCAAAGTATTTACGGTAAATCAGCAACCGGCCAGCTACGTGAGCCTGGGCTTAATGGGTACAAGCTACGGTACAACTACCGCCTCAGACGGAGGGTTTACTTTCAGAGCTAAAGAAGGTTCCTATATACTTATTATCTCTTATGTTGGTGTTAAAACCATTGAGATACCAGTAATAGTTACTGCAAACCAGATAACTGCTGTGCCGACAATAACCATTGAAGCTACTATGGCCCAGCTTAGCGAAGTAAACGTTATAGCAAACCGTGCAAACCGTTTTACCCGCAGCATAAGCACTGATGTTGGTAAAATACCGCTTAGTAACCTTGAAAATGCACAAAGTTATAGCACTGTTACTGGTGAGTTACTTAAGGAACAACAGGTTTTTACCGTTGATGATGCCATGCGCAATGTGCCCGGCATCCAAAAGTTATGGGATGCTACCGGCCGTGGTGGCGATGGCGGCAGTTATTTTACGCTGCGTGGTTTCACCGTACAAAGTACCTTTCGCAATGGCGTAGCCGGTTTAGTAACCAACACCATAGACGCTGCTAATATTGATAAGATAGAAGTTGTTAAAGGCCCGTCTGCCACCCTATTTGGCAGCAGCCTTACATCGTTTGGCGGCCTGATAAACCGGGTAACTAAAAAACCGTATGATACTTTAGGTGTTGAGCTTGGCCACAGCACAGGTAATTACGATTTGAGCCGTACAACCCTGGACCTTAATACGCCCATCACTAAAAATAAGAATGTATTATTCAGGTTAAACGCAGCCTACAATTACGAAGGCAGTTTCCAAAATTACGGCATGACCCGCAATCTTGCCGCCGCACCAAGTTTGTCCATAAAAGTAAATGATAAGTTATCGTTCCTTGCCGAAGCTGAGTTGTTTTATGGCCGTGCTTCAGCTAAACCCTTCTTCTTCTTTTATTCCAGCCCCAGGGACATGGGCGTAACCAATGCCAGTCAGTTAAAAATAAATTATAATCAGGCTTATGCTAATGACGACATCAGGCAATACTCGCGCAGTAGCAACTATTTTGCACAGGCTAACTATAAAATATCAAACAGCTTTACCTCTCAAACGGTATTCACTTCTTCAAATAGTTTTTCAAACGGGCCTAACCCATACTACTATTTAATTACCGATGCAGTTGCCGCCGGTTTGGGTGCAGCAGCTATCCCGGGCAGTAGTAACAATTATATCCTTAGGGAAGATCAATCGACCGCTAACAGTAAGAACAATGTTACCGGGATACAGGAAAACCTGAACGGCGATTTCAAGATCGGTAAAATACATAACCGCTTTGTACTGGGCTTAGATTACCAGCACATTAATTCAAACCAGGTATATTATGGTAATGCGTATGGCGTGGCCCCAATTAATAGTGCAACGTTTGATTATGGTGCGTTTAATAAACAAGTTGTTGACGCAGCCAATGCGGCCAACCCACTTACTGTAAATAACACTTATTCCTATATTTATAAAAAAGACACCTACGGCGCGTATGTATCAGATGTGTTGAATATCACCGACCAACTGATTGCTTCGGCAGGTATACGTGCAGATCATTACGAAAACAAAGGGGCTTACAACTATGCGGGGGTACAAACGGCCAAACCGTTTGATCAAACTGCAATTTCCCCCAAATTTGGCCTGGTTTACCAGCCAATAAAATATGCGCTCTCTCTCTTCGGTAACTATCAAAACGGTTTTGTTAACCCGGGGCTTTATACCAATGGCAGCGGCCAATCAATCGTTGCTAAACTTCAAAACGCAAACCAGGTAGAGGGCGGTATAAAAATGGCCCTGTTTAACGGTAAGCTAAACGGTACATTAAGCTATTACCGCATTAATTTAACCAACGTATTACGCTCAATACCAAACTCGCCGGTATACGGCCAGGTGCAGGATGGCACACAGAACAGTAAAGGTATTGAAACCGAGATTATTGCCAACCCTGTTACTGCCATAAATGTGGTTGCAGGTTTTGCCTACAACGATTCAAAATATACCAAAGGCGATCCTGATGTATTAGGCCTTCGTCCAAATACGGCCGGTTCGCCTTACCTGGCCAATCTTTATGTAAGTTACCGCCTGCCGCAAAACAGCATTAAAGGGTTAGGCGTTGGTTTTGGTGGTAACTATGCCAGCAACAATTATATCATTAACAGCGTAAGCCAGGGAGCTTTCTTCCTGCCATCATATACCCTGTTTAATTCGTCGGTGTTTCTGGACTGTACAAAATACCGCTTTGGCTTAAGCGCCAATAATGTTTTTAACAAACATTACTATACGGGTTATACTACCGTTAATCCGCAAAAACTGCGTCAGTTTGTGCTGACGGCATCGTACAAACTATAACAAATGTCACGGTTTAAAAAAACTGTCTTGTTTTTACATCGCTGGCTCGGGTTTATATCCGGGCTGGTGGTGTTAATAGTGAGCATTACCGGGTGTATGTTTGTTTTTCAGGATGAAATACAGGACGCTTTATACAGCTATCGTTCTGTACCGGTGCAGGCCAGGCCTTTTTTATTGCCTTCACAATTAAAGACTATAGCGCTTAAGCAATATCCTAAAAGTATTGCCAGCATTACCGCCTATTATGGCAAAAACCGCCCAGCCATAGTAATGATTGCAGAGCCTAAAGCAGGTACACGCTATATATATCTTAATCCATATACCGGGCAGTTTTTACATGACGAAAATATTGCCCGCAATTTTTTTATTATAGTGGAGTACATCCACCTGTACCTGCTGCTGCCGCCAGCCGTTGGCAAACAGGTGGTGGGTTACTCGGTACTGATATTTGTGATATTGCTGATAACCGGGATAGTACTGTGGTGGCCGAAACGCAAGAGCGACCGCAAGCGCAGCTTTACTGTTAAATGGAAGGTACGGTGGCGCAGGGTTAATTATGACCTGCACAACGTACTTGGTTTTTACGCCTGCAGCATAGCCCTGATTTTGGCAGTAACCGGCTTATCCATCGCATTTGACGTTTTGGAGAAAGGCATTTATAAAACAGCCAACCTGGGCAAAGTATACCCGTCAGAAAAGCAAAAGATACAGTCAGATTCATTACAGAAAAATTTTGTTAGCCATATACCGGCAGGTGATAAAGCTTTTACATACGCTAAGTCGCACTCGCCGCTGGCCTGCATGTTTTTTGTGATAGAGGGCGATGGTAAAGGCGGGAGCACAACATCGGTAGCAGCTTACTATACGCCCATGCATTTTTACCGAAGTGATAATTACACCTTCGATCAGTATACCGGGAAGCTGTTAAAAGCCCAGCTTCACCAAACCAAAAGCCGCGGTTTAAAATTGAATGCAGCAAACTACGATATACATGTGGGGCAGATATTGGGCCTGCCCGGTAAGATAGTTGCTTTTTTAGCCAGTTTAATATGTGCAAGTTTACCTGTTACCGGTTTTATTCTGTGGCTCGGCAAACGAAAGAAAAAGAAAAATCCTAAGATAAGGCACCGCCAGCTAAACGCGGCCTGATGGCAAATACAAGTCCTGGTTACCAGCGTTACAATTTAACCACACGCCGCAGGTAATATAGGTGCTATTATATTATGTATTACTGGTGATTAGAGATAATTAGGCGCAAGAGCGATTGATTAGGGACCGGTTTCTCCGTGACATATGCTGTTACCTTACAATTTTATAGATCAATTCCACCATTCCGTTCTTGTAGGCATTTACATTGGCCAGATGCAATGCTTGTTCCTGTATGATGTTATCAAAAAACCGCAGGCCATCACCCAAAATAACCGGCAGGATAGACAATCTTATTTCGTCGGCTAATTTTAAACGAATAAAATCCTGAGAAAGCATTGCGCCGCCTGCCAGCCAAACATGCTGGTAGGCTGGTTTCAGCCGATCAGTTATAAGCTTTTCCAAACTGCCCGAATAAATTTCTACGTTCGGTCGGTCAACAGGCAGGTTCCGGCAAGTTAATACAATGGTCGGTTTGTCGCCATAAGCCCAGCCATAATCTTTTGAAAGCGCTAACGCGTGTTCGTATGTCCTGGCGCCCATTATATAGCAATCAATAGCTTTTAAAAACTCCTCCTTATCTGTTTCGGATACAGATGTCCCTTTTTCGTAATAATCAGATGTTTCAAACCACGAAATGCTGTTGTCTCTTTTAGCAATAATAACATCAAGACTCGAAACCATATGTATCGTTAATTTGAAGGTATTAGTAGTCATTCGTGATAAATCTGAGAATTGTAGCTGATTAATACAAAACAGCATTGTTTATCAATACTACACAAATTTCCGGGTATCACCAAGTTACAAATGTTCTAATACCGGGAATAACTTTTAGAAGAGCGTGTGTCATGCCGGACTTATTTCGTGCATCTTGGATATAAAAAAGTATTGGTTGCAACCGTCCTGAGAGTTCCTGAAACAAGTTCAGGACGACTTGTTTTACCTTGTTCGAACTATAGCGCATAAAAAAGCCCTATGCGTAAATCCACATAAGGCTCAACCGAGCTGACGGTAAACCATTCAATAATAAGCATTACGCTGAACATCAAGCGTTAACCGGGTATTATCGGTTGCGGCCGCAAGCCCGCGCAGCCAAATGGTATAGATAGAACCTGTACGGATGGGGATATTCGATTGGCTAACCAGCACAGTTGAAGTGCCTTTGGGCCTTACCTCAAAGGTGTAGGTGGTATCGCCCTTTAACGCTATGAAAGATGAGTACCCCTTATATTTTTTATTTGACGTAATTAAAGCGCCGCCTTTTATGCCCAGGTCTACTGCGGGGGCATCAGTACTTACATCTACAAAGCGCACGCTGGCCATATTTGTGGCTGGCCGGGCAATGGTGTCGGTTAAAAATAAGTAATCAGGGGTAGCTGCTAAATTGGCCAGGTAAAGCGAATAATAACCATTAGCATTTAAGGTAACCGAATCTTTTTTAACGAGGGTGCTGGTACCTGCTTTATAAAAAGAAGCCAGGCGCTTCCCGGTATAGGCATTAATATAGGCTAACCCGTTGCCGTAAGTAAGGGCGTAGGGATTTGCCAGGTTCTTGTCCAGGTAAAAATCTAAACTACCTGCATCCGGCGAAGCATCAATTACCGAAAGGTATGCTACCGGCCCTGTGTAAGGGTTGCCGTTATAGGGTGCATTGCCATAATAATACCCATCTTTGCGGCAAGCGGAAAAAACCAGCGCAACAAAGCTTATTACAACCAATGCGCGCATCCATCTTTTAGTTATTTGTTGTAAGATCATCTTATTAAATTTTTAATATTGTATTAAACTCACTAATCTGTTATATGCGCATAACGCGGGTTAATTATTCTTATTATTAATATAGCCTTTTGTTCATCAAAAATTCATTTTCATATAACCGCTTAAATAACAAAGAATACGTGCTAAAGTTGTTTGATTATTATGACATTAATTGCAGCCTTTGATAAATAAAATATCCGAACTTTGAATTAAGTGTTACAACAACTAATTAAGCTATGGAAATAGGTATTGACAGCTTTGCTTCGGCAATGTATGGCAGCAACAGCCTTAACAGTGTGGATGCCATGGAACAATTGCTGGACAGGATAGCGTTTGCCGACGAGGCTGGGCTGGATGTTTTTGGCATTGGCGAGCATCATAAAAAGGAGTTCTTAGATTCG
>CAZZVY010000157.1:0-7979 GCA_964657585.1 uncultured Mucilaginibacter sp. | reverse complement strand
ATACCGCCGGTAGTAAATGGCGATGTCATGGAGTAACTTATGGCTTTTTGCACAGGGGTAAACGATGCATGTGCGGCATCAGGTCCTCCGTAAGCGTCCAGGTAGTTAATCGCTAAATAATGCGCTACAATTTCCAGATAATTGGCAGGTATCAGGCAATCTGAATCAAAAATTATAAAATAATCGCCAATTGCCCGTTCAAAGCCGTAATTACGGGAAAATCCCTGGCCTGAATTGGGTTTTATAAAATATTTTATATCAAGTTTATCACTATAACTTTCAACAACCTCTTTTGCATCATTAACCGACCCATCCTCGATCACTAATACCTCAAACCGGGGATACGTTTGTTTGGTAAGCGTATAAAGCAGTTCGTTTATTTCCTGCGGGCGGTTGTATAAAGGGATAATAATAGAGAAAAACATGAGATAGATGTTCAGATTTTACTATGGCATGTGGGGATATGAGGTCTGAAATTTATCATTATTGAATATTGACCGTATTCTCTCCAATCATATCTCACATCTTAAGATCTAATTTTCAAACCATTTCTTCTATCTGATAGTTATTACGTTCAATGGCGCTGCGGGCCACCAGTTCAGCCACAAAACCCGTTAAAAACAATTGAAACCCAACTATTACTGCAACAAGCGCGATATAAAACAGCGGCTTTTCAGTAACATCACGATCATAACGGACGTGCCTGGCAATATCGTATAATTTTTCGCTGATCAGCCACACTATACTTACAAAGCCAGCAAAAAAACTTAAAACACCCATTGAACCAAAAAAGTGCATAGGCCTTTTTCCAAATTTTCCTACAAAAAAAATGGAAAGCAGATCGAGAAAACCGTTAATAAAACGTGCCATCCCGAACTTGGTTTTACCGTATTTTCGCGCCCGGTGCTCAACCACCTGTTCTCCTATTTTAGTGAAACCCGCCCATTTAGCCAATACAGGGATATAGCGGTGCATTTCGCCGTATACCTCTATGTTTTTGATAACCGCGCTGCGATAAGCCTTCAGGCCGCAATTGAAATCATGCAGGTTGGATATGCCTGACATTCGGCGTGTAGCTGCATTGAATAATCTTGTAGGGACAGTTTTACTTAACGGGTCATAACGCTTGGCTTTCCAGCCCGAAACCAGGTCGTATTTATCTTCGGTTATGCGGCGATACAGGGCCGGGATCTCATCAGGACTATCCTGCAGATCAGCATCCATAGTAATAATCACATTGCCCATTGCAGCTGCAAAACCTGTATTTAACGCAGCCGATTTACCATAATTACGCCTGAACTTGATCCCCTTTATAAACGGATTGCTCTCTTTGAGCTTCAGGATCATTTGCCATGAACCATCAGTACTACCATCATCTACTAAGATTACCTCGTAAGTAAATTTGCTTTCATTCATTACACGGGCAATCCAACTGGTTAACTCGGGCAATGATTCAACTTCATTTAACAGGGGCACTACAACTGATATATCCATACAAAGGTTAAGCGCACAAGACAGCTAAGCCAAACAGCGATTTGTTGCGCAAAAATATAAAAAAACCTGCTATGCATATAATAGCAGGTTTAAATGCGCGATATAAAAAATTATAATGAAATAGCTAACCGTGCGGCTTATTTATTGCACCACTACATAACATTTACCTGATGTAGCGCTGTTTTTATCTTTAACCGTTATCCATACTATACCTGGTTTTATGGCATTAAGCGTACCATCAGCTGCCACCGAAGCGATAGAGGCATCGGCTGAGGACCATACCACCGGTATGCTGCTAAATAACGATGGCGTAAATACAGGCACCAGCTGCAGGTTATTTCCGGTTGTTATTGTCAGCGTATCTGGCGTAACGGCAATTTTTTGCAGTACAACCTGCGGGTTTTCTTTAGTACAGCCAATATAAACCGCAATAATTAATGCAAGGCCGGGTAAAATTTTCCTCATGTGATGAATCCTGATCTATAAAATCTCAAACTGTAATATCTTTTTTGATATAAAAACCGGCTAATGCTCCTTGTATATCAAAGGTATTACTAATCTTAAATATTATTTTTCAACAATCATGCCATCAGATAATTTAAATAACCCAAGCCTCACTTACGCTATATCATTTAAAAAAACAAATTGATTATCAAACATATCCAGCTTTATTTTACCTTCCCTATCAATTTTACCAGCTAATATCTGTTTAGATAATTCATTTAATATTTTTTTCTGTATTACCCGTTTTAACGGCCTTGCCCCAAATTGTGGATCATAACCCAGTTGCGCCAGCCAATCCAAAGCCTCATCTGATGCGGAAATGCTTATGCCCATTTCGGCCAGGGTTTGCTGTACCTGATTAAACTGTAATTTAACAATGTCAGTTATCTCGTCGCGGCTAAGCGGGGTAAACATAATTATCTCATCTATCCGGTTTAAAAACTCGGGCCTGATGGTAGTTCGTAAAAGTTCAAACAATTGGTTCTTTGTTTTAGCCATCACCTCTTCCTTGTCACTTTCCTCAAAATCCTGAAAGTTTTCCTGAATAATGCTTGAACCAATGTTTGAGGTCATAATGATAATAGTATTCTTAAAATTTACTACCCGGCCTTTGTTATCAGTCAAACGGCCGTCATCCAGTACCTGCAGCAGTATGTTGAATACATCAGGGTGCGCCTTTTCAATCTCATCCAACAGTATCACACTGTAAGGCTTACGCCGTACCGCTTCTGTTAACTGGCCGCCTTCGTCGTAACCTACGTAGCCCGGAGGCGCGCCTATCAATCTTGAAACAGCATGGCGTTCCTGGTATTCAGACATATCTATACGTACCAGCGCATTTTCGTCATTGAACAGGTATTCGGCCAAAGCTTTGGCCAGCTCGGTTTTACCAACACCGGTAGTACCCAAAAATATAAACGAACCAATAGGTTTCTTTTTATCCTGCAATCCTGCGCGGCTGCGGCGGATAGCATCGCTTATGGCTTCAATGGCCTCCTCCTGTCCTGCTACCCGTTTGTGCAGTTCTTCTTCCAGGTTCAGCAATTTCTCGCGTTCACTTTGTATCATCTTGCTTACCGGTATACCTGTCCAGCGCGAAACCACACCGGCAATATCATCAGCGGTAACTTCCTCTTTCAGCATGCGGCTATCCTGCTGGTTCTCCAGCAAAGCCGCTTTAAGTTTTTCAACTTCTTTCTCAGCTTCCTTTATACGGCCATATTCTAATTCGGCAACTTTGCCATAATCACCGGCACGCTTGGCTTGTTCGGCTTCCAGTTTGTAGTTTTCTATAAGCTCTACCTTTTGGTTTATACCGTCAACAATATCCTTTTCGCTTTGCCATTTCGCGCGTAACGAATCGCGTTCGGCAGAAAGGTTAGCAATATCTTCACTAAGTTCTTTAACACGTTCATTGTCTTTCTCACGCTTTATTGCTTCGCGTTCAATCTCTAACTGCATAATCCGGCGTTCCAGTTCGTCAACCGCTTCGGGTACGGAATCCATTTCCATACGCAATTTAGAGGCAGCCTCATCCATCAGGTCTATTGCCTTATCGGGCAAAAACCTGTCGGATATGTAACGCTGCGACATTTCTACCGCGGCAATAATAGCCTCATCTTTAATGTGTACCTTGTGGTGGGTTTCGTAACGTTCTTTTAAACCGCGTAAAATAGATATAGCGTCGGCTGTGTCCGGCTCATCAACCAGTACCATCTGGAAACGTCGTTCTAAAGCCTTATCTTTCTCAAGGTATTTCTGGTATTCATTTAAAGTAGTGGCGCCAATGGCACGTAACTCGCCCCGGGCCAAAGCCGGCTTCAATATGTTCGCTGCGTCCATCGCGCCTTCACCGCCGCCGGCACCTACAAGTGTATGTATCTCGTCAATAAATAATATGATCTCGCCATCAGCCTGGGTAACTTCTTTTACTACCGCCTTCAAACGTTCTTCAAATTCACCTTTGTATTTGGCTCCTGCTATCAGCGCACCCATATCCAGCGAATAAACGGTTTTGGTCTTTAAGTTTTCAGGTACATCACCCTTAATTATCCTGAAGGCAATACCTTCGGCTATGGCTGTTTTACCAACGCCGGGTTCCCCTACTAAAATCGGGTTGTTTTTTGTCCGGCGCGACAGTATTTGTATTACGCGGCGTATCTCATCATCACGGCCAATTACCGGGTCCAGTTTGCCTTATTCAGCATATTCGTTCAGGTCCCGGGCATATTTATTAAGCGCATTGTAAGTGGCTTCGGCATTCTGATCTGTTACCTTGCTGTCACCACGCAAACCTGCAATGGCTTTTTTAAGGTCTTTCTCGTTTACGCCCATATCCTTTAACGCCACCCCGGCCTTATCGTTTACAGCCAGAATACCTAAAAGTATATGCTCAACGGAAACAAACTCATCCTTAAATTCCTTAAGAAAACCCTGTGCCTTTTGCAAGGCGCTGTTAGCGTTTGATGACAGGTATACATTACTGCCGCTTACCTTAGGAAAAGATGCTATTTGCTGGTCTAATTGCTCATTAAGACGATTAATATTTACGTTAAGCTTTTTTAGCAAATATGTTATTACATTTTCATCTACCAGTAACAACCCTTTAAGCAAATGCGCATTTTCAATGGCCTGCTGCTGGTTGCCGGTGGTAATTTCAGAAGCTTTTTGTACAGCTTCCTGTGCTTTTATTGTAAAGTTATTGAAATTCATATCAGCAGTGTTTCAAAACCATTGCCAATAGCTGATATCAGTAAAAAAGTCAGTATCAAAGATAATACAAAGACAAAATGTCAATATAGTAAACCATTGTTGTTCAAGATAGTTTAATTGATAAATCAATACCCCAAATCATGAAAAAGTTTATTATAACCATTGCTTCCTTTGCTGCATTATTAATTTGTATAGTTGTTTATTTGTTTAGTTTTAAAGATTAGTATAATTAAAATTAAGAGGATATATTAATTGACTGTTAAGCAGAAAAACAAACCCGGAGGCTTAGAAAAATAGCAGAAATTGATTGTGTAGGAGAAAATATATCAGCAGATAACTACAACAATTATCTGCCGCTACTCCATAATAGCTCAACCATCCAAGATAATGCAGCGAATAGCCGACGACTAAAACATCTGCTCAAATACATTCACCGCATCCTTACTTTCCAAGTTGGTATGGCCCATTAAAAATTCATCTACTTTGCGGGCACATTCGCGGCCTTCAGATATTGCCCATACTACCAATGATTGCCCTCGGCGCATATCGCCGGCGGCAAATACCTTGCTAACATTGGTACGATAAGCTGCTTCTGAGGCTTTAACATTATTACGGGCATCAAGTTCAACACCCAGGCTTTCCAGCATACCCTGGTATTGCGGATTAAGAAAACCCATAGCCAAAAACACTCTTTGGCAAGGCAATTCGCGTTCAGAACCTGCTACCTCTGTAAACTTAACCGGACGACCGAGCACATCCAGTTCCCAGCTTACATCAGTTACCTTAAGGCCCCGCAGATTGCCGTCTGCATCGCCTAAAAACTCTTTGGTGTTAACGCCCCAATGGCGCTCGCACCCTTCCTCATGCGATGATGTCGTTTTCAACACCATTGGATACGTTGGCCAAGGCATATTGGGAGTACGTGCGCTTGGCGGCTGCTCCATTACCTCAAACTGACGAATTGACCTTGCATGCTGACGGTTTGATGTACCAACACAGTCAGACCCGGTATCGCCGCCACCTATCACTACCACATCTTTACCGGTTACCAATATATCTTCAGCATCAAAGGCAATGTTTTTAATACGCTTATTTTGTTGCTTAAGAAAATCCATTGCAAAATGGATACCTTTTAGTTCACGGCCGGGAATTGGCAGGTTACGCGGTATGGTTGAGCCTCCCGCTAACACTACGGCATCGTTGTTGCGTACCAGGTCATCAGCGTTAATGTCTTTGCCAACTTCAGTATTGCATTTAAAGTTGATGCCATCTTCCTGCATTAGTTTGATACGGCGTTCAACTACCCACTTTTCCAATTTAAAATCCGGAATGCCATAGCGCAATAACCCACCGGGATAATCGTCGCGCTCATAAACGGTTACAGCATGGCCAGCCTTGTTTAATTGCGCAGCAGCAGCCAGCCCTGCCGGGCCAGAGCCAACAATGGCTACCCTTTTACCGCTTTTTACCAGGGGCGCAGATGGCTTCACTAAGTTTTTTAACCACGCTATCTCAATAATATGCTTCTCGATCTCCTCGATAGCAACGGGCGGTTTATTAATGCCCAGCACACAGGCCGACTCGCATGGGGCAGGGCAAATACGCCCGGTAAACTCCGGAAAATTGTTGGTTGAACTCAGAATGGCGTAAGCTTCTTCCCAGTTTTTGCGGTAAACAGCATCGTTAAACTCCGGGATTATGTTGCCCAGCGGGCAGCCGTTATGACAAAACGGGATGCCGCAATCCATACAACGGGCTGCCTGGTTGTTTAGCTTTTCTTCGCTGTAAAGCCCTACAAATTCATTAAAATTATTAATACGTTCTTCCACCGGGGCCTTTGGCGGAAGTTCGCGGTCAACTTCTAAAAATCCGGTAACTTTTCCCATGTTATTTAAATTGTGGCCTGGTATTGTTGCTTTAATAAAACCTTTTTGTATTCCTTTGGGAACACTTTTACAAATTTGGTAAGCGCTAACTGCCAGTTGCTCAACAGCTTTTGCGCTACCTGACTGCCGGTTAGCTGCACATGCTTACGCAACAGTGTAATTATCTGCTCCTCATCCTGCGGCAAAAGCGGATCAAAATCTACCATATCCGGATTGCAATTAGCAGTAAAACTATTGTCGGCATCATAAACCCACGCTATCCCTCCGCTCATTCCGGCGGCAAAGTTACGGCCTGTTTTGCCTAAAATCAATGCCCGGCCTGCTGTCATATATTCACAGCCATGGTCGCCAACGCCCTCTACAACTGCGGTAACGCCCGAGTTACGCACGGCAAAACGCTCACCTGCCATACCACGTATAAACACTTCGCCGGATGTAGCCCCATAAAGGGCAACGTTGCCGACGATCATATTATCCTCCGGTGCAAATCGCGCCTGTGCCGAGGGATAGATAGCTAATTGTGCCCCTGAAAGACCTTTGCCTACATAATCATTTGCTTCACCCTCCAGTTCAAAGGCCAGGCCTTTAGCAGTAAAAGCCCCAAAACTTTGCCCCGCCGATCCTTTAAACTTGTAATTTATAGTGTGATCAGGCAAACCGGCTGATCCATACTTTTTGGATATTTCATTAGATAGCAAGGTGCCGATGGTTCTGTCGGTATTTTTTACATTAAAGGTGGCGAAGACCGGCGTTTTATCTTGCAATGATGGTTTGGCGGCTTCCAACAGTTTCCAGTCAAGTACATCGTTTATGCCATGGTCCTGCTGTTCACTATTATAAAGTGTGGCGCCGCGCTGGTTGGTTACCGGGTGCAGAATACCAGACAAATCAATCTTTTTGGCTTTCCAGTTAGTGAGATTGTCCCTTACTTTCAGGAACTGTACACGACCCACCAT
The DNA here is from genome assembly GCA_964657585.1 of uncultured Mucilaginibacter sp. Classification (GTDB taxonomy): domain Bacteria; phylum Bacteroidota; class Bacteroidia; order Sphingobacteriales; family Sphingobacteriaceae; genus Mucilaginibacter. Next base: position 427 of record CAZZVY010000157.1, on the reverse strand, counting down.
ATCGTTTACGGTACGGAAGCCCAGATCAGCCATAATCTCCCTTAATTCTTCAGCAATGAACCTGAAAAGGTTAACAATGTGCTCAGGTTTGCCGGTAAATAATTTGCGCAGTTCCGGGTCTTGCGTGGCTACACCTACCGGACAGGTATTTAAATGACATTTGCGCATCATGATACAGCCTCCGGCTATCAGGGCTGCGGTTGCTACGCCCCATTCTTCGGCGCCCATCAGCGCCGCTATTGCCAAATCGCGGCCGGTTTTTAACTGACCATCTGTTTGCAGCACCACCCGGCTGCGCAACTTATTGCGTACCAGGGTTTGGTGCGCTTCGGCCAAACCAAGTTCCCAGGGCAACCCTGCATGTTTAATGGAACTTATGGGCGATGCGCCAGTACCGCCGTCATATCCGGCTATCAATATTACATCG
>CAZZVY010000156.1:0-8017 GCA_964657585.1 uncultured Mucilaginibacter sp. | reverse complement strand
GATCGCATACGGTGGTTGAACTGGTAAGTGCAGGCTATGAGCCTGTGATAATAGATAACCTGTCAAATTCGCAGGCCCGTATTTTAGACCAGCTGGAAAAAATAATTGGCTTTAAGCCCGTTTATTATAAACTTGACCTGACACTGGATGCCGATATACAGAGCCTGATTTTAGCCGAACCGGAAATTGAAGGCATAATCCATTTTGCTGCGTATAAAGCGGTTGGTGAATCGGTAACACTGCCAATGAAATATTACCGCAATAATTTTTATTCGTTAATAAACCTGCTCGATGCCTATTACAGTAAACCGGTAAATTTTGTTTTTTCATCAAGCTGCACGGTTTATGGCCAGCCAGATGTGTTGCCTGTTACCGAAGATGCGCCGGTTAAGCCGGCACAATCGCCTTATGGCAACACTAAACAGGTAGCTGAAGAAATATTGAAAGATATGATAGCATCGGGCGGCAGCAGGTATAAGGTGATTTCATTAAGATATTTTAACCCTGTTGGCGCCCATGATACAGCGCTGATAGGCGAACTTCCTATCGGCGTGCCGCAAAACCTGGTGCCTTTTATTACCCAGTCAGCCATTGGCAAACGCGGTAAGATAACCGTATACGGCAATGATTATAATACCCCTGATGGCAGTTGCGTACGCGATTATATACATGTGGTTGATTTGGCCAAGGCACACGTAGCAGCCCTTAAGCTGATGGCCAACGATACCTTTACAGGTTATGATACATTTAATTTAGGCACTGGCACCGGCACAACAGTATTACAGATTATTAAAGCATTTGAGGAATTGACTGGTGTTAAGCTGCAATATAGTGTTGGCCCGCGGCGCCCGGGCGATGTTGAACAGGTTTGGGGCGATGTAACCAAATCTGCCGGCAAGCTGGGATGGAAGACGGAACTGGGGATAAATGAAATGATGTCGTCTGCCTGGGAGTGGGAAAAATACATTGCACAAAACCCGTTATGATATGTTCGGGCTATTCAGTAAGCGGGAAAAGTTAAAGAAGGAGATAACCTTTGATTATAGTGCGTTACAGGTAGATATGCACTCACACGTACTGCCCGGCATTGATGACGGCGCCCAAACACCGGATGATTCCATTTACCTCGTTAAAAAAATGAAGGCGCTGGGCATAAAAAAAATTATCGCCACTCCGCATGTAATGGTTGACTATTACCGCAATACGCCGGAAACTATAAACAACGCACTTGCCGTATTAAAGGCTGAACTGGTTAAGCAAAAGATAAATATTATTGTTGAAGCGGCTGCCGAACATAATTTTGATGAAGGCTTTGAAGCCAAGATAGACGCCGGCGAATTAATGGTAATGAAAGGCGGGTATGTGCTTTTTGAACTTTCTTTTATCAGCAAGCCGCCTAACCTTATCCCGGTAGTACAAAAAATTATTGATAAGGGCTATAAACCTATACTTGCCCATCCTGAGCGATATAGTTACATGACTATTGAGGAGCTGGCGAATTTACGCGGGTGGGGGTGTAACTTGCAGCTGAATACGATATCGCTTACCGGTTATTATGGCTCGCCGGTTAAAAAAATGGCCGAAACCCTGGTAGATAACCAGCTGGTTGACTTTATATCCAGCGATATGCATAACCCGCGCCATGCCGCGGCATTAAAACAGGCCCTGTTGATGCCTTATTTGGATAAGCTGATGGCAGATGATTATCCTTTAAAAAATAAGATGCTTTATTGATTTGAAATGTGCGTATGTGCAATGCTTTAAGATTGTGCAGATATGCAAAGGTGTGCCTATTGCACGTGATTTAACCCGTAATCCGTATATCTGAAGAACCTGCAACTTACCCGTAAGCACGCCTGCACATTCATTACTCATACCGCAGCGCCTCAACAGGATCAAGCCGCGACGCCTTTTTAGCCGGATAGAACCCTGATAGTAAGCCAATTGTTGTACACAATATTATTGCGCAAAACATCCATAGCCAGGGCACAATGAACGTACCGCTTATGTTTACGGCGATAAGGTTGCCAGCGCCCATACCCAGTATAATACCACCTATGCCGCCGATAAGGCATATTACAATAGCTTCTATCAAAAACTGTTTGCGTATAACGGCCGGCGTTGCGCCAATAGCCTTGCGTACCCCAATTTCGCGGGTGCGTTCGGTAACTGATACCAGCATAATATTCATTAATCCTATTGCCGCGCCTAATAAAGTGATAATGCCTATGCCAAACCCCGCTGCCTGCGTACCATTTAGCATGGTTGATAACTGTTGCTGGAAGGAATCGCTGCGGGAAATTTCAAAATTATTGTCTTGGCTAACATGCAGTCCGCGAATGTTGCGAAAAAGAGAAATAGCCTCGCCAATGGCGGCATCCTGTTCACCGGCGCTGCCTACCATTACAGATATGGTATAAGTTGGGTTAGGGTTAGTGCTGATCTGTTTAGCTTTATAAAGCGGTATGATACATAGCTGATCGCCCCCGAAACTACCGCTCGAGCCTTTGGTTTCGCATAAGCCAATAACCCTGAATTTGTTAGCGCCTAACAGTATCGTCTTATTAATAGGGTCGCTGGTTTTAAAAAGCCGGGTCTTTATTTCATCGCCTATTATTACCACATTAGCGCCATGCTCAAGCTCGGATGCCGAAAAATTACGGCCCGAAGCTAATTTATAACCGCCGGTTTGCAAGTAATTTTCGTCGGCACCTAAAATAGATATATTGGGGTTTGTCTTCTTATCCTCATACTTTATGGTGGCCAGGTTTGATGCATAGGTATTTACCGAAACAACAGCCGGCAATTTAAAACGTTGCTTAAAAAACTCGGCCTGGTCATAAGTAATGGCAGTATATACCTTTGATTTGCCGCCGGGGCCAAATTTAATGCCAGTGCCCCGGTTACGTATGGTGAAAGAATTAGCGCCCATGCTTGAAAAAACATCATTCGTTCGCTGCTTTATACCTTCAATCGCTGTTAAAATACCTACCAGGGCCATAACGCCAATAGCTATTATTAGAGCAGTTAATGAGGTACGTAAACGGTTGCCGCCAATAGATTGCAACGCAATAGCCACGTTTTCGTTAAATGAAGTTTTTACTGCCATAAATACTAATATATGCTTTATTAGACTTAGGCAAAATATATTTGTTACATTTTCAGCTCTTATATAAATTACGCGAGCAAGATTTGATAAGGGAACTTATTAACATCTTTAGCTCAAAAAAACTATTTAGCAAATAGTATATTATGTTTCCATTATCATACTTTTATCATTTTAATCCATCAATAAGTAATAGCATATTTTATGGCGCAAAGTAACAGTTCGCCAACTTTATCTAAACGGTTTTTAGAAGGAAGCGGCGAAATGGCAGAGCTTATAAACAACTTTGACTGGGGCAAAACCAGCTTAGGACCACCCCAGACTTGGCCGCAAAGTTTGCTTACTGTTGTTAGCATCATTATCAATTCAAAGTTCCCTATGTTTTTATGGTGGGGCCATAATCTTATACAATTTTACAATGATGCTTACCGCCCAAGCCTGGGTATCCAGGGCAAACATCCTAAAGCGCTGGGCCAGCCCGGCAAAGAATGCTGGCCGGAAACATGGCCTATAATTGAACCACAAATTGAACAGGTATTAAGCGGCGGTGAATCGAGCTGGAACGAAGACCAGTTGATCCCTATATACCGCAATAATAAAATAGAAGATGTATACTGGACTTACAGCTATAGTAAGGTGCAGGATGATGAAGGTAACATTACCGGTGTTTTGGTGACCTGTTATGAAACTACCGAAAAAATAAAATCATTAAATACTGTTAAGCAAGCTAAACACGAACTTGAACTGGCTATTGAGGCGGCTAACTTAGGCACCTGGGACCTAAATCCTAAAACAAACAGGTTTATTGGTAATGAAAGGCTTAAAGAATGGTTTGGGATAGCCATTGAAGATGAGGTTAATTTAGAACTGGCACTTAGCGCTATTATTGAAGCCGACAGGGATAACGTAGCCGAAGCTATAAACAACGCCTTAAGACCAGGATCAGACGGTAACTATACAGCAGTATTTACAATAATAAGCCACGACACGAAGGTTAAGAGGATTGTTAAGGCTGAAGGGAAGGCAATTTTTAATGAAATTGGCGAAGCCTACCATTTCAGCGGTATCTTGCAGGATGTTACCCATGACTACCAGCTACAGCAGCGTAAGGATGAATTTATAAGCGTAGCCAGTCACGAGCTGAAAACGCCCGTAACATCCCTTAATGCATCTATGCAAATATTGCAGCGTTTAATGCGGACCGATCCCTCATCAGATAAAGTGCCTGTATTTATAAATAAGGCTAACAATAACCTTACTAAGCTGGTCCACCTGCTTGATGACCTGCTAAATGTTACCAAGATACAGCAGGGGCAGCTGGCGCTCAATAAAACGCGCTTTGATTTGGTTGAGCTTATAAACGAATGCTGTGAACATGTGCGGATGGATAGCGACCATGATATAACCATAAGCGGCGATAAGGAGCTTATGCTTTTTGCCGATTACCGGCGTATTGACCAAGTAATGGTTAATTTGATAAACAATGCAGTTAAGTATGCCCCGCAATCACGTAAAATTGATTTGCGGATTGAGCATGATAACGATATTGCTACAGTATGGGTGCGCGACTATGGCATTGGTATAAACCCCGAAAAGCTGCCTCATTTATTTGATAGGTATTACCGGGTCGACTCTTTGGGGCACCAGTTCTCTGGCCTGGGTTTAGGGCTATACATCAGTTCAGAAATTGTTAGCCGCCACGGCGGAAAGATAGGCGTGGAAAGCGCCCGCGGCGAAGGGAGTAAGTTTTGGTTTACCCTGCCGTTAAATGGTTAACCTGCCGTTAAAAATGAAAAAAATCAGTTTAATAATTTTAGCAGCGGGCGCCCTTTTTGCCGGTTGCCGTAATAAACCTGCAGAGGGCAAAATTGTATACCAGTTAAACTACCGCTTGCCTGATAGTCTGCGTAGTTACGCAGCTTACCTGCCTGTAACCGCTACAGTTTACTTTAAAGGCGATTCAACAGTTACCATACAAGGTACGGAAGATGAATCGACCACCACAATAGTTTATAAACCAACGGATTATATGCTGGCCCTGCTAAAATCGGGCGCAAAACGTTTAGAGGTAAGATATAACAGGGCAGATCAGCAAAAAGAGCTGCCAGATATGTTTGCCTATGAATTTATTAAAGGGAATAGCGCCAAAAGTATTGCAGGTTATAATGCCTTGCAATATATTATGAAAAATAAATTTACAGGCGATACTATTAGCGCCTGGTTTACCAGGGGTATAAAACTACCCCCAAATTTTTTAACATTGCCTTTTAACCCGGCATTAGGCGTACCGCTATCCTTCAGTACTAACAAAAATGGCTTTATAACTAAAGCTACCGTAAAAGAGATATTGTTTGAGCCTGTACCTCCCGGTTTATTTACTGCGCCTGCCGGTTATAAGGCAATAACCCCGCAGCAATTAATGGAAATGCCTGTAGGGAACTAAATAGTTATAAAACAGCACAATATATTATCCATTACTTAAAAATGATGAATTGTTTGAATATGCAGTTAGCAGAAGTAACCCAACGGCTGCTTATTTCGTATTAAGTAATTATAAACTAACCCACTTGCTTTAGGCGGTGATATAACTATATACTTAATGGAAAAATTGCGCTTCACTGAAGTGTTGCCCTTTGTTAATTTAAACATTGAAGGCGATGCGGAGTTGCATGAACTGGTTGAAATGGCGTCGGCTATTTGCCATACGCCTATCTCAGCCATAACTATTTTAGATAATGATACCTTACATTTTAAAATACGCAAAGGGTTATCACCAACTACCGGCCAGCGAAAGGGAAGCTTTTGTAATGACGCTATAAATGCAGACGATATTTATGTTATCAACGATACCCTAAACGATCATCGGTTTGCGATGCATCCGTTAGTGAATGCAGCTAACCCGCTGCGGTTTTATGCTGGTGTGCCATTAATTACAAATAAAAAACTAAAGATAGGTACGCTTTGCGTAATGGATTACCAGGTACGGAATTTGAGCGCCAATCAAAAGAGCATGCTCAAAATTTTGGCTAACCAGGTTGTAAAAGTATTAGACCTGATGGTGAGGCTTAGTGAGCTTGAAACCAACGAGAAAGAAATTATTGAACAAAAAGCATTTATTAATGATGCAACTATACGCCTCCGTTCATTCTTTGAGAGTTCAACCAACTTCCAGGTGCTGTTAGGTAAAGCCGGCGAAGTGATTGATTTTAATAAAACAGCCTACAACTTTGTTAAGCATATCCACAAAACCGAGATGAAACGGGGCGATATGTTTGTAACGTATATAGCCCCGTCTTTTGTTAGTACCTTTATTGACAGATATCATTTGGCCTTAACCGGCAAAAGCTCGGTAGAGGAAGGCTCAACAGAATATAAAGAAAAGGGGATAATTTGGTGGGATGCCAGTTTTGAGCCTGCCCGCAATAGCAATAATCAGATTATTGGTGTATCGTACATTATCCGTGATGTTACCGAGCGTAAGTTTAAAGAGCAAAAGATACTGGATCAGAACCAGTCGCTGCTAAAAATAGCCCATATACAGGCGCACGAATTCCGGGCACCATTAACAACTATTATGGGCTTAATGGCGCTTATTAAGGAAGAAAACGATATTTCTCAAATACCGTATCTATCGTTTCTTGAACAAGCCGTATCAAACCTTGATGAAAAGATAAAAGGAATTGTAATGAAGATTGAGGAGGGGGTGATCAGATAAATTATTGCCAAAGCAAATCAATTCATTGTCTGGGCTGTAGCATAATAGTCTTCATCAACTTTAGCCGTAATTTTTTCAGGGATGATGCACGATAGGGTATACATTTTAGTGCCGTCAAGTATCATAAAAACCGATAACCGGCCTTTGGAGGCGCCGCCCTGCCCGCTAACCTTATAGGTAGTATAGCCTTTCCATTTACCTACAGTTACATCGCCAAGGGTAACATTGCCCATAGTACTTGCCATTCCTGTTTTTAACTGGTTTGCAAATTCAGGGGTTTCCTTAATGGATGCAAGCGTTGCAGAGTCGATATTTGCTACCATTTGAAAATCAACTAAATTGGCAATATAACTTACGCTATCCTTACTTTTGGCTATATAAATATCTATTCCATTATTGCTGACCTTTTGCGGGGCTACAGGAAATTTTACCGAAAACTGCGTGCTGAGGTTTTGTGTAACCCAGCCAGTTTGTGCACTGGCGGCGTTTACTACCAACAAGGTAAATAGCAGGAGATAAAGTATTTTTTTCATATTGAAATATTTTTTGGTAAAGGTATAATTAATATCTACTTATCCTGCCCAACCCTCTCTATCTAAGCTGCGGAAATGTATGGCCTCGGCTAAGTGTTCCAGCAATATTTCTTCGCTTGCAGCCAGATCGGCAATGGTGCGGGCAACTTTCAGTATACGGTCATAAGCACGGGCGCTCAGGCCCAGTTTTTCCATAGCCTTTTTTAATAATGTTTGACCGGCCTCATTAATTTTGCATATGTCGCGTACCAGTTGCGGGCTCATCTGCGCGTTGGAATGCAGGTCGGGCTTTTTGCCAAAGCGTTCCGACTGTATTTCCCTGGCTTTGATCACCCGCTCGCGTATCAGTTCACTTTTTTCCGCTAACCTGTCTGATGCCAGTTCATTGAAATTCACCGGCGTAACTTCCACATGCAGGTCTATCCTGTCCAGCAATGGCCCGGATATTTTGCTCAGGTACTTTTGCACCGTCCCCGGCGGGCAAATGCATTCCTTTTCCGGATGGTTATAATAACCACAGGGACATGGGTTCATACTGGCCACCAGCATAAACGAGCTTGGATAATCTACCGTGAACTTTGCCCGCGATATGGTTACGCGGCGTTCTTCCAGCGGCTGGCGCATTACCTCTAAAGCAGTGCGTTTAAACTCCGGCAATTCATC
>CAZZVY010000155.1:0-8061 GCA_964657585.1 uncultured Mucilaginibacter sp. | reverse complement strand
CAGCTTGGTCTTGTGAAAAGCCCCGGCAATGTGAAAAGTGCAACAATAAACACTCAGCAGGTCAGCATAGTTACAGATAATGCTTATGTACAGGTTGCGGTATATAGTCCTAACATTGTACGCATCCGCATGGATAAGCAGCAGCTTCCTCCCGATTTTTCGTATGCGGTGATCTCTCAGCCGCAAAAAACAAAGGTCAGTATCACACAAACTGCACAGGATATAACCATAATTACGGATTCATTAAAAGCGGTCATCAGTAAAATGCCTTTCTCGACAGCGTTCTATACGCCGGATGGCAAAGTGATCAATCAGGACGAAAGAGGCCTGAATACTTCATGGGTAAACGAATCTGTTACCACCTACAAACATATGCAGGATGGAGAGCGCTTTATTGGCTTGGGCGAAAAGACCGGCGACCTTGACCGCCGTGGCAATGGTTATACCAACTGGAATACCGATAGTTTCGGCTACTCCACCGGTCAGGACCCACTTTACTCTACCATTCCTTTTTATATAGGTATTCATCACGGCTTAAGCTATGGTATATTTATGGATAACACCTACCAGAGCGATTTTAACTTTGGCGCCAGCAATAACCGCTTTTCATCGTTCGGCGCAAGAGGCGGCGAAATGAATTACTATTTTATCTATCATAAACATATTGCAGACATTATTACCTCCTATACCGACCTTACCGGCCGTATGAAGATGCCGCCGCTGTGGAGTTTGGGTTATCAGCAAAACCGATACAGCTATTACCCGGAAACTGAAGTTTACCATATAGCGCAAACCCTGCGCGAAAAAAGGATACCTGCCGATGGGATAACGCTGGATATCCATTATATGGACCATTACAAGGTTTTTACCTGGGATAAGGAGCGTTTTCCAGATCCTAAAAAAATGACGGATAAGTTAAAAGGAATGGGCTTTAAACTTACAGTTATAGTTGACCCCGGTGTTAAGGTTGAAAAAGGATATGGTACGTACGACAGAGGATTAGCCGCTAATGTTTTTGCAAAATACCCGGACAGCACCAACTACACCGGCGAAGTTTGGCCGGGCTGGTGCAACTTTCCTGATTTTACCAACCCCAAAACACGCACATGGTGGGGTACCGAAATGAAAAGATATGGCGAAGACGGCATAAGCGGTATATGGAACGATATGAACGAGATTGCTACCTGGGGCCAGAAAATGCCTGACAATATTATATTTGATTACGATGGGCATAAGGCAACGCATCTGCAAACACGTAATGTTTACGCGCTGCAGATGGCCCGGTCAAGCTACGAGGGGGCCAAAGCCGCCTTTAACAAACGGCCGTTTGTGTTAACCCGCGCGGGATATTCAGGCTTACAGCGCTACAGCGCTATCTGGACGGGCGACAACCGCGCCGAAGAAAGTCACATGCTGCTGGGCGTACGTTTACTGAACAGCCTTGGCTTAAGCGGTGTACCCTTTACCGGGATGGATATTGGAGGTTTTACCGGCGGCGGTACCCCCGAATTGTTTGCCCGATGGATACAGATAGGCGCGTTTAATCCTTATTTCCGTAATCATACGGCGGTAAATACCAAATCGGCCGAGCCCTGGACCTTTGGTGAGGAAGTGCTTGAAATATCACGTAATTACATTAGTCTGCGTTACAAGCTGCTGCCTTATTTATACAGTACTTTTTATGAGGCCACACAAAACGGCCAGCCGGTGATGCGTTCGCTGGCTATTGACTATACTTCGGACAATAATGTTTATAACACCGAATTTCAGAACCAGTACCAGTTTGGCCGGGCATTCCTGGTAGCGCCGTTTGAGGGTGGCGCACAGTTTGGTAAGGTTTATTTCCCGGCAGGCAAGTGGTATGATATGTATAACGATACCATACAACATGGCGGGGTATCCAGGATAATAGAGGTGAGGATGAACAAGCTGCCTGTGTATGTGAAGGAAAGCAGTATTATACCTATGCAATCCTTAGTGCAAAGCACGGCACAGCAACCGGGCGATACCTTAACCGTGCACATTTACCAGGGCAGTATTAATAATCGTTTTACCTATTATGAGGATGATGGCGAAAGTTATAACTATGAAAAAGGCGAATATTATAAACGCCTTATCAGTTACGATGCAGCCAGCCATACCATCACCTTTGCACAGCCCGAAGGCAGTCTTAAATCCAAGTTTCATAGTATTAGGCTGATGATGCACGGTTTTAGCGGCAATGTTAAGCTGGACAATAAGGGAATTGAACTGAAGGATGATTTTTCAGCCTTGCTGGTGCCAGTTTCTAAGTTTGACCCGCAGGGGGCAGGGAATACAGTTGAGGGTTCAAGAGTGAAAAGCATTGTAATAAAAAATAGCGACGGACCTATCATCATCAGTTATTAAGTATGAAGTTAAGATTATTCATTACCGGATTAATACTATTGCTTGCAACACAGTTGTTCGCTCAAAATTCACCTTTACTGGAGCGGGTAGAGCCGGCCTTTTGGTGGGCAGGCCTAAAAAATCCGAAATTGCAGTTACTGGTACACGGGAAAAACATAGCAGGCAGTACGGTAAGTTTGAATTATCCGGGTGTTAAACTGGCAGCGGTGCACAAGGTTGAAAATGCTAACTATCTTTTCTTAGATCTGATGATAGCGCCGGGAGCAAAAGCAGGTAAATTCGCCATCAGCTTTAAAAAGGCCGGGAGCAAGGCGTTGGTTTATGATTATGAACTAAAAAACCGTAATCACTCATCGCAATGGGCACAGGGGGTTACCGATAAGGATTTGATATACCTGATAATGCCAGATCGTTTCTCTAACGGCGACCCTAAAAATGATGTGATAGCAGGGATGCGCGAAACATCATTAAGCCGCGACTCCATGTATACGCGCCATGGCGGCGATCTGCAGGGCATCATCAACCATTTAGGCTACTTAAAAGACCTGGGCGTTACCGCCATCTGGCTTACGCCGGAAATTGAGAACGATGAACCCCGGGCATCATACCACGGTTATGCTTTAACTGACTATTACAAGGTAGACCCGCGCTACGGCACCAACGAATTGTATAAAACGTTTGTAGCCAAATGCCATGAAATGGGCTTAAAAGTGGTAAAAGACCTGGTGCATAACCACGCCGGTACCGAAGGATGGATCCTGCGTGATATGCCAATGAAAAGCTGGGTGCACCAATGGCCTAAATATACCAACTCTAACTTCAGGGATGCTGCCGTTATGGACCCGCATGGCGATGCCCTGGATAAGAAAGTGATGCTGGACGGTTGGTTTGACAGGCGCATGGCTGATATTAACGAGAGCAACCCTTATGTGCAGAATTACATCACCCAAAACCATATCTGGTGGGTAGAGTATGCCGGTGTGGATGGTTTCCGTTTAGATACTTATCCTTATAATGATGCCGTATATATGGCTGATTGGGCCCAAAAAGTAAAAGCAGAGTTTCCGCATTTATCTATTTTTGGAGAAACGCTGGTATGGTCGGTTGCTAATCAGGCATTTTTTACACAGGGAAATACGGTTAACCGCGGCTTTGATACACATTTACCTGGAGTAACGGACTCGCAGATAAAGGATGCCATTGCCGAAGCGTTGAATGGGAAAGAAGGCTGGACCGACGGCGTTTACCGGCTATATAACGTACTTGCGCAGGATTTTTTGTACCAGGACCCCACACGCAATACTATATTTCTGGATAACCACGATATGACCCGCTTTTACTCGGTAGTGAATGAAGATTTTACCAGATACAAATCAGGCATGGCCATGTTGCTAACCATGCGCGGCGTGCCCCAGCTATATTATGGCGATGAGATTTTAATGAAGGGCGTTGATAATCCGGATGGCCTGGTAAGGTTTGATTTCCCCGGCGGATGGGCAGGTGATAAAATGAATAAATTTACCGCTGCCGGCCGTGATGAGAAAGAAAACGAAGCGTTTAATTATGTGCGTACGCTGGCTAATTATCGTAAAAAAACTACGGCATTGCAAACTGGCAAGCTGATGCAGTATATCCCCCGCAACGGAATATATACCTATTTCAGATACGATGCTGATAAAACTGTTATGATATGCTATAACGGCCGCGATAAGGAAGCTACTACAAGCACAGATATGTTTACCGAACGGACGGCCGGCTTCACACACGGCACCGACGTTATTAGCGGTAAAGCTGTACCTGATCTGAAGCAGATAAATATACCAGCCAAAACCACTTATATAATTGAACTGACCAAATGACTACGCTTACAGCAGGTAAAAAAACCAAACCCGGCGCAAAGAATTCGGCTATTATGGAAAGGCCGAAGCTAAGCTTTTGGCAGATATTTAACATGAGCTTTGGTTTTTTAGGGATACAGTTTGGCTTTGCCCTGCAAAATGGCAACGCATCGCACATACTGCAAACCTTTGGGGCCAATGTGGAGCACCTGTCATTATTCTGGCTGGCAGCGCCCGTTACCGGGATGATTGTACAGCCTATTATTGGCCATTATAGTGACCTTACCTGGAACAGGTTGGGCAGGCGTAAACCATACTTTTTAACGGGAGGATTATTAGCTGCCATAGCGCTGGTGCTGATGCCCAACTCATCAATGCTGATGTTTTTACCCCCTTTAATGGTGGGTGCAGGTATGCTGATGGTAATGGATGCAACCTTTAACGTAGCCATGGAGCCTTTCCGCGCACTGGTTGCTGATAATTTGCCTGATTCGCAGCGTGGTTTGGGTTTTTCAATACAAACGTTTTTAATTGGTATTGGCGCAGTGGCCGGTTCATGGCTGCCTTATATACTGGCAGAGAAATTTGGCATAGCCAAAACAGCGCCACAGGGGCATATTCCTAATAATATTCTGTTCTCGTTCTATACAGGCGCAGCCGTGCTTGTTATAAGTTTGCTATACACCATTTTTACCACTAAGGAGTACCCGCCAGCTGTTTATGCGCAATTTGACCGCACCGGCGACGTAGAGGAGCACGAGGGTCTGGCAACTATATTTCGTGATTTTGCCAATATCCCGGCAACTATGCGTCAACTTGGGTTGGTACAGTTTTTTTCGTGGTTTGCCTTATTCTCAATGTGGGTATTTATGGCGCCTGCTGTAGCCCAGCATATCTATCATGTTGTGCCCGGCGATACTACTTCAGCTGCTTTTGCCGATGCAGGGAACTGGGTGGGTATTTGCTTTGGCATATATAACGGCATATCGGCTATTTATGCTTTGGTGCTGCCAACAATGGCCAAAAAAACCAGCCGCAAGGCAGCACATGCATTTTCGCTTATTATTGGCGGCATTAGTTTGGTATCTGTATTTTTTATTGAAGACCCCAGTACCCTTGTAGCGCCTATGGTAGGTATTGGCCTGGCGTGGGGCAGCATATTAGCCATGCCATATGCTATACTGGCAGGCTCTATCCCGGCTAAAAAAATGGGCGTTTATATGGGTATATTCAATTTGTTTATTACCATACCGCAGGTTATTAACGGTTTTTTTGGCGGCTGGATAGTGCAGCATATCTTTGGCGGCCAGGCAATTTATGCCATTGTGCTGGCCGGATTATTTATGCTTTGCGCGGCGGTTTCTGTTATTTATGTACAGGATGGGCAGGACATTAAGTTAAGCAACATCAAAATAAAAAATATTTAAATTATCTCTGAAATGAAGCATATATTATGGGTAGGGGCAGCAGTAATGCTTATGTTCAGCGTGGCCTGCAGCAAAAAAAGTGTTGACCCTAGTAACAGCACCGGCGGGGGCACGGTTATAGCCAATGGAAAACCTTTGCCCGCAGGAGCAAGCGACGGGGCTACTTATATTAACAACGGTACATCTGTAATACTGGATTTGTATGCGCCGGGTAAAACTTCGGTAAGTGTTATCGGTGATTTTAACAACTGGATACCAACCGCTATGAACGAAACACCTGATGGAAATAACTGGTGGGTGCAGATTGATAACATAACCCCGACAACCGAATATACATACCAGTATTATATTGATAACAGCCTTAAAGTGGCCGACCCTTATGCTCGTAAAATACTTGACCCGGCTAATGACCAGTATATCCCGGCAAGCGTATATCCTAATTTAAAAGCTTACCCAACAGCGCAAAGCGGCATAGTGAGCGTGCTGCAGGCAACGCCGGCGGCTTACACCTGGAAAATACCGTCCTTTACCCGACCGGCTCAAAAGAACCTGGTGATATATGAATTGCTGGTGCGCGATTTTGTGGCAACACATAGTTATCAAACCCTTACAGATACCCTTAATTATATTGCTAACCTGGGAGTAAACGCTATTGAATTGTTGCCGGTTAACGAATTTGAAGGCAATGATTCATGGGGCTATAATACCAACTTTATGTTTGCACTGGATAAATATTACGGCACGCCTAACGCCTACAAAGCTTTTATTGATGCCTGCCATGCAAGGGGTATAGCGGTGATACAGGATATTGTACTGGAAGACCAGTTCGGCTCATCACCGATGGTGCAGATGTATGCTACCTCCAGTGGCTCGCCGGCCGCTAACAACCCCTGGTTCGATCAGGCGAATATGCACCCGGATGCTGTAGGCTACCAGCTTAACCACCAGTCGGCAGCCACGCAGTATTTTACCGAGAATGTAATGAAGTACTGGATGCAGGAATATCATATTGATGGTTACCGGTTTGACCAGGCTAAAGGTTTTACGCAAACCTATTCGGCAGACGAGAATACCTGGGCCAATTACGATGCCAGCCGCGTAGCCTTATGGACCATGTATAATTCTTTTATGAAAAACCTGGACCCTAATTTTTATGTGATATTGGAAATGTTCTCGGCTAATAACGAGGAAACAACCTATGTTAACCAGGGGATGATGGTATGGAGCAATTTAAGTAGTCCTGGTGAACAGGCCACTATGGGCTATCCTTCAGGCCCGGTTTGGGATATATCCGGTTTGTTTTATGACCAGTATGGCTTCACCTCGCCTTATGGGTTGATACCCTATTTTGAAAGCCATGACGAAGAACGCCTGATGTTTAAAAATGAAACTTATGGCAATGCCAGCGGCGCTTATTCTACGAAAGATATACCAACCGGACTTAAACGCGATGAAATGGCAGCAGTATTCATGTTTGCATCGCCGGGGCCAAAAATGCTGTGGCAGTTTGGGGAGTTGGGTTATGATATCAGCATCAATCAGAACGGACGTGTAGGTGATAAACCCATCCTTTGGAATTATAACAGCGATGTAAACAGGAAGCATCTGTATAGCATTTATGCTAAAATGATTAAGTGGAAAATAAACAATCCGGTTTTTACTACTACTAAGTTTAGTTATAGCCTTACCGGCGCCGTAAAAACCATTACGCTGCTGGATGCTTCGGCCAATGTAGAGATCGTTGGTAATTTTGATGTGGTTAGCCAAACAAGTATTATCAGCTTCCCAGCCACAGGCACCTGGTATGATAATATAACAGGCACCAGTTTAAACGTACCATCGTTACCTTACAGCATGACACTTGCCCCCGGCGAATATCATGTTTACAGCAGCACACCTTTAAAATAAATAATAATAGTTTTTTTATAAAGTTTACAGTTTTTATATTGCGGTCTAAGTAAACTTATGAGCCAACCGTTAGTTGTAGCAAATACCATTACCATAAACGCACCTGCTGTTCAGGTTTGGGATGCACTGGTTAATCCGGAGCAGACAAAAAAATATATGTTTGGTTGCAAAACCGTTTCCGACTGGAAAGCAGGCAGCCCGCTTATCTGGGAAATGGAATATGAAGGAAAGCCCTTTATACCGGTAAAAGGAAATATAATCAGGATCAATCCGCCGCATTTGCTGGAGTATACAGTGATAGACCCGCATTCGGCCACTATACCTGACATTCCTAAAAATTATCTGAATGTAGTATACCGGTTAGACGAAACCGCCGGACAAACCTTGTTAACGATATCTCAGGGAGATTTTTCAAAGGTTGCTGATGGCGAACGCCGTTACCAGGAAACCTATAATAACGGCGAAGGCTGGAATCCCATCCTGGTGCAGATAAAGGCTTT
>CAZZVY010000154.1:0-8171 GCA_964657585.1 uncultured Mucilaginibacter sp. | reverse complement strand
ACGAAAAATTATTGCTCACATTGCTTAATACCGGCAAAGGCAGGGTACATATACATTTATCGCCGCTCAGGCTGTGTTCTCCCTGCGCATCTTTATAAATGATGGTTACACCATTGGGTGTATTTGTAATCCTGGTTACCTCTGCACCTGTTTTAACATAAGGCTGTACCTTTTTTTCTAAAGCCTTAGCAATCTGATCCATACCGCCAACGGCCTGGAACATGGTCATTTGTAGCTCGTAGGTATATTCGGCCACATTATAAAAGTCAGGGTCCATTAAGCCTGAGTGTATAATATCTGCAAGTTTATGAGGGTCAGCAATTTTACCAGGCTTGTCCCCCGCCCCTGGGGCTTCGGTGTAACCCCGGCGTGCCGATGCCTTATACAGTCTATCTTTATCCAGGCCGCCCTCGGCTGCCAGGTAATCAATTACTTTTTCAGCATCTTCCTTTGTCAGTGGAGCATCAAGCTTACCATGATCCATGGTTTTGGCCAGCATCTCGGTCATGTAACCGCGTATATCATTATGCACCTCGCGTACACGTACTTTTTTGTTAGATAGCGGTCCGTTACCTTCAGCAAAATAATAGGCGCCTTCGTTCACATTGTTGTATACCTGTACAGGTACATTTAACTCCTTGCAATAATGCAATGTAAGCTCATGGTGATGCGGTATGCGCGATGGCCCTGCATTGAAATAAAGGCCATCATCAAACGCAGCTGTGGCGGTTGGTTTGTCAATTTCAGTATTGGTAGCGCCGTTGCGGATACTCCAGCAGCGGCCGCCGGTACGCTGACGGGCTTCCAGTATAGTGCAGGTATAGCCTAATTTAGTTAGTTCATAGGCGCTGGTCATCCCGGCTAAGCCGCCGCCTAAAATTATGATATGTTTACCCGCTACACGGCCTTCCAGGTTAAATGCATGCGCCGGGGCTGCACGCAACATGCCTAAAGCCAGCATAGCCGGATAAGCGCCGCCAGCTAACATAGCGCCTTTGCTTAAAAAATTGCGGCGTGAGATAATGCTCAATTGAATTTATCTTAATTTTTGGTTAAAGTTATCATTTTATACTAATTAATGATAATTGTTAATAATTATTATTCCAAAAATAAGAAGATATCGCATAATAATTAGGCCTTGAAATTTATTTATGCAAATAAGCCCAATAATATTTTTTGTTAAATAATTATTGTATTATACGAATAATTCGTAGATTTACGATATATTCGTTATAAATGGAAAAATTAACAATACAGGAAGAAGATGCTATGCAGGCGATATGGCAGAGCAACGGCGGTTTCATCAAGGATTTTTTAGACCTTATGGCTGAGCCTAAACCACCTTACACTACACTGGCCTCAACCATAAAAAACCTGGAGCGTAAAGGCTTTTTAAAAAGCGAAAAGCTGGGCAACACTTACCGCTATATACCAACCATTATTGAATCTGATTACAAAAAGCGCTTTATGAATGGCTTCGTGAGCGATTACTTTCAAAATTCTTATAAAGAGTTGGTTACTTTTTTTGCTAAAGAAAAAAAAATAAGCGCAAAAGAATTGCAAGAGATCATTAACTTAATTGAAAACAATAAAAAATAAACCTTATGCCAGCCTTGTTTATTTACCTGATAAAAGTTAATATAGCGCTGCTAATTTTTTGTGGCGGCTACTATGCGGTGCTCCGCCATCTTACATTTTACAACCTAAACAGGATATATCTCGTAACGGCTATTCTCTTTTCAACCCTTTATCCGCTGGCTAACCTGACAGATTTTTTAAACCGCCATGAACAAATAGCCAAACCTGTGCAGGTGATAGTTATAAACTGGCAGGAACCGGCAAAAACAATAGCTAAAACTTTTTTAGGGCACGATCAATGGTTTTGGCTGCAGGCGGCATTTTGGTTGGGCGTTATTATATTTGCAATGCGCTTATTAACACAGTTACTTTCTCTGTATCGTTTACATAAACTTTCTGAACCGGTACAATTACACCAGTACATGATCCGTGTTATAAAAGCCAACATTAACCCCTTCTCTTTTTGGCGAAATATTTATATCAATCCGGATAACCACGCGGCCAATGAATTGGATGCCATACTGGAACATGAACAGATACACGTGAACGAATGGCATACGCTGGATATATTACTGGGCGAGATCAGCGCAGTATTCTACTGGTTTAACCCCGGGATATGGTTAATGAAGCATGCCGTACGCGAAAACATTGAGTTTATAACCGACCAAAAGATATTGCAAAAAGGAGTTGACAGCAAAGCTTATCAATACAGCCTGCTTAGCGTGAATTTTGGCGCACAGGGCAATAACATTGTAAACCACTTTAATATATCAACCATTAAAAAACGTATTATGATGATGAACGCAAAAAGATCTTCAACAATAAATATCACCCGATATTTATTGTTAATACCTGCGGTAATGGTATTACTGCTGATATTCTCGGCATCAAAAGCCGAATTGAACAAGGCAGTGAAGAACAGTACTCATATGATAAGTTCAATCAGAACTGAGATAACTAAAATAAAGTTTATCGGTATTAAACCAACATCAAACCGCGAAAAGGCAAATCTCTTAAGCGCAGTTAGTTTATTTAGCATTATACCGGATGATACTGTTAAACCAGGTCAAAAATCACCCGTGATGGTTAAATTGTTGGTTGATACTTTAAAACATACTTATACAAATGCCTCAGGTAGAATTGTAACAGACACTTTCTATTACCGGATGCAATTGAATGCGGCCTTGGAAAAAAAGGTATCTGATGACATCCGGATGCCGCTTTCTTACAAGCATGCAATGGGTACAGATACTAATAAAAAACCAATTATCACAATTACAGGAAACGCACACCCTGATATTTATATTGATGGGGTGAAAACAGATCTTGGTTTAAATACTGTTGACCCTAATAATATTATAAGCGTTGACGTTGTAAAAGATAAGAACACATCACCAAACGGCGCGATATACGTGGTAACCAAAGGCCATGACATAAAGGTATATGCGGGCAATAAAAAGGATACAGTAATTCATATTAAAGGGAAGAACGGCGAGGACCGGATGGTATTTGTTAAGGCCGGCGGACCGGACCGGATAATGCTTACAGGGCCAAAATCCTCAGATGTAGTTGGCGGAGTAACAACAGGTCATGCTACACTGGCGGCAGTCACCGTTAGCGGTAGAGCAGTTAAAAGTCTGCCTTTAAACGATAGTACGGTTCATACCTTCGTATCCGGCCAGGCTATTAACAAAGTCAAAATAAACGGTAGAAGTTATGCCTCTGCCTCAAAAAAGATCGTCGTAAATGGAGATACGCTATATGCAAATACATTTACTACAGCATCAAAAGCTGCAAATCTTGACACATTGTTAAATAAAATGACTGGGCCGACCGTAAGTGCAAACGGCTTAATAACCAAGACAGTTACCGGTTACAGGACCAATCCTGCCCGGATTGTTAATGTACGCATTGCCGCCCCTATCAGCTTTGCCAATAAGCTGATTATTATTGATGGTAAAGAGGCAACAGAAAAACAAATGAAAAAATTATCTGCAGACAAAATAGAGACTATAAGCGTCCTTAAGGACGACACTGCAGTTGCCATATACGGTGAGAAAGCACGTAATGGTATAGTGATAATTACAACCAATAAGTAACGATAAACTTAATCTAAAATATCATGATCAACCTTAAAGCAATTTGGCCTGCATTAGCTTCAGCATTAATTACATTAACAACCCATGCCCAGAAATTGCCATCTGTACAAACGGCCAGCGTACTGGCTCCAGCAAATATTAAAATAGATGGCAAGGCAACCGAGTGGGACAATAAATTCCAGGCCTACAATAACCACGTCGAGTTTTACTATACCCTGTCTAACGATGATAATAACCTGTATTTAACCGTACAGGCGGTCGACCGTGCTATTGTAAGGCGGATACTTAACGGTGGTATAACGCTGGCGGTTAGTAAATCGGGCAAAAAGGTTGACAAAAATTTGCCCGGAATAACTTTTCCCCTCTTTGATAAGGATAACCGCTTTACACCCCGGTTTACTGGCAGCGCAGGCTCTGCACCGCCGCCGCCGATGGCGCTTATGGATGCGCTGCCTGCAGGTGGCGGCGGCTCTCCAGTTAACGTACGTACAATTGTTGTAAACGGCAGCCCGTTGAACGCTACTCCTCTTACCCCTGCACAAACCGATTCAATAATGAGGGTAAACAATACTAACTTTGCAGCAAAGGCAAAAAATATAGGAGTTAAAGGTATTAAGGCCATTGAAGATTCGCTTATTTCGGTTTATAACGAAGATGGCATTAAGGCAGCCGGTACATTTGATAATAAATCTATTTTTACCTGCGAGATGGCTATACCACTTAAGTATTTTGGCCTGGAAGCAAGCAAGGATAAGTTCCTCTATCATGTCACTATTAATCAGGTAGAGCAAAAAGGCGTAGATATCCAAACTTCAAGCGGCCCGGATGGCAGTCAAAAAATTATGAGTGTGCATATAGGCCCGGGCGCACAGATGGGACAACCTGCTACCGATTTTTGGGGAGAGTATACGTTAGCCAAAAAGTGAGTGGTGAATGCTAAGTGGTGAATAGTAACACTTGTAGTTTACTATGCTTTGGACTATTCACCGCTTACCATTTACCCTTTTTATCCCGCTTCAGCAAGTTTTTCATTTGCTAATATTTCTAACAGGGCTTTTTCAGCTTTGTTTAATTCAGCGGCTTTGATGTCTTCCTGTTCATCAAGCTGATCAATATACCTAAAAAGACGGCCTTCCTCATAGCTTTTTATTACGGTGGGATGCACATAATATTTTTTGCACACCGTACGGGTATTACCCAAGTTTAACGCCACTTCATCCAGCACGCTTACAATCTTTTTCCTGCATTCACTTAAACTGCTAAATTCGCCAGCTTCTTTAAACGCATAAAGCGCGCTGACACTGCCGGCCCAGGTACGGAAATCTTTGGCGGTAAAGTCCTCTCCTGTTATGTTCTTTAAATAAGTATTCACATCTGCTGAACCCACCGAACAACGGGTACCATCAACATTATAATACTGAAACAACTCCCTACCCGGCAGATCGCGGCATTGTTTAACCAGGCGGGCCAGTTTTTTGCTTTGAAGATCAATTTTATGAAAAACCCCTTTTTTGCCTTTAAACTCAAAATGTATCTTACTTCCCTCCAGTTTAACATGCTGGTTTTGCAGGGTTGTTAACCCGAACGAACCATAAAGCTTTTTGTATGATTCGTTCCCTACCCTGATGCTGGTTAGTTCCATTAACCGCACTACCAGCGCAACCACTTTATCATGGTCAAGGGTATGCCGGGCCAGGTCTTTCTCTATCTGTGTTCTGATAGCAGGCAACGCGGCAGCAAAAAGCTGCATACGATGGTATTTGCTTTGATTGCGTATTTTGTTCCAATGCGGGTGATAGCGGTATTGTTTGCGCCCTGCAGCATCGGTGCCGGTAAACAGTAAGTGCCCGTCTTCCCTGGGGGAAATCCAAACATTGGTATAAGCGGGCGGGATAACCAGCTTTTTAAAACGCTGTATCAGTTCCTTGTCCTTTACAACCTTGCCATCCGGATCATAAAAGGCAAAACCACCGCCCGTTTTTTTGCGCGTATAACCAGGCGTACTGTCAGAGACATAATGCAGCCCAACGGCTTTAGCTGTTATTTTAGGGTCTCGGCCAATTTTTTCCAGTTTTTTTAACAGGCGGTTCATTCCTGATGAACAATTAGTTATAATTTAAGTTTTACTATTGATTGGACCATATCTATTATGGATACGGCAAGCTTGCTCAATAAAAGATACTATGAAATACAATTATATAGGGAACACCGGGCTATTAGTGTCAGAAATATGTTTTGGCACCATGACCTTTGGCGGCGGCAATGGCGGCATATGGGCCAATATTGGCAAAGTACAGCAGGATGAAGCGAACGCTTTAATAAAAACTGTGGTTGATGAAGGCATTAATTTTATTGATACGGCCAATGTTTACTCGTTCGGTGAATCTGAAGTGCTATTAGGGCAGTCTATTAAAAGTGCAGGAATTGACCGTAACGAACTGGTGATTGCCACCAAGGTACGCGGTAAAATGGGCGAAGGGAAAAATAACGTTGGTTTATCGCGATACCATATTTTCAATTCGGTTGATGCCAGTTTGAAACGACTCCTGATTGACCATATTGATATATTATATGTACACGGCGTTGACCTGCGTACACCGGTTGAAGAAATTATGCGCTCGCTTAATGACATTGTCCTTACCGGTAAAGTACGCTATATAGCCGTATGCAACTGGCCGGCCTGGATGGTAATGCAGGCTTTAGGCATTGCCGAAAAACATGGCTGGCATAAATTTATAGGTATGCAATACTTTTACTCCTTAGCCGGCCGGGATATTGAACGCGAAGTATTGCCGCTGTCCCTAGCGCAAAACTTGGCTGTTTTTCCTTGGAGCCCGCTGGCAGGCGGCTTACTTTCAGGTAAATACACCCGTGACAAGGAAAAAGCAGGCGGTTCCCGTCGTGATACATTTGATTTTCCGCCGGTTAATAAAGATAAAGCGTATGACATTATTGATTTAATTATTGAAATAGGTAAACAATACAATACATCGGCCGCACAAATCGCTTTGGCATGGGTACGGCAGCAGCCCGGCATTACCAGTACCATCATTGGCGCCAAAAATGCAGACCAATTAAAGGATAACATTAAATCGGTAGATATCACACTATCAGCAGATGAACTGAAAAAGATAGATGAAGTGAGTGCGCTGCCAAAGGAATATCCCGGATGGATGGTAGAACGGCAGGGCGTTGACAGACCGTAACTAATTAAATAAAACAAAAAAGCCGCGTTGTGACGGCTTTCTTTATTATAACTAATTCCTTGATTAACAATCGCTAATCTCTGTTATCCAGCGCTTCCTGCTCACGCAAGGCAGTAACATTATTTTTGTCGCTAAACGTATCGGTCTGTGCTGCAAAATCTTCTAATATACCGGCAATGGTATCCAGGTTGTCTGATACACGCTGGTGCATATCCGGCAGGTCTTTTTCCAGTCGCTTATCTCCCAAGTCAATATTGTCGACTTCAATTTTAGCTAACTTTTGTATAATTGCCTGTTGGCTGTGCTTCAGGTCCTCTAACTCGTGGACTATCTTTTCCATCAAGGCAAATTTTTTCAACGTATCCATTTGTTCTTTAATTATGGTGAATTATATATGCACGACAACTAAAACAATTAATTGTTTAAAATTTTGGAAGTATGATTAATAACTAATAATTTAGTTTATATTCATCATTATGGGGACTACCTTTAATACTTTGATTGTTTTAATATTTTTCGTCCGTATACTTTGCCGGAAAAACAGCAAGCCTTTATAGCGTATACCAAAAGCCGTATAAGCCAATTACATACAAAGAGTTAACGCTGCATTAAGCGCGCTACGTATTTACCAATAATATCAAATTCAAGGTTGACCGTATCTCCTGCCCTTACATTTTGCAGGTTCGTATTTTCGTAAGTGTATGGTATAATAGCTACCGAAAAGCTATTGGCTTTTGAATTCACAACCGTAAGGCTGATACCGTTAACACAGATGGAGCCTTTTTCAACAGTTACATTGCCGTGTTTGCTGTCATACTCAAATGTATACTCCCAGCTGCCCTGCAGTTGTTGGTAATTAGTGCAAACAGCAGTCTGATCTACATGCCCTTGTACTATATGGCCGTCTAACCGGGCATTCAGTTGCATGCAGCGTTCCAGATTTACCAGGTCACCAACTTTTAAATGGCCAATATTCGTTTTATTCAGCGTTTCCTCAATAGCGGTCACAGTATGTGTCCCATCCGAAATAGCTACTACGGTCAGGCAAACCCCGTTATGCGCCACCGACTGGTCTATTTTTAATTCATGCGCGATGGCGGATGCAACGGTAATATGTAAATTACCCTGATCCTGTTTCAGATCGGTAATGGTCCCTAAGATTTCTATAATGCCGGTAAACATGAGGGCAAAAGTATAAAAAATCATAAGCCTCTCTAAATATCCTCCTGGAGGGGGATATTTTTGACAAATTAATGTTTTAAGGCCCTCCCTTCCGGGGGGAGGCTTG
>CAZZVY010000153.1:0-8182 GCA_964657585.1 uncultured Mucilaginibacter sp. | reverse complement strand
AATTGCAGCAAAAGAAATTGGCTGAAATGATCACTGAAATAACCAAAGCACAATTGCTGGTGTGGCGTTTAGGTGTGTTAAAAGATCAAAACAGGGCCACCGCCGCCCAAATATCAATGGCCAAGCGCAACAGTGTGGAAACAGCCATTGGTATAGCCCGGGAGGCGCGGCAAATATTAGGTGGTATGGGCATAACCGGCGAATACCCGGTTATGCGGCACATGATGAACCTGGAATCGGTAATAACTTATGAGGGTACGCATGATATACATTTATTAATTACCGGGCATGATGTTACAGGTTTAGATGCTTTTAAGTAACTTATAGTGCAAAAAAATCGTAAAAGTGTAAAAAATTTCTACATAATAGTTAAGTATTGCCGAAAGGCGCTGTATATTTTTCATACCTGATTAATGCGCATTTATCTTCCAAAAAAATGTCGTTCTGCAATTGTATCAAACACCCACGCTGGGCTGTACAGTATATTTTTTTTATTCTTCCTTATTGCCTCATGTTCTGAAAAACATCCCGCATCAATAAACCTTTCCAACGAGTTCCAGCCCGTATATGATTCTACCAGCCGGTTATTTGAAGCCAACCAGATTACAAAAGGTCTAAACTATTTGGATTCGGCTGTAAAAGATTTACCTAATCTTAGTACCGCAGATAAATTCCGCGCTTATAGCTTCCATTTTGTTGTGAGCCATAATGTGAGGCGCAATAACCGACAGGCCTTATTGTATGCAGACAGTATGCTTACCACCATACAGGGTTCCACCGACCCTAAGCTATATGCGCCCCTTACTGCTGAAGCGAATTTTGCCAAAGGCGATGCCTTGTTCGAACTTGGGCGTTATACCGATGCTTATACTTGTTATTACCAGGGTTACCTGATAGGGCATGATAGTTATGATAACTGCACCCTATCCGACTATACTTACCGCATGGGGATGATTACTTACAAGCAGGGGAATTATAAGTATGCGGCCAGCTATTTTAAGCAAAGCTTTGATCTTTGCGGCTCGTGCAAAAATGCGTTCGCCTCCTTTTTTCGCCAGCAGGAAGTTTTGGACAATATAGCCTTAAGTTACCGTAATTATGGTAAACGTGATAGCGCTTTAATTTACTTTGATAATGCACTTAAATACATTAGTGATAATGAATTACAGTACAAAAGCCGGTCGGCTATACTGGAAGTTGCACGTGCCGTTATTTTGGGTAATAAGGCCGATGTGCTAAGCGCACAGGGCCAATATCAAAAGGCCATTCAGTTACTTGAAAAAAGTATAACTACTAACCTTAAAAAAGGTAATGATAGCGCCGATGCAGAATTATCGGAAGTTAAATTAGGGCAGTTGTATATTAAGTTACACCAGGATGCATTGCTTTTACCCTTACTTAAAAACCTGCGTATCCAGTTAGATAGTGTTAAAAACAGTGATGCTGAAGCAGGATGGGATATGCTGATGGCGACTTATTATAAATATAAGAACGAGCCGGGTAAAGCCCTGCCATTTGTAGAAGCCTATCATCAGATTAAAGATTCACTGGACAACCGGAACCGGAATTTAAAGGCCAGCAACGTTAACGATCATTTTGACAATATTAATAAACATTATCAGATACAGGCTTTAAGGAACCAGGAAAGGGTATATTTTTATACAGGGGTTATATTTCTGAGCATGTCTCTGATAATTTTATTGTTGATATATCGCAATTACCGTAAATCTCACCAGGAAATGAAAATGGTGAATGCACTAAATAAACAAGTACTTGTACAAAAAGACGAGCTTGAACGCACATTGTATGATCTTGAAAACAGCAGTAAGGAAAAAGACCGGATATTGCGCACCGTAGCGCATGATCTGCGTAACCCCCTGGGCGGTATTGCTTCCTTAACCGGTGCAATGGTTGATGATAACGATTATACTGCCGAACAATTGGAATTGCTAAAGATGATCAAAGATACGGCACATGATACCCTTGAACTGATTAATGAGATATTAGAAGCTACAAATAATACGGCGGCCGAACTGCATACCCAGCCCGTTGATATTAACATACTGTTAAATAACAGCGTAGAACTGATGCGTTTTAAGGCAGCCGAGAAAAACCAGAAGATAATGCTGTATACACTGGATGCGCCTGAACAGTTAATGATAAGCCGCGAAAAGATATGGCGGGTAATTAGCAACCTTATCAGTAATGCGATTAAATTTAGTCCGGTTGGTTCGGATATCCGGGTAAGTATCACCGATAATGCCAGCGACGTGCAGATATCAGTAAACGATAATGGCATAGGTATCCCTGATACTATCAAAAATAAGATATTTAACATGTTTACCGAGGCAAAACGCCCAGGCACCCTCGGAGAAAAATCGTTTGGGCTGGGTCTTTCCATCTGCCGGCAGATCATTGAAAAACATCACGGCAAAATATGGTTTGAAAGCAACAGTGAACTTGGAACCACCTTTTATGTGCGTTTGTCAAAAATGCCTAAACTTGTGCGTAAACTTACGCGCCCTGTTACTATGATAGAAAACAAAGCTTGATACGCATTCCTTGTTAATTTCCTTTTATTATTACCATTAATAATTGATAGGTTACTGCAGTTTGCTGCCATAGGCTGCTTATCATCACATTAATTGTTAACGGCTAAGATTTTAACCAAATCGGCATTAATATCAGTGTTATTAGCTTTTATAAATTTTACATTTGGGTACCTAACAATAAACATAACACATTAGCTGGCTAACCTCAATAGCTGTATCTTTAAGCTAATAAATAGTCGGGTAGGTTAACTGATGATTTTGCGTGTGTATTGTAAAAAAATCAGACTATTATTTGAACTGTAAATCACCAAACTTTGCAAAATATGTGCTAATATGATCATATACCGATTTAAAACAACTGCATTTGTTTCTGTTTTAGCTTTTTTAATGCCTTTAATAGCCGCCTCGCAGCCGCCAATTGAACTTTCAAATAAAAAGGCTTCGGATGAGGCCAGGGCGTTATATAATTATCTGCTGGCCATGCGTGGTAAACAGGTATTGTCCGGACAGATGGTCTCTAATTTTGGGCGCTTTGACGAGTTGAAATATATAAATGAAGTTACCGGCAAACAACCGGCCATAAGGGGGATGGACCTGATAGACAGTGCCAAAAATGAAGATGAAATTAAGTATGCAAACCAATGGTGGAAAAAAGGGGGAATACCAACCATTATGTGGCATTGGGGGGCACCAGGAAAAGGTGACGGGTACGTAAACTCGCAAAAAATGATTGATATTGATAAATGTTTTGAAAAAGGCACGCCTGAGTACAAAGCCTTTTGGGATGAACTTGATCAAAAAGCCGGATTGCTGAAAAAATTAAAACGGGCGCATGTACCAGTTTTATGGCGGCCTTTCCATGAGTTGAATGGTAACTGGTTTTGGTGGGGTAAGCAAGGCCCCGAAAAGTTTAAGCGCTTATGGATAACCATGTATAATTATTATGTGCACAAAAAGAAACTGAATAACCTGATATGGGTGCTATGTTATACAGGTAAACCCGATAGCGCCTGGTACCCCGGCCGGGCATATGTTGATATTGCCGGGGCTGATACTTACGATAACAATTCGCCGCATTTGCCAATGTATGAGAAAGTGCACGAAATTGTTGGCAACGAGATGCCGATAGCTTTCCATGAATGCGCTACCCCGCCTGATCCTGACCAGACACTTGCCCAGGGCGCCAAATGGTCGTGGTGGATGGTATGGCATACCAATCATATTACCAAAGTGGATAAGGACTATTTAAAGCATGTTTATAATAGCGACCATGTGGTAACTCTTGATGAAGTACCCAATATCATGTCTGTATATGGTATTCATCATTCGGTGTTCTACCGGATAATACACTGGTTATGAGATGTTGAAGTAGTTGTGCCGGTTTATTTAAAGGCAGGCCGGATACATTTGCAAATAATGTACACAACTATGTACAATAAAAAAGCGGTTAACAGGGAATTAACCGCTAAAGTGCTCCCGACGAGATTCGAACTCATATCGATGGTACCGGAAACCATAATTCTATCCGTTGAACTACGGGAGCTTATTATAAGGGCAAATATATAAAATTGATTTGTACCGCTTAGTAAAAAAACTGATCTGTCTCAGAACATTCGGAGGCACATATGTACTCCTATCCGCGCAGGTAGGATGCGCCGTTTATATCAACAATTCCTGCGCTGGTAAATTCTAAACCTTTGCTGGCATAAACGGCTATCAGCCGGGCCACTTCTTCAGGTTTGGCAACGCGGCCAAACGGACTTTGTTTGTTGATGCCTTCGCCTTGCGGGCCGTTTAATATATCTTCGGCCATTTCGGTTTCTACAAAACCGGGAGCAATGATGTGTACACTGATGCCATGCGGCGCCAATGCTACAGCTAACGACTGGCTCATTGCGTTCAACCCCGCTTTGCTGGCCCCATAAGCCGGATGATCGGGCTCGCCCCTGAAAGCCCCGCGTGATGAGATATTGATGATCTTGCCGCTGCCCTGTTTTATCATCAGTTCGGTTGCCCGGTAACACATATTGGCAGGGCCCTTTAAATTGGCAGCTAAAGTTTGTTCCCAGCTATTTTGCCAGTCGGCATAGCTAACGGATGTTATTTTATGTTCAATATAAACACCTGCATTGTTTATCAAAATATCCAGTTTGCCGCTATTGCCAAAACAAGCGGTAAAAAAATCTTCAATGGCAGCAGGGTCAGTAACATCTAACTGAAATAGCCGGTGTGCGCCACTGCCTAACTCTGCCAAAGCCTTTTCTGCCGATGTCTTATCAGCACGGTAGGTCATGATCACCCTGGCGCCCGATGCGGCAAACAACTTTGAAGCGGCCAGCCCGATACCCCGTGTACCGCCGGTTATTAATACTGTTTTATTGCTGAAATCAAAAGTCATTCCCTGATGGACAGAATTAATTACTGCTATTACAAAAGCGGAGAGTACTAAGTCGAACTTTGTTACCCGGCTTTCGGTTTTGATCTTGTTGGCTTACACATTAAATCTGAAGTGCATTATATCGCCATCCTGTACTACATAGGTTTTGCCTTCAATACCCAGTTTGCCATTATCTTTAATAGTGGCTTCTACACCATTATATTTCACAAAATCATCATACTTAATCACTTCGGCGCGGATAAAGCCCTTCTCAAAATCGGTATGGATAACACCGGCCGCCTGCGGGGCGGTAAAACCTTTTGTAATTGTCCAGGCACGCACTTCCTGCACACCAGCGGTAAAATAGGTGGCCAGGTTTAATAAACGGTAGGCAGCTTTGATCAGTTTATTAACGCCCGATTCTGTTAACCCCAGATCTTCCAAAAACATCTGCCGTTCTTCATAGCTTTCCAGCTGTGCTATTTCTGATTCTATTTGTGCCGATATCACCAGCACCTCGGCATTTTCTTCCTTAGCCGCAGCTTTCACTTTGTCTACATAAGCGTTACCGTTATTTACCGATGCCTCGTCTACATTACAAACGTACAACACAGGTTTGGCGGTAAGCAGCCATATGTCGGCAATATATTCTTTATCTTCTTCGGCTACCGGCGCAGTGCGTGCCGGTTTACCCTGCAGTAGATGGTTTTTATAAATTGTTAAAACGTCAAAAGCTTTTTTAGCCTCTTTATCGCCTCCGGTTTTGGCTGCTTTTTCAACTTTCTGTACCTTTTTATCTACCGAATCAAGGTCCTTCAATTGCAATTCGGTATCGATGATCTCCTTGTCGCGTATCGGGTCTACGGAGCCATCAACATGTATCACATTATCATTATCAAAACACCGCAGCACATGTATAATGGCGTTAGTAGCGCGTATGTTAGCTAAAAACTGGTTACCCAAACCCTCCCCCTTGCTGGCGCCCTTTACCAGGCCGGCAATATCAACTATCTCGATGGTGTTGGGTACTACATTTTTAGGGTTAACAATTTCCGTTAATTTAGTCAGCCGCTCATCCGGAACGGTAATTACGCCTACGTTGGGCTCTATCGTACAAAACGGAAAATTTGCCGCCTGCGCCTTAGCATTTGATAAGCAATTAAAAAGTGTTGATTTACCTACGTTAGGCAAACCTACTATACCGCATTGTAGTCCCATAAATCAGCCCCCTCTAAATATTCCCAGTAAGGGATAATTTAATAACTTATTTTATTAAAGCCCTCCCTTCCCGGGGGAGGGTTGGGAGGGGCTGATTTTTGCGCAAATATAACAGAAATACCACCTGATTTTTTGAAAAATTAAACGCATTTTTGCGGCGCCGCTTTGAATAATTAATAGCTACTTACATGTAAAACAGCAGGAGATAAGCCGTATGGAAAAAGAAACGTTCGATGAAATAGAACTGTTGCTGGAGCAAAATGACCACAAATTGCTTGGCGAGTACCTTAATAACCTTAATATATCGGATGTTGAACAACTCATAGATGATTTTCCTGAACATGCTATACTGTTTATCGGGCTCCTTTCGGTCAATCGTGCTGTAAACGTTTTCCGTATCCTTGATTTCCCTACGCAGGAGCGTATCATAAAAAAGTTACCCGGGGCTAAAGTTGCTGAACTGATTAACGGGCTCCCTCCGGATGACCGTACCTCTCTTTTCAGCGAGTTACATGGCGATGCCGTAAAGGCCCTGATAGCCCACCTGCCGCCGGCCGACCGTAAGGAAGCGCTTTCGCTGTTAGGTTATGAAGAGGACAGCATTGGCCGTTTAATGACCCCCGATTACATTGCCGTAAAGAAAAGCTGGGATGTTAACCGGGTGCTGGCCCACATCAGGCAGTTTGGCAAAAACTCAGAGACTATTGATGTTATTTATGTTTTAGGCGATAAAGGCGTTTTGCTGGATGATATCCGTATACGCGAAATATTACTGGTGCACCCGTCTACCAAAATAAGTGAGTTAATGGATGGCAGGCTCATTGCGCTAAAAGCAACCGACCCGCAGGAAGAAGCCATTAATGTATTCAGGATGAATAACCGCACAGCCCTACCTGTTACCGATGCCGAAGATGTATTACTGGGCATTGTAACCGTTGATGATATTTTATGGATAGCTAACGAGGAATACACCGAAGATATTCAAAAAATTGGCGGTACCGAAGCGTTGGATGAGCCTTACCTGGACATTAACCTGTTCAGGCTGGTACGCAAGCGCGTGGGCTGGCTAATTATCCTGTTTCTGAGCGAGATGCTTACCTCTACCGCCATGCAATATTTTAACGATGAGATTGCAGTAGTGATACAACTTACGTTTTTTATCCCGCTTATTATGTCAAGCGGAGGCAACAGCGGCTCGCAGGCATCTACGCTTATTATACAAGCTATGGCCCTGGGCGAAGTTACCATAGCCGACTGGTGGCGCGTAATGCGGCGCGAGATACTTTCGGGCCTGATGCTGGGCTCGATCTTAGGTCTTATCGGCTTTTTACGCATTGTGTTATGGAGTGCTTTCAGCAATATTTATGGGCCTTACTGGCTGCTTATAGCATTTACGGTTGGCTTTTCGTTAGTAGGTATTGTATTATGGGGATCGCTGGCCGGCTCCATGCTGCCAATTTTAATGAAACGATTAAAACTGGACCCGGCTACCTCATCGGCGCCATTTGTAGCTACCCTTGTTGATGTTACCGGACTGATAATTTATTTCAGCATGGCTTTGGTGGTGATGCACAATGTACTGCATGCCCACGCCGGGCAACATGCTGCTATTATACAACACTTTGTGCCTGGATTGGTGCATAGAGGTTAGCTGTATTTAAAGTAGGATAATTGCCTCTTCTGGTTTGTGTGATTGGAAAATAAATGCAGAAGAGAGGTTTACTGTTCTATTAATTGCGAAGCAGTAATCTTAACATAAACATCATATAAAACTTACATACATCATATTAATATTGGCTACTTTGGTATATAAATAATTGACTCATGAAAATCATAGCAAAAATTTTAAGCTTTGTAGCCATTTTACGCGAACGATTGGTATTAAAAAGCATGCGCTCATCATTTATGCACTAATTTTTGAGGCATTTCTTTTTTTATCCGGTTAAATTCGGCACATTGGGCCCTGCCTGGGGCCTGATATAATGGAACAACAACTCAACAGAAAACTTTTTGGGGATGATTTTGCATGGGGTGT
>CAZZVY010000152.1:0-8196 GCA_964657585.1 uncultured Mucilaginibacter sp. | reverse complement strand
GGTGCTCACTTCAAAACCTTTTGGCGGGGTAATCAGGACACCTCCGGTCATACCAGTGCCCGAAACGGTAAAGCTTTCGGCTGCTGACGGCGTACCATAGGTTGTGGTTAAACCTGTTAAACTTCCGGTTGCAGTAATGCTGCTGGTTACCGTTGGGTTAACCGTAATTGTAAAGGTAGTTGGGATGCCCGCGCAGCCCGTGCCGCTGCTTATAAAACTGCCGGTTGATAACGGTGTAGAGCCTGTGGCAATTGTTGCCACAACGGTGTTGGTAACGGCATTGATAACAGATACCGTATTGCTTATTGAGTTAGTAACATATATAACTGTTCCGTCGGGGCTTACAGATACACCCTGAGGCCCGTTGCCGACCTTTATTCCAGCAACGGTTACCGTATTTGTTGCTGTGTTAATTACTGAAACCGTATTTGAATTTGTATTGGCCACATACAGCGTTTTCCCGTCGGGACTTAAAGACAGGCCCGACGGGCTTGCCCCTACCGTTATTGTGGCAGTTACGGTTAAAGTACTGGTATTTATTACCGACACTGAGTTGCTGTTGTAATTGCTCACATACAGGGTAGCCCCGTCCGGGCTGATAACTGCCCCTTCGGGGCTTTTCTGGGTAGTAGTAACCTTCCCAATCACGGTTAAGGTGGCTACGTCAATTACATAAATATTATCAACTTTAGCGTTCTTATTGATAACATACAAACGTGTACCATCCGGGCTTACAACTATTCCCTGCGGGCCAATGCCTACCTGTATGGTGGTAAATACTCCGTTTGATGTGGTGCTGATCACCGATACGTCGTTTGATCCGTTATTGGCTACAAATACCAGGCTTCCATCGGGGGTTATGGCAATCCCGTTAGGGCTGGTACCAACGCCGATACCGTAAACCTGTCCTGTTATGGCATTTATTTTTGATACCGTGCCTAATTTCTGATTTGCAACATATATGAAAGCTCCGTCGGGGCTTACAATGGTAGCATAGGGTTGCTGGCCAACTGGTATAGTATTAACCACCTGATTGTTTTGTGTGTTAATTACAGTAACCGTGTTAGACCCATAATTGGCAATGTAGGCCAGCGGGGCCGACAGCGGGGTAACGGTAATGTGTGCGGTAACAGGCGCGCTGCCAGTATTTACCGCTGTAAAGGCGGCAATATTTCCCCCGCCGGTAGCGGCCAGGCCAATGCCTGGTGTATCATTAACCCAGGTGTAGGCATTGCCGGTACCGGTAAATGTAACAGGTGCGGTAATATCGCCATTGTTCACTACCTGGTTGTTAACAGGGTTTACCGTAGGGGTAATAGTAACATTGCCTTTTATATTAACATATTTAGGCACTGCCCCGGCTGATGTGAGGGATATACTGCCGGCTATGTTACCTAATGCCGATGCATTTGAGCGGACATAAACCGTTACGGGTTTAACTGTTTGGGCCGAAGGTGTAAGTGTAATAAGGTTTGTATAACCGGTAGCCGGATTAAGCGATATTTCAAAATTGACCGGCGCTTTAAGTGTGATATTATCGGTAAGCAACACCCCGTTAACCGTAAACTGCTGTAGGAACGGGCTTGCCGATGCCGACCCCTGACAGGCAGATATGTTGCCGGTAACGGCGCTTGCATAAATTGTTTGCAGCGGCGCCGTTACCGTATTAACTGGCGCTGTGGGCAGTTTAACATCATCGGCGCCCAGGCTTTGTACAAGTATATCGCCATTATAAGCGCCCACCGGGGTACTGCCGCCCAGCCTTATATAAATTTTAACAGGCGGCACATTGCCGCCGGTACCTATTTGCAGGGTAGGGCTGAAATTTAAACTATCGGCGCTTATCTCAAAACCATCTGGGGCGGTTATGGTAATTGCTTCAGTTAAATTAGTGCCCGATACGGTAAAAGTAGTTGTGGCCGACGGCACGCCGTAAACTGTTGTTAAAGTATCTAAAATGCCAACAGCGTTAAGCGTAGGCTTAAGCGGATTTACGGTAATGTTAAAACTGACCGGCAGTCCGGAGCAGCCGGTACCCCCTGTAGTAGCAATAGCAGTTGGAAAATGGTCTGTACTTAAACTGCCTGTTACCTGGTTAGTTGCCGGGTTAATAATAGAAACGGTATTGCTTAGTCCATTGGCTACATACAAGGTAGCGCCATCCGGGCTCAGCAATACGCCTTTAGGTACGCTTCCTACTGTAATAATACCGGTAACTTTGTTTGAGGCCGCATCTACCACAGCTACCCATTGTGAATTTTGTATAAATTCTGATACATAGATTGTTTTACCGTCGGCGCTAAGGGCTAACCCCTGGGGGCTTGTGGCTACCGGCACACTTGCTATGTACTTATTGGTTTTTGTATCATATATGGCATAACTGCCGCCTGAATAAATGTAAGCCCGGCTGCCGTCAGGGCTGTATATGGTGCCCGGGAGATAAATACCATAGGCGCTTGCATCAACAATGGCTGACACCGTATTACTTGCGGTGTTAATAACGGTTACTGTACCATCCATTGCATTATAAACGGTTAACTGGCTCCCGTCGGCGCTTAGCGATATCCCCGCAATATCATTTCCGGCCAGGACGGTTGCAATGGTTTGATTAGTGCCGGCGTCAATTACCGAAATATTATTTGTACCATGGTTGGCTACATATATCCTGGTGCCATCCGGCTTGGCCAATATTTCCTGCGGCGATGAACCTACCGGGATGGTGGCTATAAGTTTATTGGTCTTTACGTCGATTACCGAAACCGAGTTGGCTCCCTGGTTAGCCACATAGGCCAGCGGGCCGGATACCGGTATGGCTTTAATAGTTGCTACCACTAGTGCGGTGCCGGTATTTACCGCCGTAAATGAAGCAATATTGCCTGTACCGCCGGCGGCAAGACCTATGCTTGGAGTATCATTAAACCAGGTAAATGTGTTATTGCCTGTACCTGTAAAAGTAACAGCGGCAGTGGCCGACCCGGTTACAACCGTTTGCGATGGTACTGGGTTGGCAACCGGCAATGCGTTTGCCACCCCTGACACATTTATTAGTTGAGGTGTTGCGGAAGGCGAGGTTAATTTAATTGTACCGGCTGCAGCGCCTGAAGCCAGGGCCGATAAACGAACGTAGATAATACTTCTGCCTGCCGTATCCAGGTTGTTGACATCTATATTGGTAGCATAACCCTGGTTTGGGTCAAGCGAAACTTCAAAGCCTGCAGGGGCGGTTGCCGTTAGCACCCCATGAAGGGCCACCGCCTTAACGGTAAACTGCTGTATATACGGGTTTGCCGATGGGCTGCCTGCACAGGTGAACATGTTGCCGCTTACCGCGCCAGCTATTATTGCCGGTACAGCATCTGTTACCGTACTT
Organism: uncultured Mucilaginibacter sp.; assembly: GCA_964657585.1. Taxonomy (GTDB): domain Bacteria; phylum Bacteroidota; class Bacteroidia; order Sphingobacteriales; family Sphingobacteriaceae; genus Mucilaginibacter. The sequence goes on along the minus strand of CAZZVY010000152.1, from coordinate 4,826 downwards.
GGCGCTGTTGGTACATTTACCGGGTTGGCCTTGCCGCTGGTTAAAACAATATTACCCTGATAGGTACCTACCGGTGTGGTGGCAGCAAGCCTTACATAAACTTTGGTTGGCGTTACATTACCAGCTGCGCCTGCTACCACCGTAGGGCTAAAGTTAATGCCATCGGTACTCACTTCAAAGCCTTTAGGGGGCGAGATAAGTATACCTTCAGTTAAACTTACACCTGATACCATAAAACTGGTAGTATCAGACGGTACGCCAAAGCTGGTTGTTAACGGGCTTAAATAGCCGGTAGCAGTAATTGCGGGGGGTGTAGGCAATACGGTAACTGTGTAAGAAAATGGCGTTGCACAGGCAGACGGGCCTGATGTTGTTAAATTAAAGGCAGCGCCATTACCCAGGTTATCGCTGTTAAACTTAGTAATTACCGTATTATCAGATGTTTGGATAACTGTTACATCATTTGATTTGTAACTGGCCACGTATACCAGTTGCCCATTGGGGCTAACGGCTACCCCGTCGGGCATTGAGCCTGCATTAACCGTTGCTACAACAGTATTGCTGACAGCATCAATAACCGAAACGCTGTTTGAATTTTGATTTGCGGTATATACCCGCGTACCGTCCCGGCTGATAGCTATGCCCAGGGGGCTATTACCCACAGCTACAGATACAACACTGTTATTAAGGGTATTGATTACAGAAACTGAATTAGAGCCCTGGTTAGTTACATAAAGTTTACTGCCATCAGGGCTGATCACCATGTTTTGCGGGCTCATGCCCACTGGTATATTGGTAATTAAGCTATTGGTTGCAACGCTGATTACTGATACATAACCCGAACCGCTGTTGGCTATGTATAATTTTGTGCCATCAGGGCTTATGGCCAGGCCCGATGGGTTAATGCCATTTACCGTGATTGTGTTTATTTCCGTATTGGTTTTAACATCAATTACAGAAATGGTACCATCAATTGAATTGGCTACATACAGGATAGTCTGATCCGGGCTCAACACCATTCCCTCAGGGCCTTTTCCAACAGGAATGGTTGCTATAACCGGATAATTGATTGCCCCGGGGTTATACTGGCTGCTTACTACGGTAACCGTACCAGAAGTATTATTGGTTACGTAAGTTTTGGTGCGTGCATTGTTAATTATTACGGCATATGGGTTGGCCCCGGCAGCAATAGAGGAACTTATACCGTTATTATCAAACAGCCATACCTTACCTGTAAGCTGATTAATTACCCAATTTATCGGTGTGTTTTCAGGCCCGTTTGATAAGCTGACTTTTACAGTGGCGGTTACCGGGCTTGTACCGGTATTTACTGCGGTAAAAGCAGGTACTTTAAAGCCAGTGCCGTTGGCAAGGCCTATGGGTATATCAGTGCTCCAGTCGTAGGCGCAGGTTATACCGGGCAGTGTGACCTGAGGGTTCACATCGCCATTATAAACAGTTTGATTAAGTACTACCGCCCCGGCTGGGGATACATTGCCGGATACGGGTATGGTCTGATCTGCGGCAGGTGAAGAACTGAATGTAATATTTCCCTGGTAAATGCCTGCGGGCGTGCCTGCCGCCAGCCGGGTATACACGGTTGTAACCGGCACATCACCGCCTGTGCCTATGGTTACAGCAGGACTAAAATTAATATTATCGGTGCTCACCTCAAAACCCGATGGCGGAGTTACCGTTATGCCGGCTGTTAATTTGTAACCCTGTACGCTGATGCTTGACGATGCCGAAGCCGTACCGGCGTTTGTGGATAAAGGCAATAGTGTGCCGCTGGTAACAATAGTAGGCGTAGGCGGCGTGGGGTTGACAATTATGGCATAAGTAATTGGATTGCTTGTACAGTGGGTTGCGCCGGTAAAATTCCCAAAAGCACTCGCAGCGTCTATATTAATAGTATTTATAACGGTATTATTCCCGGTGCTAATTACAGATACCCCGTTAGCAAGATTGGTAACATAAACTTTATTTCCATCAGCACTTAAAGAGATGCCCTGTGGAAAAGCACCAACTGCTATATCTTGTGCTATAATCTGACCGGTTATAGCGTTTGCAACTGCAACATAACTGGGAGTAGTAGCATTGGTTGAATCCCTGTTATAAGAAAAATACAAAAGGCTGCCGTCTTTATTTAGAGCCATGGCGATAGCCCATGTTTTATTATCTACACCACCAATTACTCCAGCAACAGTGTTTGTTGTTGTATTGATTACAATCACAGAACCTATCATAGTATTGAAAATAGTACCGCTTACGTACAATTTGGTACCATCGGGGCTGATAGCTACGGCAGGGGTAGGAACAACGTATTTCAATAATATAGTGCCTGTTATTAAGTTTGAAGCTGTGCTTACTATCGAAACGTTACCATCACAGCAAACATATAGTTTACCTCCATCGGGGCTTACAACCAGCCCGGCAGGGCCGGTAAATCCACGAATGGTGGTTATTACGCTATTACTAACTGTATTAATAACAGATACTGAATTGTCTCCGCTATTGCTTACATATACTCTGCTGCCATCCGGGCTTACCGTAACACCTTCAGGGCTATTTCCAACCGGTATTGTTGCTATTACACTATTACTTGCTGTTGAGATAACAGAAACACTTTTTGAGCCTCTGTTTGTAACGTAAACACTGCTAAAGCCTGGAGTTACGGAAACTCCGAAGGGAGAGGTGCCTACGGGTATAGTGGCTGTAATAGAACCGGTTTCGGTATCGATAACCGAAACATTGTTTTGACTGCGGCTGGCAACATATGCATAGCTGCCATTTATTGGTGTAGCTTTTATATAGGCAACAATTGTTTTATTAGTAGTATTAACTGCTGTAAATGGTGCAATGTTGCCCCCGCCGGTAGCGGCTAAGCCAATGCTCGGGTCGGTATTCGTCCACCGGTATAAGCAGCCTCCGTTATTAAATGTAATAGGCGCGGTTGCCGCACCGTTCATAACCACCTGCGTTTGCGCCTGCGCATTTGGGCGCAGGCACAGCACACACGTTATCATAAATAGGGCAAGTAGAAGTTTGTTCATGTAATTGATTTGGTTACATGCGCTGGTTTATAAAAGGAATATAAAAGTAGGGGTATTTTTTATATCAAGCAATAAAACTACTGATAATTAGCCGCTTGTTATGAAGGGTTATGCTAAATATGCCAGTAATTAATTAATGGCTTAATAAAATATAAACTATTGCTGCTTTTCTTTTATAGCTTCTATTACAGCCTGCTCCTTGGCTATATCCTTGCGTATCAACCCAAATAAACTCATGTAAACGTTGGCAATCCATACCAGGGCAAACCCGGCTATCAGGTAACCGCGCCAGTCAGTAAACAAAAGTTTATAACCAGTTAGTGCCAGAAACCCAATGGTAACGTAATGGCTAAAACAATATTCGCACGTAAACAGGTAAAAAAACTTACGTTCGGCTATGGTTTTACCATTCTGGCACCGTGCGCTACAATACTGCCGCGGCTCGCGGAAAACTTCCTCATGCGTAACCGTCCAGGCAATGCAGGCAATGGGTATGGCCAGTATAAATAACCAGATGATCTGAGTGGTTAAGGGCATAATAATGCATTAACAAAATTTACGGCAAATTGATTTACAGGTACGCGCTGCAATAACATTTACAGCGCTTAAAGGGTAAATTACAGTTAAACCAGCGGCCTTACCGTAGTTTCTGGCGTAAAGTTAATGCCATCCAGTCCGCTTATCAGGTTCAGGCCGGGGGTTTTACCTACTTCAAGGCTGCCCTTATCTTTATCAATGCCTAAAAATGCCGCCCCGTTGTAGGTGCCCCATTTAATAAGCCGTTCAGTTTCCAGTGCGGGGAAATGCTGCTGCAGGGTGCGCATCTCGCTTAAAATGCAAAGCTCCTTATTTGAGGCCAGGCTATCGGTACCCAGGGTAATGTTGTTGCCATGCCCAACAAAAAGCTCTATTTTAGGCAGCTTGTTTTCAATGTAAATATTGGCATTGGGGCAAAAACACCAGTTAATTTTTTTATCGAACCGTTTAATAAAATAAATGTCCTTTAAATTGGTGCAGGTGTTATGTACAAGCAATATAGGCTGCCGGCTGCTTAACAGCGGTAAAACGGATTGCAGCGAATTGCGGGCCTGTGGCTTAAAAAAATCTATATTGATGCCAAAATGGGCGTACAGATCAACAAAGCTGCCTAATTTGTACCTGAAAAATTTGTTCTCATCATCGCATTCCTGGTTATGCATGCTTAACAGGTTGGCATTCTTGTCCGTATAATTTTTTATCAGCTTAAACAACTCTTTTGATACCGAGTAAGGCGCATGGGGCGTAACCGAGCAGGATTGCGGTTTAAAAGCATCTGATAAAGTAGTTGCATTTGCAAAGGCTTCGTCGGCCTTTGCGGGTAAAAAGCTAAAAATTTCAACAAAAGTGTGGTAATGTAATTTGCTTTTAGCTTTTATGGCAGCCGTTACAGCAGTGTTTGAAATGTCGCCAACGGCTACTATACCTTTATTGTGCATATAATGGTCGGCTGCAAGGGCGGCATCTTCAATAAGGCCCTGGTCGGCGTTGCGGTAGCCCTGCACAATCTTTATAAACTCCACAAGACCTGTGCCCGGGGCCACCTTATCTTTAAGGTGTGATAGTTCTAAATGGCAATGCGCATTAACAAAACCCGGGCAAATAATACCGCTCAGGTTTTCAATTTGAGGAGAATGGTCTGCAGCGTTGTCAGACACTGCAATAATTTTACCCGAGTCATCAACGGTGACTATTCCATTTTTAAGGGGATCGGCATAAATAGGAAAAACGTAATCG
>CAZZVY010000151.1:0-8196 GCA_964657585.1 uncultured Mucilaginibacter sp. | reverse complement strand
TTAAAACACCGGAATAATTAATTAAAAACTCCTCCAACACATTAAGCGTATCAATATCAAGATCATTGGTAGGTTCATCCAATATCAGGAAATTAGGGTTAGTCATTAAAAGGCTCATTAATTGAAGCCGCTTCTTTTCTCCTCCGCTCAGGTTGGCAATAAAGCCATATTGTTTTTTTGGTGGAAACAGGAATAAGGTAAGCAAGGCAGAAGCGGTAATGGTTTTACCATCGGCCATGGTAATATACTCTGCCACATTTTTAACTACATCAATAACCCGCTCATCATCTTTAAAGGTAATACCAGCCTGATGCAAATACCCTATTACCGTTGTTTCGCCTTTTTCCACTTCTCCTTTATCCGGCTTCAAACCACCTGTAATGATATTCAACAAGGTTGACTTGCCGCTTCCATTTTTACCGGCCAAACCAATCCGGTCGCCCTTTTTAAATACATAGTTAAAATCCTTGAGTATAGCATGGCCGTTAAAAGCCTTATTTAAATAATGTAATTCCAATATTTTGTTTCCCTGGCGCGCGGTTTTAACACTCAGCTCCACCTTATCCTTCGGGCCGCGATTCTTGGTTTTTTCTTCCAGCTCGTAATAAGCGTCAATCCTTGCCTTTGATTTGGTGCCCCTGGCTTGCGGCTGGCGGCGCATCCACTCCAATTCCTTTTTCAGCAGGTTACTATTTTTAGCAAAGGCCGATGCATCTGCTGCTTCCCTTTCGGCTTTCTTTTCCAGGTAATAAGCGTAGTTACCCAGATAAGGAATGATCTTGCCATTATCTATTTCCAGTATTTCGTTACATACATTATCCAGAAAATACCTGTCGTGTGTAACCATTAAAATAGTTTTGTTGCCCTCGGTCAACAATTTTTCCAACCACTCAATAGTATCAATATCCAGGTGGTTGGTAGGCTCATCCAAAATATAAATGTCAGGGTCTTCTATCAGTAAACGTGCTAAGGCCAGGCGCTTCTTTTGGCCGCCGGAGAGCGTCCCGATGGCTTGATTTAAATGATGGATATCCAACCGCCCTAAAATTGTTTTAATCTGGTATTCATATTCCCAGGCATTCAGGTCACTAATTTCGCCGGTAATCCGCTCGAGCTCGCCCATGTTCTCCGGATCATTTTCCATTAATTCCTCATACTCACGTATCAGCTGCTGCTGGCGGTTATCAGCATGGAAAATATAATCGCTAATGGTATGTGCCATTTCAAATTTTGGGTCCTGGTCAAGATAGCCCAAATTAAGATCACGGCTTTGTACCACTTTGCCTTCTGCCGGGCTTAATTTACCCGACAGTATTTTTAACAAGGTTGACTTACCTGCACCATTAATACCTACCAGCGCTACCCTGCGGCCGCGGTTAATACCAATAGAAAGGTTTTTAAACAACCAGTTATCATGAAACGAGTGGCCTAAATTTTCAGCCGATATATAAGTACTCACTATAAGTGTATTATGATGAGACATTATACATAAATGCCTCATATCCAATTTATTAAATATAATTAACCTGTTAAGTACAGGTATAATAAAATACAGCCTTGACTTAGTCAAAAGTTTTTGCAAAAATACATATAAATAAGCATTATGGCTTATATATGGGTTATTGCCTTATTATATGATTTATTGATTACAAGAAGCGGTTATTAATAAAACAAAAGGTAAAGGTCAATTGTCAATACAAAAAAATTAGCCAATTATACTTCCGGTTACTTATTATTAATAGTCCTGCTGATATATTGGCCTAGTAAAATTTAAAAAATGGCAGAGCAGGCACTTAATACCATTGGATTACGCAAATGGCTGGAAGGCGTGGGCGAGCAGGGCGTTTTCTTTTCACGGTTCTTTCGCAATTTATTTTCAGGCGGCTTTGAGTGGTCGGAATTTGTGCGGCAGTGTTACGAGATCGGTTACCGGTCAGTGATGCTGGTGGGCATAACCTCCTTTATTATGGGCCTGGTGCTCATTCTTCAGCTACGGCCAACGCTTATTGCATTCGGTGCGGAAAGTATGCTCCCCAAAACCTTAACGGTATCGGTTATACGCGAGATTGGTCCGGTTATCACAGCTATAATTTGTGCAGGGAAAATAGCTTCGAGTATCGGTGCCGAACTGGGTAGTATGAAAGTAACCGAGCAGATAGACGCCATGGAGGTTTCGGGTGCTAACCCGGTGCAGTACCTTGTTGTTACCCGGATATTGGCGGCCTGCTTTATGATACCACTGCTTACGATGATAGGAGATGCCATAAGCCTGCTGGGTGGTTACCTGGCGCTTAACTTTACCGACAGCATTAACCTGCATTTGTATTTCAGCAAATGCATAGCTTCTATAGATTATACCGATTATCTTCCCGCGCTGGTTAAAACATTCTTTTTTGGCTTTGCTATTGGTTTTATTGGCTGCTATAAAGGATTTAACTCTAACAGGGGTACAGAGAGTGTGGGTATTGCAGCAAACTCGGCGGTAGTTACCGCTTCGTTGTGGATATTTTTTATTGATATGGTTGTAGTACAGGTAACTACACTTCTGTTTTACAGCAAATAACATGGAAACAGCCGAATATAAACCCCAAACTGAACAAACTAAAGTTGCACCGGAAAAAGAGGTTGTTATTGAAATTAAAGGCCTTAAAAAATCGTTCGGCGATAAGGAGGTACTGAAAGACATTAACCTGGTGGTACACCGGGGCGAAAATGTAGTAGTACTGGGCCGCTCGGGACAGGGAAAGTCTGTTACCATACAATGCATAGTCGGGATGCTGTCGCCTGACGCTGGAACCCTAAAAGTACTTGGACAGGATGTTGACCAGCTGGATGACAAGGAATTAAAGGAGCTGCGCACCAGGATAGGCTTCCTTTTTCAAAGCGGGGCCCTTTATGATTCAATGACAGTGCGCGACAACATGGAATTTGCCCTTACCCGGGTTTTAAAGATTACCGACCAGGCAGAACTGGATAAAAAAGTAACAGATGTACTGGAGAGCGTAGGGTTGCCTGATGCGGCTGAAAAGATGCCGTCGGATTTGTCAGGCGGTATGCGCAAGCGTATCGGGTTGGCACGTACGTTGATAGTACAGCCGGAGATTATGCTGTATGATGAACCTACCACCGGGCTTGACCCGATAACCTCACGGGAGATAAGCCAACTGATACTGGAAATGCAGAAAAAGTACAAAACTACATCTATCATTATTACACACGACATGGAATGCGCTAAAATAACAGCAGACAGGGTAGTGATTATGGACGACGGCAGATATGTGGCCGAAGGATCGTTTAATGATCTGCAAAAATCAGACAATAAATTTGTAAAATCTTATTTTGTATAGCAATGAAAACCACAACCGGACAAAAAGTTAAAATAGGCGGCTTTATAGTAGTGGGACTTATAGTACTTTTTTTAGGAATATTTTTAATAGGAAACCAAAAGAGCATGTTCAGCTCTACCTTCACCGTTTATGGCATGTTTAAAAATGTAAGCGGATTACAGATAGGCAATAATGTACGTTTTGCCGGCATAAACATAGGTGTGGTAGAAGGAATTGACATTCAGAATGATACAATGGTAAAGGTGAGTTTGACCATTAATAATAATGTTAAAAAATTTATAAAGAAGGATGCCAAAATGAGTATTGGCAGTGATGGGTTAATGGGCGACAAATTGATTGTTATAGGCCCGGGCGGGGCAAACACAGAGCAAATGGTGACCGACGGGGCACAACTTGCATCAGTTAACCCTTTAGATATTGATAAAATAATTGTTAAACTGACTAAAGTGGCCGATAACGCTGCTATAATAACTGATGGACTGGGCAACATCGTGACCAAAATAAACAAGGGACAGGGCAGTATAGGCCACTTACTGAACAGCGATAAATTATCAAAAAACCTTGAAAACACAGTGAGCCAGGCGCAGACTACCATGGCTAATGTAACTAAGGTAACAACAACCGCTAATGAAGATTTGAAAGCGGCACAGCATAATTTTTTACTTAAAGGATTTTTTAACAAAAAGAAGAAAGCCGAAAAAGACAGACAGGATTCTATTAAAAAAGCGGGTAAGGCCCGGCAGGACTCCATTGATAAAGCCGCCAAAGCCTTAAAGAAAGCTCAGGAAAAAGCACAAAAAGACCAGCAGAAAGCGCAACCGGTGCAATAAGTTTTGCCATGAGTTGTGTGTTGAAACTATTATAGGTCTCTGCCGGGCCAATGTAATTAAGAAGCTTTAAGATGGTTGTAGCAAAGGCTGATAAAGTAAACCATTATGCTATTCCCCCCTATTCAGCAGATCAGGACGGCGTAAGCGTGTACGTTCCAGGGCTTGCTCAAAACGCCATTTTTCTATTTCACGGGTATTTCCGCTTAATAAAATACCAGGTACTGTATACCCCTTCCACTCTGCCGGACGGGTGTAAACAGGTGCATCCAGCATATCATCCTGAAATGAATCTGACAAGGCCGATGTTTCATCAGACAGTACGCCGGGGATCAGCCGTACCACCGCATCTACTAAAATGGCTGCTGGCAATTCGCCGCCTGACAATACATAATCGCCGATGGATATTTCGCGGGTTACAAACACATCTCGTATGCGCTGGTCAATCCCTTTGTAATGCCCGCACAATAACATAATGTTTTGTTTGACAGATAACTGGTTGGCTATCCCCTGGTTTAAGGTTTCCCCATCAGGCGAAAGAAATATGATTTCATTATAATTGCGTTCAGCCTTCAGTTTTTCAATGCAGGCGGCAAAAGGTTCAATGGTCATTACCATACCGCTCCCCCCGCCGTAAGGATAATCGTCTACACTTTTTTGTTTGTTGGTAGCGTAATCACGCAGGTTATGAACATGTATCTCTGCTATGCCCTTTTTTTGCGCACGCAGTAAAATGGAATGCGCAAACGGACTTTCCAGCAGTCCTGGCAAAACAGTGATAATATCAAATCGCATGGCGGCAAATTTAGTTACAGAAATTAGTGGATGAAGGTTAGTTTATGTAATACTGCAAACTGATCATCCCGTCCAATCGGGTGATGCAGGGATATGGCATTGCAATGTCCAATAATGACCGAACGGGTCTTTCAGGTCGCCCTGGCGATAACCGTATTCATAATCGGTTACCGGGTTTAATACGGTAGCGCCCGCTGCTATTGCCTGGTTAAACAGCCCTTGCACATCAGCTACAAAAAGACCGATGGTTACCGTACTTATGCCATACACATCAGGACTAACCATGTCAGAATACTCCGTTACCTCATGCAAATGGAATATAGCCCCGTCTATCTCAAATTCAGCTACATGCACACTGCCATCGTCATTATTTAAACGCATACGTTCTACAGCGCCGAACGCCTGCTTATAAAAATCAATATTGGTTACCTTGTTTGGTATCTTTAGTACCGGTGAAAAGGCTGTTTTTGTTTCCATGATATATATATATTAAATGACCAACCGAATTTTCTTATTTACCCATTTCACAATCGGCATTTCTTCTTTCGATTTAAAATACCGTATCAGCTACCACCGGCAAATGCTCCGGATAATCGGTAGTATAATGTAAGCCCCGGCTTTCATTGCGTAACATCGCCGATTTCACTACAATATATGAAACCTGGATAAGGTTACGCAATTCGCAAAGTTTAACAGATAGCTTGGTTTGCTTATAAAAGGCTTCTGTTTCTTCATATAATAAACCTAAGCGGCGCATAGCCCTTTCCAACCGGAAATCTGAACGGACTATACCTACGTAGTCATTCATTAATTTCTGCATTTCCCGGATATTGTGGGTAACCAGTATATCCTCATTACTTAGTTTTACGCCATGCTCGTTCCAGTCGGGTATATTTGCGGGGATAACATTTTGCTCAAATTGCTGAACAGCATCAGCGTAAATGCGGTGTGCAAATACCAATGCCTCTAATAACGAATTGGATGCCAACCGGTTAGCCCCATGTAAACCGGTTGAGGCACATTCGCCGCAAGCATATAAACGTAATATTGACGAACGGCCCGCATGACTTACCATTATGCCGCCGCACATATAATGACTGGCCGGCGACACCGGTATCATATCTCTGGTCATATCTATCCCTATATCCAGGCACTTGGCGTAAATGTTTGGAAAGTGGTCCAGAATATCCTTTTTATTTCTATGCCTGATATCCAGGTAAACAAAATCCTCCCCTGATCTTTTTATTTCAGCATCAATGGCACGGGCTACAATATCGCGGGGGGCTAATGATCCGCGCGGATCATATTCCTGCATAAACTCCTCGCCGTTAGTACGTTTTAATACACCGCCAAAACCCCTTACCGCTTCAGATATTAAAAAGGAAGGATAATCACCGGGATTATATAAAGCTGTAGGGTGGAATTGTATAAATTCCATGTTACGTACTTTTCCCTTTGCCCGGTAAACCATGGCCACGCCATCGCCGGTAGCTATAGTAGGATTGGTTGTAATGGCATAAATATGGCCGGCCCCGCCAGATGCCATTACCGTAACCTTTGATAATATTTTCTCCACTACGTTGGTATAGGTATTAAAGGCATATATGCCATAACAGGTGATATCAGTGCTTGATTTATCTACAAATTCACCTAAATGGTGCTGCGTTATCAGGTCTACTGCAAAATAGTGGGTCAGTATCTCAATGTTAGGATCTTGATGTATCTGGTTCAATAATGTACGCTCAATCTCTAAACCGGTAATATCCTTATAATGCAATACCCGGTATTCGGAGTGGCCGCCTTCTTTGGCCAGGTCATAAATACCATCATTTGTCTTGTCAAAGTTGGTCCCGTAATCTATAATTTCCTTTATACGTTCAGGGCCCTCTTCTACTACAATTTCCACCACTTCCTTGTCACAAAGCCCGTCGCCTGCTATCAGCGTATCATCAATATGCTTTTTAAAGGAGTCCTCTATTTTATCCACAACTACTGCCACGCCCCCCTGGGCATACTTAGTGTTGCTTTCATCTTCGCTGGCCTTGGTAACTATCAGTACTTTACCATGCTTTGCGGCCTTAAGGGCAAAACTTAAACCGGCAATACCTGACCCCACTACCAGGAAATCCACATTTTTAGTCATATAAAAGTTAAAGGTGTTAAAAAATAAGGGTTGTGTTAACAAGCCGCTTAAAAGATGTTAATTTTGTGTATGCAAAAAACTGATAAATAATTAAAAGGTGGATAAGTGCCTGCCTGGTCAAAAATCTAAACTATTTTTAAGCAATTTACAAGACAGGCCTAACCGTTAATCAACATTTTAAACATAATAAAAATCTTAACAAATAAGTTTTTAATAAAAAATTTGATTGCAATATCCATCTCAAAATCAATAATCTAACAGTTTTAAAATAGCAGTTTTTTGTTAATAAAAAGTCAAAAAAAACTTTTTACCTGTTTTAGCCATCAATTTATACACAGAATTAACACCCTAATAACAATAGGTTTATTTTATATAAATAATTAAGTTATTATTATTTGAATTGTTGAATGGATACCTTAGCGGAAATTAATATCAAAGGATTTGCCGACGAATACATTGACCCGGCGCTTGATCTGTTTGATGAAATTAAAAAGTTAAAGAAAGAAAAGAATGCGGTTATACTGGCCCATTATTACCAGGAAGGGGATATACAGGATATTGCCGATTATATTGGCGATAGTTTGGGGCTTTCGCAGCAGGCGGCAAAAACCAGTGCCGATATTATTGTGTTTGCCGGGGTACACTTTATGGCCGAAACGGCAAAAATACTTTCTCCTTCAAAAAAGGTCTTACTGCCCGACCTAAAGGCCGGTTGTTCTTTAGCCGATAGCTGTCCGCCGCATTTATTTAAAAAATTCAAAGAGCATTACCCGGATCATTTGGTGATTACTTATGTAAACTGTACTGCTGAACTTAAAGCTATGAGCGATATTGTTTGCACCAGCAGCAATGCCGTACAAATAGTAGAGAACTTACCGCCTGATCAAAAGATAATCTTTGGGCCGGATAAGAACCTGGGGGCTTATGTGGCGAAAAAGACAGGCCGCAACCTGGTGTTATGGAACGGCGCCTGTATGGTACACGAGATATTCAGCCGCGAAAAAATAACCAAACTTAAAGAACGCTACCCATATGCTAAAATACTGGCCCACCCGGAATGTGAAGAAGTGATATTAAAAATGGC
>CAZZVY010000150.1:0-8267 GCA_964657585.1 uncultured Mucilaginibacter sp. | reverse complement strand
AGGTCAAGCGTTAAGGTATTGCCATAAGGTGTGGTCCGTATCATCCCGATATTGCCCTTATATAAAGCTGATGTTTTGATAGGAAAAACCGGCGCATCCATGCCTTTCAGTTTACCTTCATAACGGTTGTTGTCAGGGCTGCTTTGCACATAGGTATTTAGCGGATAAAGCGTGTTCCAGTCGCCCTTCAGATATTTTTCAGGCAGTTTTAGATCATTGAATTTTTTTACCCATTCCGGCAAGTCTTTCATGTAAAAAGTGCTGCTTATCCAACTGCCGCTGGCATCATCAAACCAGTAGGCAGCATTGGCGGCGTGACCTGCGGGCAGGATGCCTCCCCTGTCCTTTAAAGCTATACCGATAACCTTTGAACGGAAATTGGTAGCCAGTTTCAGTTCATCGGTTATTGTGGTTGCCAGCAAATTACGCGGCGACATTTTGCCTGCTGCCGAATTACTGCCCACAGTGGTTACTGTAGAGTCATCAGTGCAGTACATGGTTTTACCTGTGGCCTGGACGATCCAGTCGTTACCTGCAATACCATGTATGGCCGGCACCGACCCGGTGTAAATGCAGCTATGCCCGGCGGCAGTAACAGTAGGGATATAATCAACATTGGTGTTTTCGCAGGTGAACCCCTCACTCAGCAGGCGCTTAAACCCGCCAGACTGGTAACGGTCATAATAACGGTATAAATAATCCCAGCGCATTTGATCAACCACAATACCAACCACCAGTTTTGGCCGGGCAAGTGTGGCGCTGGGTGCGGTTGTTATCTTCTTTTTGTTTTGTGCCGATACAGCAAAGACAAATATAGTACAGGTTAAAAGCAGCAGGTGTTTAAGCCTCATGATAGTGAGATTTGCGTATCGGGCAAATATCAGCAATGAGGTTAAATATACAATATGATATTTTTGTTAAGATGGTGTTGGGATATTGCAGGCAAGGCATTCCAGATAAACTAACTATACATTGCCAGGTAGCTAATACTTAGGTGTAGTTATGTATAAACTACCTTTACTGCACTATTAAAAAAATGAACGCCAGAAATGCTGTATCTAAAATCTGGTTCCTACTCTTCAAAGGTAAGCAACGCATGCTGCCCCGCGGTATGAATATCGCGCCATACGCGGTTTATTTCGGTATCAGGCGCGGCGGCCATTAAACCGCAATAAGGGTATAAATGGTCAACAGCCTGTCGGGAGGCATTGGCCAGTTGCCTGCTGGTTTGGCTTACTGCTTTTAATTCACCGGCGCCGGGCACCTTCCATGATGTGTCCACCGCGTTAAAAAACACGTTTCTTGATAACTGCAAATTGTTCACTGCATACTCTAAAGTTTCATTTAGGTGCGTTTTTTGGGTGTCAGTTAATTTTGGCTGCTTCTTTTTATCTATAAATATATCCCGGCACAGATCAATAAAATGCACCGCCATGCCGGACAGGTTGACGGCCAGCGTAGCCTCCGCCAGCTGCAAAAACGGATATTGATACAATGCGCCGTTAACCTGCGCAAAACCGGCATCTATGTGAAAACTGCGATTAACGGCAACTGCCACATTACTGATATGGAACGAATGGCTGCCGGTAGCTACCATGCCGATATATTTCCAGGTTGGCAGCAGGCTAACGTCCTTTTTATTGATGATAAACGGCAGTACCAATGGTTCGCCCTTAGCATCCAGCACCGTCTCTCCATTTTTTTTGATGAGGCAGTTGGCGGTAAAATGCGTAGCATGGTACGCGCCGCTGGCATATTTCCAGGTACCGTTAAGGCGGTAACCCTTGACGGTTATTTCAGCCTCGCCGCTCACCGCGCCGCTGCCCGCCAGACAAAGACCGGGCGTGTTAAATATTTGCGGCGCAACTTCCGGCGATATAAACCCGCCGAACCAGCCTGCACCGCAGCAAAGCGTAACTACCCATCCGGCGCTCCCATCCGCCCAGCTAATAGCTTCCTGCAGGCGCACCAGGTCGGGCAAACTGGTTTCTAAACCGCCATATACTTTTGGCACCAATAACTTGAACCAGTCTAATTCGTGAACCATGGTCAATTGGGCAGGGTGCAACTGGCCCAGTTTTTCAGCTTCAGCTGCATTATTACGCAGGATGGCCGTGTGGTCCGGACTGATAAAAGTTGATGGGTGAGGCGCGGTCATTGAACCCCCTCCCCAACGCTACCAGCCCCTTCTAAATATCCCCCGGGAGGGGAAACTTTTTGATTTTTGTTTTCATCTCTCCAAATCCTTAACCATTGGAAAAACCCGAAAAAGGCTACTATAAATAAGATAAACGTTAGTATCCCAAATAAAGGAAGTTGTTTATAGAATAGTAATGGTATCGCGAACAGGTTGGATATATTCAGGAATATCCAGTTTTCCAGTTTACGCCTTGCCAGCAGCCACATGCCCGCCCAGGCGGTTGCCGATATAAACGAATCCCAGACCGGCACGGTTGACGGGGTAAAGGCTTTTAATAGAAAGTATAAAATACCCCAGCCCCCGAAGGTTATCACCAGGGCAACTATCCATTCCTGCCGGGTGGCCCAGCTTATTTTTACCGGCGGCTCATTGCGTTTTTTTATCCAGTAATACCAGCCGTAAAAACTCATCACCACATAGTAACAGTTCAGGGCCGAATCGGCATATAGCCCGGCTATCAAAAAAAAGTAGATGCCCAGCAGCGTCCCCGCAATACCGGTAGGGTACAACCAGATGTTATTAACCTTGGCCAGCAGCACCTCGGCCACACCCAGCGTAACCGCCACCCACTCCAACAAGGTGGTTTGCCGCAATTGCTCCATAAAGAGGTGTATCCAGTGTTGCAGGTCCATATACCGGTATTCCGTCATGCCGAACTTATTTCGGCAACCCACTTACCAGTAAATCAGTTCACTTCAGACTTACATGATGAGGTGCTGAAACAAGTTCAGCATGACTTGACGTTTTAAAATTTAATATTTATTGATGCCAGAAAGTTTATCGGTGCCTGCGGATAAAAATAATTATAGTTCAGCACCTTGCCGCCTTCAATGTCGGGATAGGTTGCCCCGTCCGACTGGTATTTTTTGCTGAAAACGTTATTAACCAATAAGCCCACGCCTATGTTTTTAACGCCTTTAATGCTGAAATTGTAATTAAGGCGCACATCGTTTACAAAATAGCCATCCAGCGATCGGCTTTGGGTTGAGGTATTATCCAGGTATTGCCTGCTTACGTATTTGCTGATGAAGGCTATCTCGCCGTTTTTGATTACCTGGTAACTAATAGTGCTTGCACCGGTAAAACATGGCGAATAAGCAATATCCGTTTTAGCATAACTGGTTGCTACTAAAGTATTGTTATCATAATTTTCCAGGTATTGGGTAAAGTTTTTCACTTTGTTGGTACTTAAAGTAGCATTGGCGTACCAGCTTAATGGCTGCGCTATTTTTATACGAAAATTACCTTCGATACCGGCACGATAGCTGTCCGGGATGTTGGTACGGATGGCTTCGCCAACGTCATTTAAAGAACCGGTCAATATTAGTTGGTTCCTGTACAGCATATAAAAGCCGTTTATTCCCGCACCAAAATTTGACTGATTATACCGGTAGCCAATTTCATAATCAGTTAAATGTTCGGCTTTAGGGCGGCTGGCGGGTGATGAGTTGGTGTAATCGCTGCGGTTGGGCTCGTGGTTGCCAACGGCTACCGAACCGTAAACATTGCTGTTGCTGTTCAAAGTGTAAGTGATCCCAGCTTTAGGATTAAAAAAATCCAGCTGCACGCTTTGCTGTACATTGTTCAAATTCCTGTCGAACCCTAAAAACGAATAGTATATATGACGGTATTGCGCGTCGCCATATAGCAGCACATAATCACCCAAATGATATTCTGCACGACTGAAGATATTAAAATCTGTCTTCTTGGCATTATCGCGTGAGTACTCATAGTCTGGAGGGATATTGGTGCTTTGCTGCGTCCACTCAATGTTATTATAATGCTGGCCTTTATACTCGTTATAAGCGCCGCCAAGTTTTAAATCGAGTTTGTTTGTTGGTACATAATTCAAATTATAGGTCAGTCCGTAAAAATCATTATTTAACCACAGGCGGCGCACCAGATCGGTTTGGTTGATGGTTACGCCGCCAATTATAACCGGGGTAATACCATAGTCGCTCAGGTCGGCATCATTCTTATATTCTTCATAATAACCAAATCCTTTGGTATAATGCAGCGCCCCGCTGAAGGACAGTTTACTGCCCAATTGCTGATCGTACAGTAACTGGTAATAGTTTTGGGTGTAATTATCGGTCTGGTTTTTATAATAGGTGCCGCTGCTGTTAATATAGCCCAACTCGTTATAACGGCGGTTGCCTTTTAGCACGCTGTCCTGCGGTACGCCATCCCAGGCCTGGTAAGTTTGCTCGTAACCCGAAAAAACGTTTAAACGCAATACGCTTGTTTTGCCATAATAAGCACCGCTTAAAAAGTAGGATTTCAATTTTGAAAATGCCCGGTCGATATATCCGTCTGAATTTATCCTCGCCAAACGGCCGTCAAACGTAAAATGCCCGCCAAGCAAACCGGTACCAATGCTTACTGTGTTTTTAACTGTACCATAAGAACCGGCTGAATTGTTCAGTTCAGCATAGGCTGAATCGCGCCGGGTGGTGGTCTGGATATTGATACTTGCCCCAAATGCGCCTGCGCCATTGGTGGACGTACCCACGCCGCGCTGTACCTGTATATTATCGGTTGATGAGGCCAGGTCGGGCAGGTCGACGAAGTAAACGCCCTGGTCTTCGGCATCGTTCAGTGGTATGCCGTTCAGGGTAACGTTGATACGGGTAGCATCAGACCCGCGGATACGGATATTGGTGTAACCCACGCCAGCCCCGGCATTGGAGCTGACTACTGTTGAAGGCGTTTGCTCCAATAAGTATTCAAAGCCCCGGCCCGAATTATTTTTGTCGATATCCTTTTTACTCAGGTTAGTAAAAGCCGTAGGTGAGTTATCTGATGCACGGGTAGCACTAACCGTCACTTCTTCGGTAAGGGTATTGCCTTTTTGCAGGGAGAAGTCGCTGGTGGTATTGATTGTTACAGCAATAGTTTTTTGGATCGTTTTATAACCTATATAAGTTATCTTAATGCTGTAACTGCCGCTTTTGAGATTCTTGAAAAGGTAAACGCCCTGGGCATTGCTTACGGTGTTTTGCTGGTTTTCCAAATTGATGGTAGCGCCGGGCAGTGCAGCGCCGGTTTGCTGGTCAGTGATCTTTCCGGACAGGGTGAATTGCGCCATTGCCAGGACAGGCAACAGCAGGGCCGTGATAGCCGTAAATAATTTTTTCAACGTGATAAAAATAAAACCTGTTAAAATACCTGCACGCAGGGTGGGCGCGCAGCACAATAACTATTACCTTCCCTACGCCGGCATTACCCGGATCAGGTGCATGTGAAAATTGGGAGTGTGATTAGGGAATATAAATTAATTCACCATTCACTACTCCCAACTGTCAACAATGGGTATGATCTCAGCCTGTCTTTCAGTTTGATTGCTCAAAGCAAGGCACCCCCTTGAGAATATAAGGCAAATATATATTTTGATTTCAAATTTTTCGCTTATTTTTTATTCTCGGGTGCTACCCATGACAGAGGTGTGTGCCGGGTATTATTGGCAGCTTGTCGAACAACGGATTTTATCACTCAATATGGCTATGCCGTTTGGGATTTTTAGATTTGTAGCCGGATGCCCTATGATGATGTACGTATTGCAGCATAGCATTATAAAGAATGTTTGCTTTATTTATACAAATTAGGGTAACTATATATTTTGGTGTACCAAATGGGTATTAAAGTAATCCCAATCCTTTTGGTTTTGTTTTAACTTTGGGGTTTCCAATATTTATTTTCTTGGTATTTTTTTTGTTACCTCACTTTTCTCTACTTCTTGACGCTCTTCTTTTTTAATTACTTCTATTATACCGTCTGCTTGCGCTTGTTTGAACTTTTCAAGGTTTATCTGTAATAGTTCATTAAAAACAACACTGGCGTTTATAACAGGCACATATATTTGTGAATATTTTGTTCCACCTAAATTTTTCGCCAATAACGCTCTTAGATGACCAAAAGATATTCCAAACAAATTTTCTAACGAACCGTTGGGGAAAACTATCTTGTCGTTTGCGTCTACAAACGACTTAAAATCTCTTATACTAAAAATTGTTTTTGCTGTCCCTGTAACAAAGGTTATTCCCGTTTTTACATCTTTAAAATCAACCCTTATTACAAAGTCAATCCAGTTATTATCGACATCAAATAGAAAGTTCATCCCGTACCCTATTTGCATGGCATCTATATCGGCTTGTATTCCTTCTTCTACTTGAAAACCGCAATCGAGTATTCTAAGTATTCCGTAAAAAAATGGTGGAGTTTCAGGCATTATAAAGCAATTTGGTTAGACTGTTGATGGAGCAAAACATCTTTAATAGAAATATCATTTGAGGGTTTATATTCGTCAAAATAACTTGGCTCAAGTGAAGAATGAACAAGCGTTAGATTTCCTTTTAATGATGAAAATTCTTGGTATGAAAAATTAGTTTTTTTTTCAGCATCAGCTTTGATTACATCTTCAAGTGCTGTGTAATTTATTTTCGGCACGATCCCTATTGATAGGCAAATTTCAATTAACTTTCTCAATGAATAATTATATTCTCCATTTAAAATTTGAGTAACATAACTTCTGTGAACGCCCAATTTGTCAGCTAGTTGAACATTGTTGATTTTTTCTTTTTTCATATAACCCCTGACCTGATTATAAAGATCAAGTTGAGCATCTTGAAACCAATATTCAGGCATACTTAAAATTTCAGTTCTTTCAATCATGATTATAAATTTAAAAATTCTTTTTTTATGGCTCTCATCGATGCGATATCTCGATTTTGATCTTGCTTTTCACCTCCAAAAAACAAAAGATACCCATCTAAATAAAGTGAAACATAAACCCTAATACCGTTTTTTCTAATTTCAAAATCAATAACTTTATAATAGCCTTTTAAACTTGCAAATAGTTTTTTAGGTGTTTCGCACTCGTTAACTTTATATCTCGAAACATTATTGATAATACTAAAAATGCTACCTATTTCAGATTTTCTATTTCCTGACTTTTTTAGTCCGTCCATGTAATCATCAAAAAGGCATTTGTCGTTTTTTATTAACTTGTAAAATGGGGTCACTCCATCTACATCAAGTTTTTCTACGTCAAACTTACTCATTATTGTTTAGTTATAACTAAACTCTCGAATTTTATTTAGGATTTTTACGAGGGCGTTACTAAAATAGGCAAATTCAGTAACAAAAGGCTATTTGTCAGTTTTTTTCTTAGCCCTATCAGCAACTATACGCTTTACAGGAGTGTAATTCTCAAAAGATTTTTCAAGCACCTTTGGCAGGTTTATAGCACCCGCTTCGTACTTTTCTACAAGTTGCTTATCATTTAGCCCTTTGTTTTCTTTCATGCTTTATAAACGCTTAAAATGCTATAAAAGTTTAGTCTGCTATTAATTGAGCGTAAGTCAATCTTTTTTCAGTATGTAATAAAGAAACACTAAATCTTTCAGTTTCGCTCATATTTCTTGTATTATAACGAAATGCAAACTCATCACAATACTTGTTAAGATGTTTTGGGCTTGCTTGATGATAAATTCCGTAGATGCCTCGTTTTAATAAACTCCAAAAACCCTCAATGCTATTAGTATGAAAACCGTCATAATTTTTGAACTTTTTAATTTTGTGCATTACTACTTCGTGTTGATAGTCTTTATCTAATCCCTTATAGACGTTATACTCATCTGTAACAACGATTGAGCCTTTTTCTACTAAATCCATAATAAGTGGTTTTAACGTTTTTGATTGTGTATTAGGTACGACTTTTACAAAAACATGATTGCCGTTTTCTATAGCACCAAGTACAGGTGTTTTATCTTTTACACTTCTGCCTTGTGCATTATCTATTTTTTTTGATGCGTGTTTATTATGGTTTTTTCCACCCAAAAAAGTTTCGTCTGTTTGGATAATCCCCTCAAACTTCACATCGCTTTTGGCCTGAAAGTTATTGCGTAAACGACTAAGAACAAACCAAGCAGATTTTTGAGTAATCCCCAAATCTTTGCCCAACTGGATAGATGAAATACCTTTTTTATGTGAAGTGAAAATATAAATAGCTATAAACCATTTCCTAAGAGGAACATGCGAACCCTCAAACATAGTACCCACGGTTACT
>CAZZVY010000149.1:0-8309 GCA_964657585.1 uncultured Mucilaginibacter sp. | reverse complement strand
AACCCACGCACAGGCCCCTGCAACAGCCGACAGGTTTAAACAGGAGTTTTTATATTATATAAACACCACCCGGCAACAGGGGTGCAACTGCGGCAGCAAGTGGTTTCCGCCCGCACCACCGTTAACCTGGAACAACAATTTGCAAAAATCGGCTTACGGACATGCCAAAGACATGAACGACAAAAATTATTTTAGCCATACCAGCAAAGATGGCCGCACCATGGAAGACCGTATTGTAATGGCCGGCTACCAAATGAATGGCTACAAATCTTTTTACATTGGCGAAAATATTGCCAAAAACCAACCTACCATTGAAGAAGTTATGCACGACTGGTTTGAAAGCCCCGGCCACTGCGAGAACCTGATGAACCCTAAATTTAAAGAAGTAGGGATTGTGCAATATAATAACTACTGGGTGCAGGATTTTGGCGGACGCGAATCATGGTCGCCAGCCTTACAAAAACAGATAGCCAGCGGGCAGGTTAAATTAGGGCCGCCGGTAAGGATATCGCATCATGATTAAGTTGGATAATGCTACTCTTATAGATTATCTGGTTTATATTCAATTTGTTATCGTGTTTTTGGCTCGTCTTTCTTCTATAATAGTTCAAAATAACGCTTACATTACAATCCTTTTAATTGACTTGCCGCTGCCTCGTCCAAAAACCATTGTACGCCTTCTTTCCTGATCAATTGCGCAGGATATTCTTCAATATTGGTTTCATCTTCTAAAACATGATGCACGGCTACTGCCTTAGCTTCACCGTAAACCAAAAAGGCAATGTTCCTGGCCTGGTTTATTAAAGGCGCAGTCATGGTGATACGAAAAACATTTTGATCGGCTAAGTAAACCTCTTTTACCGACGCGGTGCGTTCATGCAGTACACGGGTATGCGGAAATAAAGAGGCGGTGTGCGAGTTATCCCCTAAACCAAGTAATATCAGGTCAAATTCCTGGTTGGCGCCCTTAAAGTAATTTAATACAGCAATGCTGTATTCTTTGGAAGCGCCTTCCGGGCCTGATGAGGTATTTACAGCGTAGATATTTTGATGCGAAATATTAAGCGGGTCAAAAAGCGCCGTTTTAGCCATCAGGTAATTACTGTCCTTATCGGTTTGCGGCACGTTGCGTTCGTCCCCAAAAAAGAAATCAACTTTGGTCCAGTCCAGCTGGTCCCGGTAATCAGGCGACGCCAGCAATTGATATAGCTTTTTTGGCGATGACCCGCCGGATAAGGCTACCGAAAATCTGTCCTTAGCTAATATGGCTTCTTGTCCCGCCTGTATAAAATAATCAGCCAGGCGGGCCAGCACTTCAGCTTCGGCCGGGAAAATATTTAGTTTAACAGACATATTATTTTTTACCGTTGAGTGGCAGTGTAAACCAATGGAAACCATCGCGCGCTATCAAAGCTTCGGCGTTTTCCGGCCCCCATGAATCTGCCGAATAATTAGGGAAACTTAAACTCTTTTTATTTTGCCAGGCGCTAAGTATCGGCATAATGAGTTCCCAGGCGCTTTCTACCTGGTCGCCGCGCATAAACAGGGTCTGGTCGCCCAGCATAGTGTCCAGCAGCAGGGTTTCATAAGCTTCAGGCGCCTGGTTAGTGTAGGTGCCTTTATAGTCAAACACCATATCAACGGCATTTAGTATCATATCCAGGCCGGGGCGTTTAGCTTGTACCTGCAGGCGTATGCTCATTTCCGGCTGTATGCTGATGATCAACCGGTTCTGCTGCCAGCTTTCAGCAGCCTCCGACGGGAAAACCCGGTGAGGTACGTCTTTAAATTGTATAGTGATGACCGATGCGGATTGATGCAAACGTTTACCCGTGCGCAGATAAAACGGTACCCCCTGCCAGCGCCAGTTATCTACAAAAAACTTGATAGCGGCAAATGTTTCGGTGTTCGACTGGGGGTTTACATTGGCTTCGTCACGGTAGCCGGGTACTTCTTTACCTTCCATCCAGCCTTTAGCATATTGGCCGCGTACTGCCGAATTGCGTACATCGTCCGCACTGAACCGGCGCATTGCTTTCAGCACCTCTACCTTACGGCCCCGCACTTCGTCCGAGTCAAAACTGATAGGTGTTTCCATAGCTACCAGGCATAGTAATTGCAGCAGGTGGTTTTGTATCATATCACGCAGTGCGCCAGAACCATCGTAGTAATCGCCCCGCTCCTCTACCCCTAACTGCTCGGTTACGGATATCTGCACATGTTCAATATAGTTACGGTTCCAAATCGGTTCAAAAAGCGAGTTGGCAAAGCGGAACGCCATTATATTTTGTACCGTTTCCTTACCAAGGTAATGGTCTATGCGATAAATCTGGCATTCATCAAAAATACTGGCCAGCAGCGCATTTAATTCTTTAGCGGTTTCCAGGTCATGCCCGAACGGTTTTTCTATAACTATCCGTACCCTTTTGGTATCAGACGTAAGCTTGGCCTTAGCCAGGTTTGATGCGATGATCGGAAAAAAATTAGGGGAAACAGCCAGGTAATAGATCACGTTGGCTTTCGTTTTCCAGTCGGCATTCAATTTATCTATCCTGGCGCCAAATTCTTTATAGGTTTCTGAGTCCTTGATATCTGATACCTGGTAAGCAACATGCTGGGAAAACTCTTCCCACTTTTTTTCATCAGCCTTGCCGCTGCGCGAAAAACTGTTAATGCCTTCCAGCAGCTTTTCACGGTATTGGTCGTCGGTAAACTGGGTACGGCCTGTGCCAATAATTGCAAATTGTGCGGGCAGCCAGCTATCTAAAAACAGGTTGTACAAGGCAGGGGCCAGCTTACGCATGTTTAAATCGCCGGTGCCGCCAAAAATAACGAATACCGTGGGTTCAGATTTTATGGTCGAATTCATTTTCTCCGTTTGCTTTGTTAGTTAGATGGTTTGGCAACCCACTGGGTATGGAAGGTACCGGTTTTGCCTATCAGTTCATAAGTATGTGCGCCAAAATAATCGCGCTGCGCCTGTGTAAGGTTAGATGGCATCCTTGCCGTTCTGAAATTATCAAAATATCCTAAACTGGCCGAATAAGCCGGAGCGGCAATACCTGCGGCTATGGTTTTTGATAAAACCGACCTTACGCCCGGCACTGCTGCACTAACCAACGCCTGCACATCACTATCCAGCAGCAAATGCGCCAGATCGTTCTTTTTGGTATAGGCATTGTAAATATCATTTAAGAACCCTGAACGGATAATACAGCCGCCCCGCCATATTTTAGCTATCTCCGCCAGTTTAAGATCATACTGATACTCGGCAGAGGCATTGGTGAGCAGGTGCATCCCCTGTGCGTAAGAGATGATCATGGCAAAGTAAAACGCCTGTTCCAGCTCGGTTAAAAACAGTTCTTTATCCGCATCCAGCATTACTGCATTTGTACTGTATATTTTAGCTGCTTCCTCGCGCAGTTCTTTATACTTGGAAAGATCGCGCATGGAAACCGCCGTATCAATAGTGGGAATAGGCGCCTGCAAATCCATAGCAACCTGCGATGTCCATTTACCGGTACCTTTAGCACGCGCTTCGTCTTTAATATCATCTACCAACAAGTGATCGGTGCCCGGCGCCTTAAACAGCAATATATCTTTTGTGATCTCCAGCAAAAATGATTTTAACCGGCCGTCGTTCCATTGTGCAAACACCTGCTGCATCTGGGCATTATCCATGTTTAAACCTACCTTCATTATCTCGTAAGTTTCTGCAATCAGCTGCATTAAGCCGTACTCAATGCCGTTATGCACCATCTTCACAAAATGACCCGAAGCGCCCGGGCCGATGTAGGTTACACAGGGCTCGCCGTTCACCTTGGCCGCTATCGACTCCAGTATAGGCTTCATAACGTTGTAGGCGTCCTTATCGCCGCCCGGCATAATGCTCGGGCCGTTACGCGCGCCTTCTTCACCGCCCGATACCCCCATACCAAAAAAGTGGAAGCCCTGGTTTTCCAGTTCATCAACACGGCGGTTAGTATCGGTAAAGTGCGAGTTGCCGCCGTCAATAATTATATCGCCTTTATCCAGCAAAGGCAGCAGTTCGGCAATTACGTCATCTACAATCTTGCCGGCGGGTACCAGCATCATAATAGCCCGCGGACTGGTTAAGCTGGCTACAAAGGGTTTTATATCGCTAAAACCTTTAAGGTTCTTGTTCTTGTCTTCCTGTTCAAGCAATTGGCCTTTACTGGCATCTTTATCAAAGCCGGCGCCGGCATAGCCATGGTCGCCCATGTTAAGCAGCATATTGCGGCCCATAGTGCCCAGCCCTATCATGCCGAAGGCATATTTTTTATCTGTATCGCTCATGTTAATTGAAGTTTTCCTTTTTTAAATCTTCCAATATCTCGCGCGTGGTTTCAAACGCGGTATGCTGAAACGCCCTGATGCCTAATTTTTGTGCGGTATTTACAAACATTATCCGGTCGTCAAAATAAACACACTGCTTAGGCGATACCTGCGCAATACCCATAGCCAGTTTAAATATTCCGGGATCGGGTTTGCGCATTTTAACCTCGCACGATGATATAAAGGCGTCAAAACAATCGTGCAAACCAAACTTTTTTACCCGGTAATCATTAAGCTCTTTACCTTCGTTATTTATAGAGATAAGCCTGAACCCGCAATCTTTTTTCCATTCCTTAAGCCATTGCAGCATACCGGGCAGTTCTATGGATTGTTCATATATAAAGGCCTTAAAGTCTTCGCGGGTAAAATCACGCTCCTGGTTAAATACTACCGTATCCAGATAATCATCCAGTGTTATGCTGCCAATTTCATAAACGTTAAATATAAAATTGTGCAGGGCGTTAACTTCGTCATAATCTAATTTAAACTGCTCGGCAGCCAGTTTGCGCGATTGGTGCCCCCAGCCATTGCTTAGCAATATGCCGCCAATGTCAAAAAATAAGATCTTGATGCGGTCGCTGTTCATCTGGCTGGCAGTTAGGATTTATTCTTTTGATCTTCAATGGCCTGCAATAATTTTTCAAAAGGCTTGTTAAATTTCTCAATGCCTTCATCCTCTAACTGCTGGGTTATGTGATCTATATCAATACCTGCAGCCCGAAGCCTGTCCAGCGTTTCGGTAGCCTGTTCAAGCCCTAACATCAATGTATCTGCGGCGATGCCATGGTCGCGGAAGGCCTCAATCGTTTCCAGCGGAACGGTATCAACGGTATCCGGACCGATCAATGCCTCTACATATTTAGTATCCCTGAAAGCCGGGTTTTTACTGCTGGTACTGGCCCATAACAAACGCTGTGGTTTTGCCCCCTGTGCTTCCAGTTTTTCCCAGCGTTCGCCGCTAAATATCCGTTTATATATCTCATAGGCTTTTTTTGCCGATGCAATAGCCACCTCACCTTTCAGATCGCCCAGTCCTTTTTCGTCCAGCATCGGGTCAACCAATACATCAATCCGGCTTAAAAAGAAACTGGCTACCGATGAGATGTGGCCTATAGAATGGCCCGCCTCCAGGTGGTCTTCCAGGCCGGCAATATAGGCCTCGGCCACTTCTTCGTAACGCGGCAAGCCAAATAGCAGGGTAACGTTTACGTTAATGCCTTTGGCAATGGTTTCCCTTATAGCCTGCAAACCCGGCTTAGTGCCCGGTATCTTTATCATCACGTTCTTGCGGTCAACTTTTTTCCAAAGCTCTTCGGCCTGCCTGGCTGTCTTTTCAGCATCCAGCGCTAAAAACGGCGATACTTCCAAACTTACATAGCCGTCGGCACCAACCACACCCTCGTTGTAAACGCCGTTAAAAAGGTCGGCCGCTTTTTGAATATCACTTATTGCCAGTTCAAAAAACAGGTCTTCATTATTGTCTACAGTTTTGGCCAGTTCCGCAATATCGGCATCATAATCATCGCTGCTGCTGATGGCTTTTTCAAAAATGGCCGGATTGGAGGTAACCCCCCGTATGCCATCCTCATCAATCATTTTTTGCAATTTGCCGGATGATATGATCTCCCTGTCAATAAAATCAAGCCAGATGCTCTGACCAAACTCGTGTATTTGCTTAACCTTGTTAGTTGTCATTTTTTTATTATTTTTGTTAAAACCCTTACAGGGCGTATACATATATATCTAATTTGGATAACCTCTAAAATGCTTAATTGTTAGCTGCAACTATAATTTCAGGGTCATATCCTATAAATAGTCCGCTTTCAATAACACCGGTAATATTTTTAATATCGTTTTCCAATGTTCCGGTAATTTCGCCGAAGTAACAATCCAGTATAAAGTTGTTATTCTCTGTTATTATTGGGCCGTCCTTCCCTTTTGCCGGCCGCAAAGTAATACTGCTTGCGCCTATATCTTTTAATCCCTGCTCTACATACGGCAAGGCTTGCGGAAAAACCTCAACAGGTATCGGGAAGTTGGTATTTAGCCTGTCTACTATCTTTGTATCGTCAACTATTATATAATTCACGGGGCTGCTGCTCATCAACAGCTTTTCTTTAAACATGGCCCCGCCCCTGCCTTTAATCAGGCTTTTGTTGGGGTCAACTTCGTCAGCACCGTCAAAAAGCCAATCGGGTTTATGTTCCATTAAGCTGGTTAGTGTAATACCCAGCTTGCTGCAAAACAAGGTTATCTCTAATGATGTAGGTATGCCTTTTATTTGCAGGTTCTCAGTTTTTATTCTTTCAGCAATGGCAATTAATGCCAAATAAACAGTTGAGCCAGATCCAATGCCAAGCACATCGCCGTTTTTAACCATCGCAGCAATTTGTTCAGCCACTTTTTGCTTGCCGATTTGGTTAATGATCTCGCCCGACCATTGCAAATGCTTTATTAAACTACTGTCCCAATCCATTTTACGAGATATGAGATATTAGACGTGAGATAGAACTACTTTGGAGGGGTCTCATATTTTAAATCTCACGTCTAATATCTACAAAAGTGCCTTCGCCTTGTTCACTACGTTATCAACTGTAAACCCAAAATGCTTGTATAAGTCTTCGGCGGGTGCCGATTCGCCAAATGTTTCCATACCCAACATATCGCCTTCATCGGTTATGTATTTATGCCAGCCCATAGGCGATGCCATTTCTACCGCAAGGCGTTTTTTATTAGCCTTAGGTAAAACAGTTTCTTTGTAATCAGCGCTTTGCTGCTCAAATAGTTCCCAGCTTGGCATACTTACTACCCTGGTTGATATTCCATCAGCTTCCAGCCTGGCCTGGGCCTGCATAATTAAAGCTACTTCGCTGCCGGTTGCCATTAATATCAGGTCAGGGGTTTTGCTGGCTTCAGACAGGATATAAGCGCCTTTGCTTAATTCTGCAGCCTTAGCATATTTATCCTGGTCAATAATAGGGAGGCCCTGGCGGGTAAATACCAATACAACCGGGCCGCCTTTATGCCTTACCGCAACTTTCCAGGCTTCAACTGTTTCATTGGCATCGGCAGGGCGTATAACGGTAATACGCGGTATGGACCGTAACGAAGCCAGTTGTTCTACCGGCTGGTGAGTGGTCCCATCTTCGCCAAGACCAATACTGTCATGCGTGTAAACAAATATCGGGCTTATCTTCATAATAGATGCTAACCGGATTGGCGGGCGCATATACTCTGAAAACATCAGGAATGTTGCACCAAAAGGGATAATGCCTGCGGTTAAGGCCATACCATTCATTGCCGAGCCCATGGCATGTTCGCGTATGCCGAAGTGGAAGTTGCGCCCTGTCCTGTTTTCGGAAGTAAAGGAATCGAAGCTTTTTAAATTAGTTTCTGTAGAGGGGGAAAGATCGGCTGCGCCGCCAATCAGATAAGGTACTTTCGCAGCTATTGCGTTCAAGGCCTTGCCCGATGCAACACGGGTGGCTACCTTAGGGTCTGATGCCTTAAATACCGGGAGGTCAACATCCCAGCCTTCAGGTAGTTCGCCCTTCACAGCGGTTTCATATTCCCTGGCTAATTCAGGAAATTGTTCTTTATAATCGGCAAATAGTTTGTTCCATTTTTCTTCATTAGCGCCGCCCTTTTCACCGGCTTTATGGTAATACTCCAGCACTTCGGCCGGTACCTCAAAAGATTTTTCTGGGTCAAAACCTAAAAACTCCTTAACCAGCTTAACTTCGTCAGCGCCCAGCGGCGAACCATGCGAGCCGGCCGTGCCCGATTTATTAGGGCTGCCATAAGCTATTAATGAGCGTACACGTATCAGGGATGGTTTTTGTGCTTCAGCCTTGGCATTTATGAGGGCCAACTGAAGGGCATGTATATCGTTAACATCATCAACCTCCTGCACATGCCAGCCATAGGCACGGAAACGCTCGCTTACATCCTCG
>CAZZVY010000148.1:0-8394 GCA_964657585.1 uncultured Mucilaginibacter sp. | reverse complement strand
TAAAGCTACTGCAAGTTGCACCAACTTAGTGTTCCCTAATTCAGGGAAAAGTACTTGCAATGCTAAAGCACTGGCTTTAATAAGGGGTTGAGGCAGTAGGCATTTTGCCGTTTTGTTATCCCGGACTCCAGTTTTATTAATAAACCATAACTTTCTTTTTACCATTTGCGTAAAAGTACCCAGGAGCGTTAGTAATAACAGTTAGTTAAGTAGTAAAAGCAGGTATATTGAAAAATAGCCTGCTTTTTTATTTTATAGGGCATGGGGCTTTTATTGCTCATAGCCACTGTAGCCTGTTCCTTTTTCCTCGGATAAACAAAAACATCTTAACAGCGCCGCTTAAGGTAAGTTGTCCGTCCGCACCTGGAGCGGTACAGGTGCGGACAGCGCAGTATAACTGCTGTACAGGGTGGTATTTATAAAGATAAACCATTACAAATTATTGAATGATAGCCCGAAGTGTACAAGCCAGGCGCCATTTGCCACATAATTGGCAAGTTGCCGCAGGTAATTAAAAATTATAAACAATAATTAATAATACGATAACTTATTTAACCACCCCTGCGTATAAATAAGGGTGTTTAATTCATGATTTAGTTAATGGTTAGTTTGTAGCAGGATATCGAAAGGTATCCTGTTTTTTTTATTGCTGCTGGTAGCGGCTTAATTTTTCAAACAGGCCTTTGGGCTCAAAAGGCTTTAAGATATAATCATTCATACCCGCCTTTGAAATACTCTCTAACTGGGTATTAACCATTGAAGCAGTAAGCGCAATTATAGGCAATTGCTGGAAATATGGTTCCTGTATCTCCCTTATTATACGGGTAGCTTCCAAACCATCCATTTCGGGCATGTGTATATCCATCAGTACAACATCGTAGTTGCGGTTACTTTTGATCTTCTGCACAGCTTCAAGCCCGTTTTCGGCAAAATCGGCAGCGGCGCCCCACTTTTTAAGTACTTTATTAATAATAAGCCTGTTTATCTGGTTATCATCAACCACAAGGGCATTAAGTTTAAGGGTGTCGTCCAAAATATCTGCTTTGTTTGCTGCATGGCCTGCAGGTTTGTTAAATGTTACAGTAAACCAAAATGTTGACCCATGGCCTACAACGCTATCAACGTTAATTCTTGAATCATGCAGGGTAACCAGCCGTTTACTGATGGCAAGCCCTAAGCCGGTGCCCCCATATTTACGGGTAGTATCATCATCCGCCTGTTTCCATAACTCAAATATACTATTAATCTTATCTTCTGCAATTCCTATTCCGGTATCAGTAACTGCAAACCGTATCCGTACAGATTTTGGTGTTTGCTCCAAAACATTAAGGTCAATACTTACGCCGCCCGTTTCTGTAAATTTCACAGCATTGCCCGTCAGGTTTAACAGTATTTGCACCAGGCGCGTACTATCGCCTATTATTTCGGCAGGCAGGTCTTTATCAATGTTACTTTTAACATAAATATTTTTATCGCGTGCCTTAAACTGCATAGTGGCAACTACACCTTCAACAAGCTGGCGTATGTTAAAAACGGCCTTTTCCAGCTTAACGTTGCCTGTTTCCATTTTAGTGAAGTCAAGCACGTCATTGATCATCATCATCAGGTTATCGGCAGAAAATTTGAGCACTTTAAAATTTTCCGCCTGCTCCGGCAGCGATTCTTCCTGCTGCAGCAAATGGGCTATGCCTATCACCGCGTTAAGCGGGTTACGCATTTCATGGCTCATTACCGATATAAACATTTCTTTGGCGCGGCTTAGCTGTAAAGCCTCTTCCTTGGCTGCTATCAGTTCAATCTCGGTTTTCTTTTTGGCAGTTATATCAATCACTACCTCAATATATTTATCTATCTGGCCTTTGTTATCTAAAATAACCGAGTTAATTACTGATATCCATAGCGGTTGCCCGTCTTTACGGTAAACCAGCAGGTCAACCTCAAATGACTGTTTATTTTCTGACAGCTCACGTGTTTTTTCTATAATGCTTACATCTGTAAGTTCGCCTTTCAGCACATCGCCCAGGTGATGGTTCTGAACCTCTTTTAACTCATAACCAGTTATAGCAGTAAAAGCATCGTTCACCCATTCCACTTCGCCATTGGCATTGTTAATTACCATGCCGCTACGCGAGTTGCTGGCCACCAGCGAAAGCTTGGTAAGTTCCAGCTCGGCCGATTTACGTTCGGTAACATCCACCATCACTGCTATCTGCCGGTCTACATCGCCCATATCATTAAACAGCGGGCTGTTTGACAGGTATACCCAAACGGGCGTTCGGTCTTTTTTGTATATTTTTATTTCAACCTCATAAGGCTTGTTGGCTTTTATCAAATACTGCGCCTTTGCAAAAACCTCCCTGTCGCTGTCTTCGCCCAATAACTTTTCGCCAAATACTTCGCCCTCCATTTCTGCCAGCGTGTAGCCGGTTATATGCTCAAAAGCCTCGTTCATCCAGATCACCCGTGTTTCCTTATCACGTATCAATATACCGCTTGGCGATTTACGGGCCGCAAATGATAGTATGCTCAGGTCGCGCTCCGTGCGTTTACGGTCTGATATATCAACCAGTATCTTTATATACTTATCTATATTACCATCGTCATCAAGTATCACGGAGTTGATTATTGACAGCCAAAGCGTTTTCCCTTCCTTGGTGATGATCTGCAAATCTATTTCAAAGGGTTTCTGTGTCTTTATCAGTTCATCAACTTTTGCTAATATGGCAGGGTCGTCATAATCGCCCTTTAAAACTTCGCTCAGTTGTTTGTTATCAACCTCAGTAATATCAAAACCGGTAATTTTTGTAAAGGCGCTGTTTATCCAGATGGTCTTATTGTTCCTATCCATAATGGCCACGCCATTGCTTATCTTACTTGCCACAACTGAGAGTTGTTCAAGTTCGGCATGCAGCTTTTTTTGATAGGTAATATCGCGCCCGCTGGTGTACCATTTGCCGTTTTTATAACTTACCGACCAGCATAACCATTTAATTTCGCCTGTACGGCTAAAAATTTCCGACTCTATCTCGGCAGATTGCCCGTTACATGAGCGGTTTTTGAGTTCAATTAATTGGTTTTGATCAAGCGCATTGTTAAAGAACCTCCATGCGGGCATACCAATGGCTTCGGCAGGTTTATAACCTAAAATATTGGTTACGGCATCGTTTATCAATTCAACCGTTGCATTACTGCCTATAATGCAATGAATATCCGGCGAATTATTAAACAAATTAAAAAATTCCTGGTGCTGGCGCAGGGTTAATTGCAGCTCTTTTTTCTGTTTGCGTAATGTGAAATGAGAAATTACTTCATTTGCCAGTATTTGCAGTGCGTCGCGCTGTTCGGGTGTTAACCTGCGGGGCACATCATCAATTACGCATAATGAACCGAGGGCATAACCGTCTTCGTTAACCAAAGGCACTCCGGCATAAAAGGCAATGTGGGGGCTGCCGGTTACTAAAGGGTTATTTTTAAAGCGGTCGTCCAGATGGGCGTTCTCAATTTCAAATAATACATCAGGCGTTTTAATGGCGTGCGAACAGAAAGAGTAGGCACGCTCTGTTTCCTGCGCATGCAACCCCTGGCGAGATTTAAACCATTGCCGGTCTTCATCAACAAGCGAAACTAAGGCAATAGGCGCCTTACATATATATGATGCCAGCTTGGTAATGGCATCATACTCCTGCTCGGCGGCGCTGTCTAAGATATCGTATGATCTTAGCGCCTCAAGTCTTTCTTTTTCATTAGGGGGAATAATAACCAATTCTGCAATCAAAATAGCTACTTATACAGCGGAAACTTCTCTGTTAACGCATGTACTTGTTTACGTATTTTTTTGATGGAATGTTCGTCTTCAGGATTGCTTATCACACTGTCTATAAGTTGTATAATCTGCTCCATCTGCTTCTCTTTCATACCCCTGGTAGTAACAGCGGCGCTGCCAATACGGATGCCCGAGGTAACAAAAGGCGATTTGTCATCAAACGGCACCATGTTCTTATTTACAGTAATATCGGCCTGTACCAAAACATTTTCGGCCATTTTACCGGTTATGTTTTTATTGCGCAGGTCTATTAGCATCATGTGGTTATCTGTACCGCCTGATATTATATCATAGCCGCGTGCCACCAGCGCCTTGGCCATGGCATCGGCATTCTTTTTTACCTGCAAAATGTATTTCATATAACTATTGCTCAAAGCTTCGCTAAATGCAACGGCTTTAGCGGCAATAATATGCTCTAACGGGCCGCCCTGCGTACCGGGGAAAACAGCCATATCCAGCAAGGCCGACATTAGTTTCACCTCGCCTTTAGGTGTTTTTAAGCCCCATGGGTTCTCAAAATCCTTACCCATCATAATTATGCCGCCGCGCGGGCCGCGCAAGGTTTTATGCGTGGTAGTGGTAACTATATGGCAATGCGGCAGCGGGTCGGTTAATAAGCCGCGGGCTATAAGGCCGGCCGGGTGCGATATATCTGCTAGTACCAGGGCCCCCACCTCATCGGCTACGGAGCGGATGAACGCATAATCCCAATCGCGCGAGTAGGCCGAAGCCCCGCAGATGATCATCTTGGGCTTTTGCTCCAGAGCCACTTTTTTTAGCTGCTCATAATCAATCAGGCCGGTTTCTTTTATTACGCCGTAAAAATGCGCCTCATATAATTTGCCTGAAAAGTTAACCGGCGAACCATGGGTTAAATGACCCCCGTGCGACAGATCGAACCCTAATATCTTATCGCTGGGATTTAAGCAGGCCAGCATTACTGCAGCATTGGCCTGCGCGCCCGAATGCGGCTGCACATTTACCCATGCAGCGTTGAACAGTTGCTTAGCGCGCTCAATGGCAATGGTTTCTATCTCATCAACCACCTGGCAGCCGCCGTAATAGCGTTTGCCTGGCAAACCCTCGGCATATTTATTGGTAGCCACCGAACCGGCAGCCTCCATTACCTGCTTGCTTACAAAGTTTTCTGAAGCTATCAGTTCCAGGCCTTCTTCCTGCCTGGCCTGTTCTTCATCCAGCAATTCAAATATCAGTTTATCTCTTTTCATAGCAATCTCTAAATCAGGGCTAAGGTAATAAATAGTGGTTAGTGATTAGGTAATTAATGATTAGGTTAAGAAATTAACTAACTAATAACACCGCCTAATTAACCCATCTCTAATCACCTCCACCCCCCTTTAACCCTATCCAAAAATTATTAAAACCCAGTCCAACCTGTATATCAATCAGTTCCTGCTGCAGCATTTCAAGCATGGCTAAAAAATTGTATACAAAATGCACTTTGTTTTCCGAACTGCCAGCAATTGACTTAAAATCCAGCCGCCTGTTTATTTGCAGCAGGTTGCTTATTACCTTTTTTTGCTGTTCAATGGTGTAAGGGTATTGCACTACGGTATGCACCACCGCTTCGGTACGTGTAAGCCAGCGTTTATTCAACCGCTCATAAGTAAGCATCAGTTTATACAGGCTTATAGTTAATAGTTCCTCGCCCGGGGCGCTTACCTGTTCAACCTGTTCAAGGTCAAACCTTATGCTGCCGCGCTTTTCCTGTTTAAGGCGCTCTTCTTCAAAAGGCCGCAGTTCATCGCATAGCTGTTTAAACCTTTTATACTCCATCAGCTTACGTATCAGGTCTTCCTTCAGGTCTGTTTCGTTGCCATCGGTAGCGGTCTCGTAACGGGGCAGCAGCATTTTGGCCTTAATGCGCATCAGGGTAGCGGCTACAAAAATAAATTCGCTGGCTATCTCCATGTTAAGGCTGCTCATCTGGTGCAGGTAGTCCAAAAAATCGTTAGTGATATTAGTAATGGATATTTCATGTATATCCAGCTCATCGCGTTCAATAAAAAACAGCAGCAGGTCAAACGGCCCTTCAAATTGCGGCAGTTTAATTTCAAAGCTATCGGCAGCGGTCATTTATTCAAATATAACATTGCCGGGCATATCTGCGTATATAAATATATTGTTTACAACATTTAAGCCGGCAAGGCAAAAAATTTAATTATAATTTCCTTACTTTGTAAGTTATATATCCCGTAATACACATCAATGCAGGTACCCGCCGGTAATCTTTTACAAAGCATAAATCAACCAGCTGATTTAAAGCGTTTTAGCGAGGATGAACTTGAGCAGGTTTGCCAGGAGCTGCGCCAGTACATTATTGATGTGGTATCGGTAAACGGAGGGCATTTTGCCGCCAGCCTGGGCGTAGTTGAATTAACCGTTGCCTTGCATTATGTATTAAACACCCCTTATGATCAGTTAGTGTGGGATGTAGGGCACCAGGCCTACGGCCATAAAATACTTACCGGCCGCCGCGATGTTTTCCATACCAACCGTATGCATAACGGCATCAGCGGTTTCCCCAAACGGTCTGAAAGCATATTTGATACCTTTGGCGTAGGGCATTCCTCTACCTCTATATCGGCAGCCTTAGGCATGGCCGTAGCATCGCACTATAAGGGCGAGACCGACCGCCAGCACGTAGCCGTAATTGGCGATGGCGCCATGGGGGCAGGCCTGGCCTTTGAGGCCCTTAACCATGCCGGTATCGAAAACACTAACCTGCTGGTGATACTGAACGACAATAACATGTCTATAGACCCTAACGTGGGCGCGCTGAAAGAATACCTGGCCGATATTACCACGTCCAGATCATACAACCGTTTCAGGGATGATATTGCCTACGTGCTGAACAAACTATCGGCTATTGGGCCCGATGCGTTTACTATTGCCAAAAAGATTGAGAAAAGCATTAAAGGCACCATACTTAAGCAAAGCAACTTTTTTGAGGCCTTAAAGTTCAGGTATTTTGGGCCGATAGACGGGCACGACGTGCAGCACCTGGTAAAGGTTTTAAACGATCTGCGCGGTATACCCGGCCCCAAACTGCTGCATTGCATAACCGTAAAAGGCAAAGGCTATGCCCTGGCCGAAAAAGACCAGACCAAGTGGCATGCCCCCGGTTTATTTGATAAAATTACCGGCGAGATCAAAAAAACAGCTTATGATAAGCCCCAGCCGCCAAAATACCAGGATGTGTTTGGGCATACCATAATAGAACTGGCCCGGCAAAACCCCAAAATAATGGGCGTAACCCCGGCTATGCCATCGGGCAGCTCGCTTAATTTAATGATGAAAGCTATGCCCAGCCGCGCTTTTGACGTGGGCATAGCCGAGCAGCATGCGGTAACTTTCTCGGCAGGGCTGGCAACACAGGGTTTAATCCCCTTCTGCAACATTTACTCCAGCTTTATGCAACGCGCGTATGACCAGGTGATACATGATGTTGCCATACAAAAATTAAACGTGGTTTTTTGTCTTGACCGTGCAGGCCTGGCCGGCTCAGATGGCGGCACCCACCATGGGGCTTATGATATAGCCTACATGCGCTGCATCCCTAACCTGGTGGTATCATCGCCCATGAACGAAGAAGAACTGCGCAACCTGATGTATACCGCCCAGCTGGATGATGCCGGGCCGTTTGTGATACGCTACCCGCGCGGCAGCGGCATAATGGTTGACTGGCAAAGGCCCTTTAAAGCCATACCGGTTGGCAAAGGCCGCAAACTAAGCGATGGCGACGAACTGGCTATATTAACTATTGGCGCTATAGGCAACGAGGCTGTAAAAGCCATTGCCCAATTAAATACCGAAGGTATTTACCCCGCCCATTATGATATGCGCTTTGTTAAACCGCTTGACGATGCTCTGCTGCACGAAGTATTTACCCGCTACAGCAAGGTACTTACCGTTGAAGATGGCTGCCTGGAAGGCGGCATGGGCAGCGCGGTACTGGAGTTTATGGCCGATAATAAATACCAGGCAGAGGTAGTGCGCCTGGGCATTCCCGATAAAGTGGTTGAACACGGCGAGCAGCCCGAGCTTTGGGCCGAATGCGGCTATGATGCCGCCTCAATAGCCGCTAAAGTTGTTGCTATGGGCGTTAAAGCCAATAAGCATATCATAGCTTCGTAAAGCAGTTAAGCTGAGATTGAGATTAAAGATTGATCACGAACACTACTCACTACTCACCACTCCCTCCTCTTATCTCTTTTTAAAAATTTTTCTTGCTATATCAATAATTTCCGTATTAACATTGCCAAATGCCAGGCGCTAAGGGGCAGGCAGCTATGCCCGGTACGCTTTTTAAGGTATCACCTGCGCTGCAACAGGCAGCTACCTCTGCATACAGGGCAGCCGGCATTGACCTGGCCGATATACCTTTTAGCGCATTGTTTCCGGCCCTGTCTGGTTCCATTGCGGACGGACAGGATTGAGCAGATTAATAATTGAGGTATCATAGCGTAACCCCTGCGGCTATGAGCAGTGACATTGATAACGCTTAACCTTAACAAGCTTTAGGGGAGGTGCTACAGGTTCAGCATGAC
>CAZZVY010000147.1:0-8394 GCA_964657585.1 uncultured Mucilaginibacter sp. | reverse complement strand
ATCAGGGACTATTACAACGAAACTGATGTTACCCTGGTAAAAGATGATAACCCCATCTATGTGATGCACGTTCAGGTACGGGCCTACAATGAAGGTGTTGCCATACGCTATTATTTCCCTGAGAATCCTAAAGGCACTTATTACAATATAACTGCCGAAAATACAGAGTTTAGTTTACCCGAAGGTACAATGGCCTGGTTTGCCAACTGGGCACAGGGGCCCTACAGTAAATTGCCGCTGGCTAACTGGTCTGGAGAAAGTGAACGCCCGTTAACGCTGGAATTACCCAATGGTTTATTTGCATGTCTGGCCGAGGCAAAACTGGTAGACTATGCCCGCACCAAATTTAAATTAAGTATCAACAAACCTAACACATTGGTTTCATCCATGTTTGGTGAGGCGCAGTTAATATCCCCTATAGGCACACCATGGCGGGTTATTATGGCCGCAGAAAAAGCGGGGGATTTAATCGAGCACAATTATCTTTTGCTTAATTTAAATGAAGCAAGCAAAATAGTTAGCCCAGGTTGGATAAAACCGGGTAAGCAAATAAGGGTTATGAAACAAACTACTGAAGATGCCAAAGCCAATATTGATTTTGCGGTAGACAGAAACCTGCAGTATGTTTTATTTGACTGGAACTGGTACGGGCCTGCCTTCAGCTTTAACTCTGACGCTACTAAAGTAGCCATACCTGATTTTGACTTACCGAGTATTATACAATATGGTAAGGAGAGGGGTATTGGCGTTTGGTTATATGCCAATCAACAGGCCCTGTATGCGCAAAGCGACAGTCTTTTCGCTATATATAATAGATGGGGGGTTAAAGGTGTAAAATTTGGTTTTGTACAGGTTGGCTCCAACCGCTGGACGGTTTGGATACAGAGAGCTATTCAACAGGCGGCGGCAAATAAAATGATGCTGGACATTCATGATGACTGGCGCCCTACCGGGGAGCAGCGCACCTGGCCGAATTTAATGAGCGCTGAAGGTATCAGGGGCAATGAAGAATTTCCGGATGCAACGCATAATACCATATTGCCCTTTACACGTTTTATTGCCGGCCCTGCAGATTACACCATTTGTTATTTTGATAAACGTATAAAAACTACACATGCTCATCAACTGGCGTTGGCAGCCGTTTATTACAGCGCCCTACAAACATTATTTTGGTATGATAAGCCATTGAATTACCACGGTGAACCGGAACTGGAATTTTGGAAAAAGATACCAACCACCTGGGATGAGACGGTGGTGGTACAAGGGGCGCCCGGTGAGTTTATTACTACAGCCCGGCGAAAGGGTGCAAATTGGTTTGTAGGCACTATTACCAACAACGAAGCCCGTAACTTGACCGTACCCTTAAAGTTTTTGGATAAAAATAAAAAGTATAAGGCAACCATTTACAATGATGATATGGCAGTTGCTACAGCAACCCATGTGCGTGTTGACAACCGTTTGGCGAATGCGGCCACCGTACTGGATGTGAGCCTGAAGCCATCGGGCGGGCAGGCGATATACTTGGAAGAAGTGAAATAGATTAGTAAACGGATTTAACTTAGATAGCTATATCGTTAAAAAAGAAATGATGCAAATTGATAAATTATCAACACCTTATATTTTAACTGCCGATATCGGAGGTTCACATATTACTGCGGCCGTATGTGATATGGAAAACAACCATATCATTACAGAAAGTTTGGTTAGAATCGAATTGAGCAGTAAAGGCTCGGCTAGTAGCATTTTGAAAGCATGGGAAAGCGCTTTCGAGTTAGCTATAAAAAAAGGGAAATGGCCGGTTTCAGGATTGGGCATTGCCATGCCGGGCCCGTTCGATTATGAAAACGGCATATCCTACATTACCGGCTTAAATAAATATGAATCGCTTTATGGGATTAATATCAAACAATACCTGGCCGCGGTTTTGAAATTAAACCCTTCATTGATACGGTTTAGAAATGATGCTGAGGCCACCATAGCCGGTGAAGTGCTGGCAGGTGCCGGTAAAGATTTCCAAAATGTTATGGGCGTGACGCTTGGCACAGGTTTTGGCTCGGCTCATTGCAAGGATAATGTAAAAGTAGATCTCAATTTAGGGAGTCTACCTTTTAAAACCAGCATAGCTGATGATCATTTATCCACCAGATGGTTTCTGAAGCGCTACAGCGAATTAAGCGGATTAGCAGTAGTAGGTGTAAGGGAGCTTGCTTCTATAGCCGAAACCAGTGCAATTGCCCGCCATGTTTTCAGAGAATTCGCTTTAAATATGGGCGAATTTTTGGCAGAACCTATAAAGCAGTTGAACCCGGATGTGCTGATTATTTGCGGCAATATCGCCAAAGCTTCCGTTTTTTTTCTTCCCTTTCTTAAAAAACAATTAACGGCAACCCATATTATGTTAGGGCAACTGGGCGATAACGCGGCATTAATTGGCGCTGCCGGCTTGTTTGAATCTGACGATAAGCCCCAATCCGATAATCTTAATCCATAATAAAGCCCCAGCAAATGCAAAAAGCAGCATTCACCGAAAAAAAGTTTATTGTAACGTTTGTTTTTGTCACCTCTTTATTTTTAATGTGGGGGTTGTTACATTCCATGAGCGATTCGCTGAATAAAGATTTTCAGGATATTTTAAAAGTATCCAAATCCCAGTCAACATACATTCAATTTTCAATTTTTGGAGCTTATTTCGTTATGAGCATACCGGCCGGCTATTTTTTAAAGAAGTTTGGCTATAAACCGGGGGTTATACTTGGTTTAGGTTTATTTGCCTTAGGTACGTTTTTATTTGTACCTGCAGCTAATGCAGCCTCTTTTGATTTTTTCAGGATAGCTTTATTTATCATAGGTTGTGGTATGGCGACACTGGAAACTGTCGCTCATCCGTTTGCAGCGGCCCTGGGAGATCAACGCACCAGCGACAGGAGGATTAATTTTTCCCAATCATTCAATGCGGTAGGTACCATCATCGGCCCGTTTATCGGCTCTTTTTTTTTAATCAGTACGAATGGCGGCAAATCTACAGATCTTGCTTCTGTTAAAACGCTGTATGTAAGTATTGGTTGTGTTATTACCCTTATTGCTATTGTTTTTCTGTTTATTAAAATCCCGGTACTATCTAACCCGCACACCGCAGTAACGGAGGGATATACTGAATCAGTGAACATCGATGTTGCACCTCAGAAGAAATTATACCTGCACCGGCATTTTGTGTGGGCCGTAATAGCCCAATTTTTTAACGTAGCTGCGCAGGCCGGAACCTGGGCGTTTTTCATCAACTACGGGCATGATATTATGGGTTTTAGCAAAGTATCATCTGTAA
The DNA here is from genome assembly GCA_964657585.1 of uncultured Mucilaginibacter sp. Lineage (GTDB taxonomy): Bacteria > Bacteroidota > Bacteroidia > Sphingobacteriales > Sphingobacteriaceae > Mucilaginibacter. The sequence continues at coordinate 5,072 of CAZZVY010000147.1, read as the reverse complement.
GGTATATGAGTGTTTTTATGGGGATGATGGCGCTTGGTCGTTTCACAGGCACCTACCTGATGAAGTTTATTGCCCCCAATAAATTACTGGCAGCTTTCGCAATAGGTAGCATCATCATGTGTTTAACTGTGGCGCAAGGCTTCGGCTGGCTATCGTTTATTGCGCTGATGATGGTTAATTTCTTTTTCAGCATCATGTTTCCAACCATTTTCAGCTTGGGGTTGAAGAATCTTGGCGGTCATACACAACAGGCATCTTCCTTTATTTCGATGGGTGTAGTGGGCGGTGCATGCTTCCCATGGCTTATGGGATTAATTGCTAATCATAATGTAGCACAGGCTTATTATCTCCCTATCATCTGTTACATAGTTATTTTCATTTTCGGTTATAAATTTTATAAAGTAAAGTATTAATGTCAGTCAGCATAAAAATTTTAAAATCGGGCCTGGGTTTATTTTTCGCCTTTGTTGCTTTAGCGGGCATGGCGCAGACAGGCAATAACCAGACTGCGTCTGATACGACGGTTAATATCCAGGTAAATGCGGGTAAGGTTACCGGGCAGGTGAATAAAAATATTTACGGTGACTTATTAGAACATATTTATCATTCCGTCAATGGAGGGCTTTGGGGCGAAATGCTGGCATCACGCTCTTTTGAGCCAGAGGGCTCGCACGGATGGAATTTAAACAAAAGTGATGACATTGTTTCGGCAGGCACCAGGACCAGTAGTTTGTTTTTTGGCGATAGCGCATGGACGAACTATGTAATGACTGGTGAAGTACTATGGGAACCTTATTTTGTAGGGGTGCCGGCCCCATGGAGTGGCGGGCGAAGCGATATCCGGTTTATATTTCGAAACGGCACTGATTCTTTAGCCTACGCTTTTCACCTGGACGCGGCGAGTGAAAGTCCTTTTAAGCTCGAAAAAATAACCACTACAAAACAAGGTTCCAAAACAATCGTATTAAAATCAGTGGCTTCCTCCGCCAAGGAACTGACTAAACCACGCCTGTGGCACCGGTTTAAAATTATTTGCAAGGGAGCTGCGATAGCAATTTTTATCGATGACAGGGAGGTGCTGACCTATCTGGACGGGCAGACACCTTTGTTAAACGGAAAGGTTGGATTGCTATTGACCAAAACAACAGCTAAGTTTAAAAATCTGAAGGTAATAGCATTAGATGGGAAAATATTATGGGCAGGTTTACCGGATGAGGTTAAACCTAACCCCGTTGCCCCGGATTGGCTGTCCTATGGTAAAGGGATATTTGAACTAAGTAAAGCAACAGTTATAAATGGCGCTTATGCGCAGAAAATTACCGTTAACGGGGGTATTGCTGGTGTACAACAAACAGTGTTTAATTTAAAGGCAGGGGAAAACTACAACGGATCGGTATGGTGCCGTGGCGACAAAGGGTTAAAGTTTTTTGCCTGTTTCATGAATGAAGGCAAAATGCTGGCGAAAGTCGACTTGGGTTTCTCAGAGTCACAATGGAAAAAATATAATTTTAAGTTAACGCCATCCGCATCTTCACCAAAAGCTGAATTGGTATTAGGTGTTGAAGGTGCCGGCAGCGCCTGGTTTGACCAGGCCAGCCTGGTGCCGGAAAGCGCGGAAAAGATTGGCGGTTTTCGCCCCGATTTGTATAACGCGTTAAATGAATTGCAGCCTACTCATTTAAGATGGCCAGGTGGTTCCTATGCTTCGGGTTATCATTGGAAATGGGGCATTGGCTTGCAGGAAGGCAGAACAAGATTGCCTAAAGCCTCTTGGGACGATTTCGATCAAAATTCATTTGGTACGGATCAGTTTTTACAATTATGTAAAAAACTCGGATCGGAACCGGTTATTGTTATACGTATTGGCTATGATCAGCCGGACGCGGAACGCCCCAGGCTAATTAAAGAAGCGCAGGAATGGCTGGAGTATTGTAACGGTTCGGTCAATACCACCTGGGGAAAAATTCGTGCACAAAATGGCCATCCGCAGCCTTACCATGTTAAATATTGGGAGATCGATAATGAAATGTGGGAAATGGGTGTAGAAAAGTATGGAAAGCTGCTCCGTGAGTTTGTTCCCGCACTGAAAAAGATCGACCCATCTATTAAAATTATTGCCTGCGGCGATTTTACAGAAAAGGGAGAAAACAGGGATTCCATATTATTTAATACCTCAGCAACTTATTTTGATTATATCAGTCTGCACCATTATGAAAGCCCTGCACGTTACCAGCAGGGACCGGTAACCATGGCAAAAAAATACAAGGCGGAAGAAAAACTGATTGCTGCATCGGCAAACCCCGCCATTAAACTCTATATATCCGAATGGAATGCCTCGGAAACCGATTGGCGAACCGGATTATATGCCGGGGGTATCCTTAACGTTTTTGAAAAGGACACTCATATCGCTATGGCCGCTGCAGCCCTGCTGCTGCGTCGTACAGACGCTTCTGGCTGGAACAATGCTTTTATCAATTTTGATAATGCCAATTGGTTTCCTGCCCCAAATTATGTAGTTACAAAATTGTACCGGGAGCACTATGCTCCCAGCCTGTTGGAATTAAATGGAAATACCGGCCAATTAAACATTGTTGCTACAAGTGCGGCTGATGGCAGTAAAATAATCGTAAAAACGGTTAATCCGTCAAACACTGCTATAAAAGTAAACCTTGATATTTCAAATTTTAAACCTTCCGATAATGCAGTGTTGTATTTGCTCGCGCCTGGCTCGCTTAAGGCACGTAATACAATGGAACAGCCGGGGGCAATAGCGCCCGTTCGGATGCCTATAAAAAATAATGGCAATGGATACACCTATGTTTTGCCTGGCCTTTCTGTGGGTGTTTTAGAGGTAAACAAGTAAGTTATTAATTTAACTATTTATAGAATGAAAAAACGAACGACTTTAATATTACTGCTTCTTTTTTTTATTAATACGCTTTTTGGGCAGCAAACCGAAAAAGAAAAAAACAACAAGATGCAATGGTGGCGGGAAGCCAAATTTGGTTTATTCATTCACTGGGGCCTCTATGCGGTTCCTGCAGGCACCTGGAAGGGTAAACAAGTTAGCGGTATCGGGGAATGGATTATGCAGGCGGCAAAAATCCCTGTTGAAGATTACCAGGCCATAGCCAAAGACTTTAACCCCACGCAGTTCAATGCAGACGAATGGGTGTCGGTAGCGAAAGCAGCAGGTATGAAGTATATTGTTATTACGGCTAAGCACCATGACGGTTTCGCCATGTTTAAGTCTGATGCCTCCTCTTTTAATATCGTAGATGCTACCCCGTTTAAGCGCGACCCCTTAAAAGAGCTGGCCGCCGCTTGCAAAAAACAAGGGATTAAACTGGGCTTTTATTATTCGCAGGCGCAGGATTGGAACCACGCGGGTGGCGCTGCCAAGGGCGGCCATTGGGACCCGGCGCAGGATGGCAGTATGGACGATTACATAAAAAACATAGCCGTGCCACAAGTTAAAGAGCTTTTAACCAATTATGGACCAGTTGCGGTTATTTTTTGGGATACCCCTTTCGATATGACAAAGGAAGACGCCCGGTTATTAAATAATCAGCTTAAAATACAGCCCGGGGTTATACAAAATGACCGACTGATAGAAGGCGATTTAGGAGATTATGAAACGCCTGAGCAGTTTATTCCCACGATAGGATTGCCGGGACTGGATTGGGAAGGAAATATGACCATGAATGGCACATGGGGCTATAAATCATATGATAATGGCTGGAAATCACCAAAAACTATTATCAAAAACCTGGTGGAAATTGCAAGTAAGGGCGGAAATTATTTGTTGAACGTAGGTCCCGACGGCAATGGTGTGATCCCGGAACCGAGTGTGCAGCGACTGAAGGAGGTGGGTGCATGGATGAAGGTTAATGGCGAAGCGGTATATGGAACTACTGCAAGCCCGTTAGCCCGACAGCCGCTTTGGGGCAGGTGTACTTACAAGAAAGGGAAGCTTTATATTACGGTGCTGGATTGGCCGGGCGCCCAGCAGCAGTTTAAAGTTCTTTTGCCGATATTAAACAAGGTTAAAAAAACGTATCTGCTAAGTGACCGATCAGCCGGGCTTCAGACGACCCTTACAAACCGGGGTGTTGAAATTACCCTGCCTGAAAAAGACCCAGGGACAATAGCCAGTGTAATTTGCCTGGAAATTGATGGGCCTGTGAAAAATTTAATTTACCAGATGCTGGAACCTGACGCAAATGGCACAATCGTAATGCCTTCGTATGCTGCCAGCGTGGTTTATCACCCGGTAAAAGGAGAGGAAAACCGGCGGGGAATATTATTGAAATGGGAAGTGAAAGTCGCCCATCCGGGGAATTATGAGATGATTTTGAATTATGATTGGGGCCCGGGCAATAATGGTGATCAATTTCTTTTTACTTCAGGTAATCATTCGCTGGCAGGAAAAGGTGGTTTTATTAAAAAATGGGGAATGGTACAAACCGTAAGCTTTGGTAATATAGAAATTGACCGGCCTGGAATGAACACCTTTTACATGAAGTCATTACTAAATGAAGGAATGGGATTAATGCGGGTGCGAAGCATTACGTTAAAACCGGCACAACAATAATACCACAATCATTATTGACGTTGCTTAGATTTTTTGGCGATGCCCTAATAGCGTTTTAATTAAGCATTGATTTGTAAACTGTAAAATGTCTTTAGACTCTTATATAGTAAAAGTTATCTTGTTTTGTTGTGTGTTTGCAGGTTTACAATGTAACGCACAAACAAATAAAGCGCAGTTTACCTATGATTTTTCTTATTTGGACAGAAAGGTAAAGGGTTGGGTAGATAGCGGATATTATCAAGGTGCATCGATTATAATTGTTAAAAATAACCGTGCTATCCATAAGAAATTTTTTGGAAAATATAAGCCCGAAACCGTTGCGTATATCGCTTCGGCAGGCAAGTGGCTGGCAGCGGCCACCATTGCGGCCGTTGTTGACGAAGGTAAGCTATCATGGGATGACCGGGTTGATAAATGGCTGCCCGAATTTAAGGATAGCAAAGGCGAAGCTACTTTAAGGCAACTGTTATCGCACACC
>CAZZVY010000146.1:0-8407 GCA_964657585.1 uncultured Mucilaginibacter sp. | reverse complement strand
CGACAGGTTCTTTAAAGAAGTATCTTGCTAAGATATCTGAAATATCTATATTTGGTAAACACCATTATATATGAGATACAACCAATCCTGTTTCCTGATTTTAAGTGCACTCACCATATTAGCAAGTTGCAGCCGGCCTGCAAAAACATCTTACACCGTTAACAGCGACGATATCAAAAACAACCTGGCCGTATTGGCTAATGACACTTTGATGGGCCGCAAGCCGTTTACTGCCGGCGAAACAAAAACCATCAGATACATTTCAGACCAGTTTAAAAAGCTGGGACTGGCACCGGGTAATAACGGCAGTTATTTTCAGGACGTACCGATGGTAGAGGTAACCAGCACACCGGGTGCAACCATGCAGATCAGCGGGAAAAGCAACATGAGCTTCAATTTTTCTACTGATTTTATTGCCTTAACACGTCGAGAGGTCGACTCTGTGCAACTAAAAAATTCGCCGCTGGTTTTTGCCGGCTATGGTGTTGTTGCGCCGGAATACCACTGGAACGATTACGCCGGGCTTGATGTGAAGGGAAAAACAGTGGTGGTACTGGTTAACGACCCGGGTTTTAAATCAGGCGACCGCACTTTATTTCATGGCGATACCATGACCTATTATGGCCGGTGGACCTATAAATATGAGGAGGCAGCCCGCCAGGGCGCTGCCGGGGTATTGATAGTGCACCAAACAGAACCGGCCAGTTACCCCTGGCAGGTGGTGCAAACCAGTAACACCGGCGCTAAATTAGAACTGCAGCAGCCTGATAAACACCTTAACCGCTGTAAGGTAGAAGGATGGATAACAGAAGATATGGCTAAAAAGCTATTTGCTTCGGCAGGCATTACCGGCGATTTCCGTGCATTGGCTCGCAAGAAAGGTTTTAAGGCTGTACCGCTTAATCTGAATGTTACCTTATCGGTTAAAACCAGGTTAAAATACGCCATGTCGCACAATGTGGTGGCCGTGCTTAAGGGCAGCCTAAAGCCGGACGAATACATTGTTTATTCGGCCCACTGGGATCACCTGGGTATTGGCAAACCTGATGCCAAAGGCGATAGTATTTATAATGGGGCAGTGGACAACGGCAGCGGCACTGCGGCGCTTTTAGCCGTAGCTAAAGCATTTGCCAATGCCAAAGAAAAGCCAAAAAGGTCTATCGTGTTTTTATCCGTAACTGCTGAAGAACAGGGGCTATTAGGCTCAGAATATTATGCCACCCATCCTATTTTCCCGGTTAACAAAACCGTTGCCGATCTGAACATGGATGCGCTGCACGCATATGGTGAAACCAAAGATATTGCGGTAACCGGCAAAGGGCAGAACGAACTGGAAGACCAACTGGAAGAAATAGCCAAACAGGATGGCCGCTATCTGGTGGGCGACCCAAAACCTGGCGCAGGCAGTTACTACCGGTCAGACCATTTCAATTTCGCCAAGGTTGGCGTACCTGCGCTGGATGTGAACAGCGGTACAGATAGCAAAGCAAACGGAAAGGCCTGGGGAATGAAACAGGAAGAAGACTACACCAGCAAGCATTACCACCAGCCTTCGGATAACTACACGGCTGATATGGATGTTAGCGGTATGGTACAAACGGCCGATATACTTTACCGTTTAGGAATAAAATTAGCGGACGAAACAAGCTTCCCTGGCTGGAAAGCAGGATCAGAATTTAAAGCGGTAAGGGACAAATCAATGGCAGCTAAATAGCCCCCTTTGGTTATATTAATAGGCTGTGAGGAATATATCATAAAATTAAAATCATTCGCTTGCATCTTAAATAATTATCTGCTTTATTTGCTGCTATACAATAATGATAAGAAATAACACCATAACAACCATTATTATTACCACAGGGAACTATCCCGGGGGAAGATGATCGTTTGGTGTAAATGCAGATAAATCACAAAACGCCTTCCTCCCGAAAAGAGGAAGGCGTTTTTATTGGAAACTAACTATATGAAAGTCTTAAAATTCGGGGGTACGTCGGTCGGTAGTGCAGAAAGCATAAGCACTGTAGTTAACATCCTGAAACAACAGGATTTTGCACAGGGTGCGCCGGTAGTAGTACTATCAGCTATGAGCGGGGTAACCAATCTGCTGGCTTTAATGGCTGAAGATGCGGCTGACGGCATGGATTTCACTGCCCACCTGGCCCAACTGGAAAGCCGCCATTTTGATATTGTAAAACAATTGTTAGAAGTTCAGCAGCAAAACCCGGTATTTACACGCCTTAAACTTTACTTCAATCAGCTGGAAGATCTGCTGCAGGGCGTACATACCTTACGTGAACTCACCCCTAAAACCCGCGACCTGATATTAAGTTACGGTGAGCGGTGCTCAACATTAATGATAAGCCGCATTGGTTTGCAGTACTTTCCGGGTTGTTTGTTTGTGGATGCTGCTGAGGTAATAAAAACCGACAGCGCTTATGGACAGGCCAAAGTGAATATGGAACTGACCAGCTTATTAATAAAGGATATTTATAACGCCAATCCTGGCAAACTTTTGTTTGTAACCGGCTTTATTGCTGGTAACGAAGCTGGCAATGTAACCACCCTTGGCCGGGGCGGCAGCGATTACACGGCTGCAATATTCGGCTCAGTTTTAAATGCCTCGGCTATTGAAATATGGACCGATGTAAACGGTATGATGACCGCCGACCCGCGAATGGTAAAAAAGGCTTTCGCATTGCCCGAATTAAGTTATACGGAAGCTATGGAACTATCCTATTTCGGCGCCCGGGTCATTTATCCGCCCACCATGATCCCGGCATTTCTAAAGAAGATACCCATCGTTATAAAAAACACTTTTGATACAGCTTTTGAAGGGACGGTGATCCGTCATGATTGCAAGGCTTCCAACCTGGCCATAAAAGGCATTTCATCCGTAAATAAGATAAGCATTATTAACCTGGTTGGGAGCGGCATGGTTGGCAAGGCCGGGTTTAGCGGCAGGCTATTTTCCTTACTGGCGCGCGAGCAGATTAACGTGATATTGATTACCCAGTCCTCATCCGAACATAGCATTACCTTCGCCGTTCAGCCGGATGATGCCGGGCGGGCCAACTTATTGATAGCGCAGGAGTTTGTACTGGAATTGCAAGCCAGAAAACTGGAAAGCCCGGTTATTGAGGCTAACTTATCCATATTGGCTATTGTAGGTGAAAATATGAAACAAACCCCCGGCATATCAGGCAGGTTATTTCATGCATTGGGCCGTAACGGGGTGAACGTCCGCGCTATTGCCCAGGGATCGTCAGAATATAATATTTCCGTGATCATTAGCGAAGGCGACCTGTCAAAAGCGCTGAATGCCGTGCATGATGCCTTTTTTAATCAATTAAATAAAACCTTGCATGCCTTTTGTTTGGGAACGGGCAATATTGGTAAAACCTTGTTCAGGCAGCTTAATGATCATAAAGGCTTTTTAGAGCAGAACAATGGTATACAGGTAAAAATAGCTGGTATATGTAACACGCGGAAAATGGTTATTGATGCGGATGGGGTTGGCCTCGATAGCTGGGAACATACCCTGCAAACCAACGGCGGGCAGGCAGATTTGGCCGGCTTTGTAGCACAGATGAAAAGCCTGAACTTGCCAAACTGCGTATTTGTTGATAATACGGCAAGCCCCAAGCCTGTAGAATTATATGAAGGCATTTTTAAGGCCAATATATCAGTGGTTACCTGTAATAAGATAGGTAATTCGGGAAAGCACAGTCAATACAAGGCCTTTCGTGATGCGGCACGGGCGCATGGGGTCGATTTTTTTTACGAGACCAACGTGGGCGCAGGACTGCCAATTATCCGCACATTGAAGGACCTGATGGGCAGTGGCGACCGATTGCAAAAGATAGAGGCTATCCTGTCAGGAACTATATCCTTTATATTTAACAACTTTAAGGGCGATGCAAATTTTCATGACGTAGTTAAAATGGCGCAGGAACTGGGCTATACCGAACCCGACCCGCGGGACGACCTGCGCGGGACCGATTTTATGCGAAAAATGCTGATCCTTGCCCGTGATGCCGGTTTCCGTATGGAGGCAGAAGATATACGGATAGATAACATCCTGCCGCAAGCCAGCCTGGATGCGGCCACGGTTGAAGATTTTTACGCTACTTTAATGGCAGAGAACGCTTACTTTGATCGTCTGAAAAACGAAGCTGAAAGTAATGATAAAGTATTGCGTTATATTGGCAAACTGGAAAACGGAGAGGCCAGCATCAGCCTGCAAATGGTTAATGCCCAACATCCTTTTTACACCATGAGCGGCAGCGATAATATTATTGCTTTTACTACCGACCGGTATAAAGACCGCCCCATGGTAGTGAAAGGCCCCGGTGCCGGTGCCGAAGTTACAGCCGCAGGAGTTTTTGCGGACCTGATTAACGTAGGTGCAAATTAAGTAATGAATGCTAAATGCTAAATGTGAAAGTTAAAGACAATATATTTATCACCTGGCATGTTACAAGTAGCCCACTTTACATATTCGCTAAGGGAAAACTTTATAAAAACCACGCCGTGGAAGACGAGGAGGCGGTAAGAGTTAAGGCTCAGTATTTACTATGACATGCATGTAAGACTTTAAAATGGATAATCAGGTACAAGAAATAAACAGGCCTTATGCGATTTAACCCCGGGACTTCGATTCAGGTTTTTGCCCCGGCCACGGTAGCTAATGTAGTGTGCGGATTTGATGTGCTGGGCTTTGCGGTTGATGCGCCCGGCGATGAGGTGGTGATGAAGGTGACCAGCAAACCGGGCATTACCATCAGCAAAATTACAGGCGATAATGGCCGCCTGCCGCTTGACCCAGCCCGGAACACGGTTAGTGTAAGCGTACGCCATTATTTGGAAAACATTGGGCGTACAGACCTGGGGTTGGATATTGAGCTGCATAAAAAAATGCCTATTGGCAGCGGTCTGGGCAGCAGCTCGGCAAGTACGGTGGCGGGCTTGTTTGCAGCAAAAACATTACTGGATGACCAGCGCGGCGTAGCAGAGCTGTTACCCTTTGCCATGAAAGGCGAGGAAATGGCCTGCGGTCATGGACATGCGGATAATGTAGCCCCGGCATTGATGGGCGGCTTTGTACTGATACGCAGTTATGAACCGCTGGATGTAGTACGCCTGCCGCACCCGAAAGAATTATACTGTGCCATTGTATTCCCTGATGTTGATGTACCTACCCGCGAGGCCCGGCAGATCATCCGCAATAAAATAAATATGAAGGATGCCGTTACCCAATGGGGCAATGTTGCGGGCTTAGTAAGCGGTTTGTTTATGAACGATATTGACCTGATAGGCCGCAGTATGCAGGATGTTTTAGTGGAACCGGTACGTTCCATGCTTATCCCCGGTTTTTACCAGATGCGCGAAATGGCCATGAAACTTGGGGCCGTAAGTTTTGGTATCTCCGGTTCGGGCCCGTCGGTGTTTGCCTTTGCGCGCAATGAACAAGCTGCGCATAGCATTACTCAAAAACTGCAGGCCTTTTTGAACGGAATGAAGATCAATTCCAGAATTTATGTATCAACAATCAATGATAAAGGGCCGAGGGTGATATAAACCCTGAAGGAGGTTAAACCAAATGAAACTATACAGCACTAACGATTTGTCTTCGAGAGTTGATTTTAAAGACGCTGTCTTTAACAGCATGCCGCAGGATAACGGGCTCTATATGCCTGTAAGTATCCCGGCGTTACCGCAGGATTTTATTGATAACCTCGGTGATTATACGCTGCCGCAAATTGCCTTCATCGTTGCTAAAAACCTGCTGGCAGGCGCTATCCCGGATGCCGATCTGCAATTAATAATTGATGATGCCATTAATTTTGGTGCGCCGGTGGCAGCGTTGGAAGAAGATATTTATGTGCTGGAGCTTTTTCACGGGCCTTCGCTGGCGTTCAAAGATTTCGGCGCCCGGTTTATGGGCCGGGTAATGGCTTATTTCCTAAAAGATGGCGAAAAGCAACTGGATGTTCTGGTAGCAACCTCCGGCGATACCGGCGGTGCTGTAGCCCTAGGCTTTTTAGGTGTGCCAAACACCAGGGTAACCATACTTTATCCTAAAGGTAAGGTAAGCTATATACAGGAATTGCAATTAACCACTAACGGGCTAAATATACGTGCGCTGGAAGTTGAGGGTACTTTTGATGATTGCCAGGCCCTGGTGAAGCAAGCTTTCACAGATGCAGAACTTAATGAAAAGTTCAGGTTAACATCGGCCAACTCTATCAATATCGCCCGGCTAATTCCGCAAACATTTTACTATTTTAATGCCTGTGCACAATTATGGCGCCGGGGTAAAAAGAAAGTAGCTTTTGCTGTGCCAAGCGGCAACTTCGGTAACATTGGCGCAGGTTTACTGGCCTGGAAAATGGGTTTGCCGGTACAGCAGTTCATTGCCGCAACCAATGTAAACGCTACCGTTCCGGAATTCTTAAAAACCGGCGTTTACCAGCCAAAGCCAACCATTGCTACCTTATCAAACGCCATGGATGTAAGCAGCCCAAGCAACTGGGTACGCATTGCCGACCTGTTTAAGAATGATACTGCAGAATTAAAAAGGCTAATAACCGGCTACAGCTTCACAGACGAAGAAACCTTAAAAGCCATCGTAAATATATTTGGAGCCTATAAATATATTGCCTGTCCGCATACGGCTATCGCCTGGCTGGCTTTAACCGATTGGATGGAGAAACATAAAGATGAAGATATAACAAATGTATTTTTATCCACAGCGCACCCCTGCAAGTTTCCCGATGTTTTCCCTGATAGCATTGGTAAGGCGGTAGAAATACCTGCACAGGTAAAGGGCCTATATCAAAAGCCTAAGCAGGCAATTGCTTTAAAAGCAGGGTTTAATGCCTTTAAGCAGTATTTACTGATGGATGGTAAAGCTGATACCTTTTAAGATATAACTTTAATCAGTTATTTTTGCTTGCAGGTTCGTCCATTCCTATACACAATACTACTTAGTAACGTACAGCACTTCTTTAACGGCCTTTATCACACGTTCGGCATTAGGCAGGTATTCCTGTATCAAAGTGGGGGCATAAGGCAATGGCACATCGCCGCCCATAATACGCAGGATAGGTGCATCCAGGTAATCAAAGGCATCTTTTTGTACTTTAAAGGCAATTTCGGTCGCTATTGAACCCAAGGGCCAGCTTTCTTCAACTAATACCAAACGGTTGGTTTTTTTAACTGACTCAATAATAGCCGGGTAATCTATCGGGCGCACCGTACGCAGGTCTATTACTTCAGCACTGATGCCTTCCTTTTCCAGTTCGGCAGCGGCGGCGTTAACTACCTTCATAATTTTGCCGAAGCCAACCAAAGTAACATCGGTACCCTGTTTGGTTACGTTGGCTTTGCCAAGTTCAAGATAATAAGTTTCTTCCGGCACTTCGCCTTTATCGCCATACATTACTTCCGATTCCATAAAGATAACCGGGTCTGGATCTAAAATAGCCGATTTCATCAAGCCTTTGGCATCATAAGGGTTAGAGGGCACTACTACCTTTAAGCCAGGGCAGTTGGCGTACCAGTTCTCAAAACACTGACTGTGCTGTGAGCTTAGCATACCCGCGTTACCGGTTGGCCCGCGAAATACAATGGGGACCGAAAACTGGCCGCCGCTCATACTCATCATTTTAGCTGCACCGTTAATAATCTGGTCTATTGCTACCAATGAGAAATTGAAGGTCATGAACTCGATAATGGGTTTTAAACCATTCATTGCCGAACCGATGCCTATGCCGGCAAAACCTAATTCAGAAATGGGCGTATCTATAACACGCTTAGGGCCAAACTCGTCAAGCATTCCCTGGCTAACTTTATAAGCTCCATTATACTCGGCAACTTCTTCACCCATAAGGTAAATATTTTCGTCCTTGCGCATTTCTTCGGTCATGGCCTCCCTGAGCGCTTCCCTGAATTGTATTTCTCTCATTTATTTAGCTGAAATATTATTGTGTGGCAAATATAAGGATTGGTGGTATATGTGCAAATAGCGGCTAAGCGAATACGCAAATGTTATCGGTTTATATGATAATAATATGGCTGGAATGTAATAACATTTTTTTCAGATAGTTAAATCCATAAAGAAACAAAAAAGTATCATATCAAATAAGATAAACTGTGATAAATCAAGATAAAGTAGAACTACGTCTTATCTTTATTTGAGATCGAACGTCAACAAAGGCTTTCCACCGGATTTAGTATACAGACTTTACTTAATACAACAGTTTGAAAACAATTACAACTATAACAGACTATTGTTTAGAAATTAATATTTCTAAACCAAGGCATCCTTTTTTTGATATCAGAAAATTTGAGGACAATATGAAAACTGTCAATGCCAAACAACCACCGTTTAGACACGAATTTTATG
>CAZZVY010000145.1:0-8420 GCA_964657585.1 uncultured Mucilaginibacter sp. | reverse complement strand
ATTTCAACAGTAGGTCATTAAGGAACTGGCGTTAATGAAAATTACGCTTAATATCTCTACTCATTTTTAATGGATTGAACAGGATTGGTCAGGGCAGCTTTAATGGTTTGCCAACTGATGGTAAGCAGGGCAATTAAGAGTGCGATGGCACCCGTGTAAAGAAATATACCCGGACTTATTGTGATCCGGTAAGCAAAATCCTTCAGCCACTGATTCATCACCAAAAGGCACAGTGGTATGGCTATAACTATAGCAATTAATACCAAACGTATGAAATCTTTACTGATGAGAACAACAATATTATAAACGGAAGCCCCCAATACTTTACGGATCCCAATCTCTTTAATGCGTTGCTGGGCGGTAAAGGTAGCCAGGCCAAATAGCCCCAGGCAGGCAATGAAAATGGCCAGCGCAGAAAACAGGGAAAAAAGATAGCCAAAGTGCTGATCCGATTCGTACTGCTGGTTAAACGACTGATCCAAAAAAGTGTATAAAAAGGGCCTTTGAGGAGCCACGGTCTTCCATGTTTTTTCAAGTGCCGTAATTGTAGAGGGAACATGTTCCGCTTTGATTGCCACTAAAATGCGGTTAAGTGAACTTGGCATCCCGTATCGCAGGGTCAATGGTTCTACCGCACTATGCAAAGAGCGGAAGTTAAAGTCTTTTACCACGCCTATTATCTTTCCCTGCTGGCCCCACTGCGCATACTTCTTGCCGATCGCATTTGAAGGATGGCTGAAGCCGTACAATTTGGCTGCAGCTTCATTAATCACGATTGCCTGGGTACTGTCCGTAAGGTATGCCCGCGAAAAATTCCTGCCGGCGATCATCGGAATTTTGAGGCAAGGAATAAAATCAAAATCAATTTCGTAAATGAGCGGTATCTTATTTTTCATCTGTCCGTCAGTACCCTGGATGTCTGTACCGGCATTCGGCAAAAACTCACCTGGAACGGCGCGCGATGCAGCAACCGACAGCACATTCGGCTGATCAGCGAGCGACTTCTTTACCCTTTCGATGTTTTGTTGCACCCCCCCGTCGCCTTCAAAGTTCAAAACCAGTACCTGGTCTTTTGTGAACCCAAGATCATGCTGATTAAGATACTTCAGCTGTGTATATACAACAGCAGTACCTGCAATGAGCGCAATGGAAAGCGTAAACTGAAAAATAACCAATGCTTTTCGTAATGATATACTGCTGTGCGAAGGTTTGAATGCACCTTTTAAAACCACCATAGGCTGAAAGCGGGACAAAAACCAGGCTGGATAAATGCCTGCCAGGAGGCCGGTGACCAGCGTAAGTGCAGCCATCCAAATGATTAACTGGGCACTGAAGAGCGTGCCGGGAGCAAATTCTTTACCGGAAAGGGTACTAACTACAGGTAAGCTTAATCTGGCTAAACCAATAGCAAGAACTGCCGCTATCATAGAGATCAAGATAGACTCGAATAAAAACTGTCTTCGCAGTGCCCAAGGTTGTACGCCCAATACTTTCCGTATGCCGACTTCTTTGGCCCTTTCCAAAGAACGGGCCGTAGATAGATTCATAAAATTAACACAGGCAATAATGAGGATAATCAGACCGATGCAGCAGAACAAATAAATGTTGCTCAGGCTACCTACCGGCCCGGGCTGCCTTGTAGCCTTCGAGTGCAAATAAGCATCATCCAATTTTTCAAAAGCAATCGTATATCCTGGGTCTGCACTGTTGTGCCGTTTTAAAAAGGCAGGTATGGCGGCTTCCATAGAAGCAATATCAGCATGGTCTTTTAGTAGAAAGTAAGTATAGAAATCTACATATCCCCACCAGCCAAACATGTCGCTGCGCGCCTTTCTAACAGTTGACATAGATATCAGCCCATTGAATGTGATTTGTGAATTGGCCGGTACATCTGCTACAACTCCCGTTACGGTAAAGTAATCTCCGTTATTTACCCGGAGCGTTTTACCTACAGCATCGTCACGACCGAAGAATTTTTCAGCTACTTTCTGTGTTAATACAATACTATTAGGCGCAACCAATGCCGTTTGAGGATTACCCTGCAGGAGTTTCCAACTAAAAACTTTAAATGCGTTGGAATCTGTAGGAATCAGGTTTTCCTGCTGTATGCGTTTGTCTTTGTATTCCAATAGTAAACTTGATGGACTCATCATTTGAACGACCTCTTTTACTTGCGAAAAATCGGCAGCTAAAGCAGGCCCGACCGGGGCGCAACCCCAGACCTGGTAATCCTCAGGCACCGGAGTAGTAAGCTTCTGTCCCTTGTCGGCGCTACGAAAAGTCTGCAATACCCGGTAGATGTGGTCATGCTTGGTATGATACCGATCATAAGAAAGCTCATGCTTCACATACAAAGCAATTAGTATGCAGCAGGTCATGCCTATGGCTAGTCCAATAATATTAATAAAGTTATAGAACTTTCTTTTAAGCAGGTTACGCCTGGCGATAAGTAAAAAGTGTTTTAACATATTGAGGGTCTTTATAATTCGGGGCCAAATAATATACCAAATGTTAAATATGGTATAAGTTGGCGGGCTAAGCGATCTGATCTGTTCGTTTTCGTACAGTTGTTGTCCGTTATCGATCAAAGTCGTGGATGGCGACCTCAGCTAAATTCCGAACTTGAGTTGATTTCGGTCTTGATTATTCCTTTCGAAAAACGACGGAAATTTGATAATTAGTAACTTAAAGACGACCTTAACCGAATGGGTATTTTACTGTTGCAACTTCAGTGTAACTCCAAACAATATATTACAAAAGTATTGAACTGACTTTTCGTGTGTTTACTAAGATAATAATTAGTAAGTTTAAAGATTAAGATTATAAAATTTCAAGTAAAGTATTTAGAACGATTATGAAAATACAACTGTACACTTTCCTTACTGTGTTCTTACTCTTCCTGTCTTTTTCTGTTTATTCGCAATCTGCAGATCAGTTTAGCGGCACCCAGGCAGAGCGTGATTCGCTTAGAAATACAAGTATTGCAATCCGGGCTGCTTTTTCAAAAGGAGACGTCGATCGTATCCTGGCATTTCACCATCCGGACGTGATTAAAGCAGTCAGTTACCAGAGCTATCAGAAAGGAAGGGAAACTCTTCGGCCTGGATTAAAGGGGACACTGGATAGTTATCACCTTGACTTTGTCGAAAACAACACAGAAAGTCTTTTCATAAACGGCGGTACGGCTATCGAGCAGACTTTGTTCACCATTAAAGGTACTCCAAAAGGAAAAGGTGAGCCATTTATTTTTAAAGGTCGCTCCATGATCGTTTATGTTAAATATAAACAAAGTCCTACCGGTTGGGCCACAATCAGAGAAATGATACAACCGGCAATTGATAAATAATTGCTTCCTTTTCTTGACCGAGAGTTTTTTACAGGAAACCTATTCTATTAAAAATTCCTCATTTTCTAAAAACTTTCGTTTCTAAAGAAGTCCGGCTCTAAAAAGGGTTTGTACCTCCACAAAACCACCGTGGCTGTTGCACAACTATCGAGTCAGTTCAAAAGAGCGATTTAAGGGTCGTTTGATGCTTTAAGATTGCTGAAACGATAATCCCTATTTTCACTTGTCTAATAATTTATCATATGTTAAGTAGGAGTTTTAAAAACCCATCTTCTTTAAACTGGCCATACTTTTGGAAGGACGTCAGTTAATTAAGGATTTTATAATGCTATGTTTAGCTTCAGTAATCAGCGTTCATGTTTTTCAAGAACGAATTTCTTTAATTCAAAGAGCTACAGCTCATATTTCTCCCGTAAATATTTGCTGGCTTTAAAAGCTGCGTCAATAATTGTTTGCGGATAACCTAACCTTTGCAAAACAGCTATACCATTTCTATTTTTAAGTACACCTTCTTTTATTTTGTAATCAAAAACCAGTCGGTCATCTTTTATAAGTTCCTCGAAAGAATAAACGGTATTGTTACTACCTAAAAGCTCTGCCAGTTCCAAATCATGGGTAGAAACAAAAACAAAGTTTTTAGATTCAATAAGATGCGTCAACACGGACATGGCTGCCGCAATTCGTTCAATTGTATTTGTACCGCGAAATATTTCATCGATAATCACCAAGCTTTTCGTGTTGCTCCCAACCGAGCTTTGATTAATTATACCTAAAACAGCAATGGCCTCCGCCTGAAAATAACTTTTATGAGCATCGAGATCATCACTCATATGAATGCTGGTCAGTATTTTTAATGGAGGTGCCTGATAAACGCTCGCCGTGCATGTATGAATCGCTTGTGCAAGAAGTGTATTTACAGCGATTGAGCGGATAAAGGTAGTTTTCCCGGACATATTTGAACCTGTTATTAATACTACTTTCTTATTATCACTACTGATTGAATTGGCAACGCACCCCTCAACTAATGGATGATATAAATCTTTAATCGTTAAACTCTCGCTTGTACCGTTAAACTCCGGTAAGCAGTAATAAGGCAGACCTTCCCTAACCGATCCAATAGAAATACACATATCGATCTCTGCAACCGCTTCGTATAAAGTTTTAATGTCCGGCAAATACAGGTTAACCCTTTTTATGGTAAACAGAAAAATCAATGGTTCGGCGAGAAAAACCATCTTGAACCATTCATTGATCAGATATATAACATCAGTCGGGTCATTTGCTACTTTAGTTTGGAAATTAATAACGCTTAAAGACTTCCTTAATTTAATAATTCTGGATAGACTGGTATTTACGGCCTCACTGTTATCAAATAATCCTCTTTCTGCAAGCCAGATACTGATATTGCTTAAAATAAGCAACTGGGGTAGCGAATGCGTATATTTCAGAATGTTGTTTTTGTTGACGTAATGTACTACCATGTTGGTAATAACTAAAGCAAGAAGCAATAGAAAGCAGGGTCCGTTCGGAGCAGCACTTAGAACGACTACCAAGCTAATGAATAATAGCGGTGAGAGCTTGATGTAAAGTTCGGTCAGAGGATGGAAAAGGTCCGTATGGGTGTTACTATATAGCTCCGGCAAATAAGAAGCATCATTGCTGCTTAGTTCAGATAGCTTTAACTCGATTTCTGCCCTGGCTTCCGGATCTTTTATTAAGCCGTTTATCTTTTCCTCCAGGTGATTAAAGTAACTTTCGGAGGGCTCGAGACAATGCATCTTTTTATACAAATACTGTTGCCCTGGCTTTGAATTCGTCCGGTCAATAAAACCGAATAAATCCTCTAAATCCAGGTCTCCCCCTGTGCCAGCAGAAATATCGAATACGATGTTACAGGTAGTTAAATACCTGCTGATCTCGTTGAAGTTTCTGTAAATTAATTTAGGCTTAGCCCACCTGTCCTTAATCAGGGCTAGTTTTTTTTGAATGGATGCCTTTTTTTGATAATGATTAAACGCTAATAATACAATTACCAAAACAAGCGAAATCAACAACCAGTAAACCATTATGAAGAATATTTAGCTATATAAGTTGCTCTTCTTGCTGCAATAAGGACGCTTATCACATCAAAGCATTTTTGTATTATCATTTGGCTTTCGGTCGATTAGTTTATTATACGGATCAATTCCAACGCTAACCGGTTTACCTTGTACCACTACTGATATACTGTGTTCACCGGCACGGAGCTTCTGTTTTTCAAGGTACAGTGGCACGACCTGTGTTTGCCCTTCCTTATTTTTGGCCGGCTCTGCAAAAACGGCTAAATCAATATAATCACTCATTGGTGCTGGCTCGTCTGCTCCTTTACTATTAATATAAATTTTGCTGGTGTGTGCCTTAAAAGTTACTTTATATTTATTATTTCCGATAGGAACGGCTTTAGCACTGGTTATCCTATTATCATAAAACGTGATCTTCTGCCAGCTATCAGTAAGATAATATTGAAGTGAATCGGGCGTGTGCTTTTTCAAATACCTGTATAGATTATTGCTACCAGCATAGGGCGGTTTTTTTTTGAAAGCATACGCCTGCCTGAACTCTCGCAAGGCCGCATTGATATTGTCCTCGCCGATCAAATCCCTTAATCCATATAAAACGGTTCCTGTCTTATTCTCCCACTCATAGTTTTTGTTTGCCCTGATAACAGGATGCTCGGCATCTTCACCACGGTTATGAAAGAAAAGATAATTCCACATCTGGTCTACCAAAAGATTTCGCATATTATTTTTACCATATCTTTTTTCTGCCATGACATAGGAATCATATTTGGCCAGTCCTTCCGGGATCACCATTGATCCCACAGTGTTGTTTGGGGCTACCTGGAACCGCCACCACTGCTGGGCCAGTTGCTGCGTGGCCATATAAAAGCAATAATCAAACTGGTCGTGGCCTTTAAAATCCGCATTCCATCCAAGGTTTTCGGAGTAAGTGAAAAGTGAAGCCATGGAAGAAACCTTAAGGCCATACGCCCCTGTTTCTGCCAGCATTACATCCTTAGAGGGATAACTGCCGTAAACCTTGCTATAGTAGCTCAGGCCCTCTTTAATTGCGTTCATAAACCGGCCGACATTAGCATTGTGCGCCGGATGATAATACAGGAACGCATTGACCTTATGTCCACTATCGGTTTTTATAACACTTTTTAGGACCGCGTACCTTGCACTGATAATACCAAAGGGCGGGTAAATTCCTGGTTCGTTTTGAACATAATGAAAGTAATTTCGGCCGCCAGCTTTCCACTTTTTTAGTAACTGGCCAGGTGCAATCGCGGTCTGATCACCTGCCGTACCGACCGTAATATCAAGAGAAAACAGAGCAGCTGCTTTACCTGCTTTAAGTGTCTTGATTCCATCCTGATCGTCCTGGGCAATTTCTTCCTCTTTTTTAGGAGGTAAACTATTTTGCTTCCGTTCGTATGGGCTGCTCAGCTCTTCATCTTCGTCATAGCCCAGTCCTGGTAATCCTCCTTTAAAAAAGGTGCCGTTTCTTAAAATATCCGAACTGTAAAGGTCATTGATGAAGCCTTTGTAATAGACGGACGAATTGATTTCTACAATTAGCGAATCCCCTGAATTTAGCGCTTTTTGAAACTGATACAACCTAAAAGCTGCAGTGTCTAATTTGGGCCCGAACCAGCTCAGTTTACCTTTTGGGTAAACGAGTGGTGAGGTAAAGGGAATGTCTTTTCCATCTGTTTTCAGGTTATACGCAGTTACCTCGTCCCCGTCAAGCAAAATGCTACGGATAGGGCTCGTTGTTTGATTAACCAGTGTAATATAGCCCTTTGTCCGGGCCTGCTGCTTATCCGGGAAAAGATCGACAAATAACTTTATTGCTGTTACTTTCGGCATTGGCAAACCAGCATAACGCTTTAACTGTCTTTCATAGGTTACTGCACGCTGATCGTTCTCCGCTTCTGTGATGTAGCTGTTCAGATAACTTACATTGTAGTATATAAACGATGCTGTTGTTAGAAAAAACAGCAATAAGGCAGCAGTTACCGTCCGCGTCCTTCGATCAAATCGTTCCCTAACCAGCTGTAGCCGCTCTTTTAACGAGGAGGACACTCCGCGGTAATAAAATAAAGCTGCAACAATAACCAGTAATCCAGCAGCTAGCAACCAGTAAATATTAAACCAATATACCGGTACAATCATGTGCCCTATACCGTCCATATCCGATAACGTAAAATTAGGGGTGTAAGAATATAGGAACAGTTTATAACTAAACAGGTTAGTCAGGTTTAAAAAGTACAGCACCACCCAGAGTGCGATACCAATGCCATGTGCGGCAAATTTGTTATTAACTACTACATGCACGGCGTAAGCAAATACCACCATCTCTAAAAATCGGGGCAGGATTAACGTGAATACAGCAAAACAATATACAGGAAGACGAAGCAAGGTAAAGCCCCTTGAAAGCTGCACGATGATCCCCAGGAACATGGGCAGCAGGGAAAGAAAAAAGCCGAGGATAAGTAAGCTTAGCAGCCTGGAACCGTTAAGCACCCAGTTTGGTATTGGTAAGGCATCATTGATATAAGCATAACGGGTTGTCCGGTCACGATGGACTGTTTCGCCGGTATAAAAAATGATAATAAAAAAAGTAAAGAACAGGAAAACTTCATTAAACAGGGCCAGCAGCGTCACGGTGCGTGGAAAATCTGGGACACCGTAGTTACCATCACCTAAATAAAAAATAAAAGCTAAAAATCCTGCTCCGAATGCTATAATGAGCCAGAAATGATTGTCACGGACAATGTTCAGCAGTTCGGTCCTGGTTAAAGAAAATAGGGTATTTACATTATAGTGCCCTGCGAAGTCAGTCTTAACTTTTGGAATAGCGGTATTCCGGTTTATCTTTTTCTCCTCTTTAATACTGCTTTTGTCCCTTTTCCCGCTGAAGAAGGTTTCAAAGTTGAACCTTGCATAAGTAAAAACCAAAAGCAACAAGCCGGCGGCTGGCCATAGTATGCGGTTTATTAACAGCGGGCCATTAAAAGCAACCATCGTTG
>CAZZVY010000144.1:0-8430 GCA_964657585.1 uncultured Mucilaginibacter sp. | reverse complement strand
AACCGGCGAGAACAGCAGGTGGTTGGTCCATTCGTTTTCGCGGTGTATCTCTTTTAACTCCCCGGTCTTTACGTTTAACGTCCATAGGGTGTGCTCAATATGCGCATCGTATATGCGGTTAAAGTACTGGCTTTTTTCAGGATACTTTTCGTGTATCTCACGTTCCAGGTCTCCGGTAGCTTTTACACAGGCTAAATAAGTGCCGTCAGCATTTACAGTCCCCACCCTTCCTTTAAACGCCGGATCAAAGGCATAAATAAACCTGCCCTTCCCTGTTATGGCATTAACCGCAAATACACTGTCGCCGCATTGGTAAAAAGCGTCATTGGTTTTGGGGCATACCATTTCGCCTGATACGCCGCGACGGTGAGTCAGCTGTTTGGTCTCGAATGTTTTCAAGTTAACGGTAAACAACTGGTTACCCATAGTTTTATCTGCCACACTGCCTGAAAATACCATCAAGTCTCCTTTGGCCGGGCTTTGCGGTGCAAAACAATAATTATTAAAATAAAAACTGCCGTTAGTTGTACCCGGGCGGCGTACCAGGCGAATAACCTTATGCCCGGTATCTTTATCTATCCATTCATCAGGCATGGCTTTGCCGCCGGTTTCCATAGTTTCCTGGGCACGCACGGTAAGTATACTTAACCCTATCAGGGCAATGGAAATTGAAGCTATCCTTTTTCTCATATCTTAATTGGTTAAATGCTGATCGGTAAGAGCGGGTATAGTAATATATTTGTCCAGATCACGCATGGCAATCACTTTATAATGATTGTCTTTCAAATACTTAAAATAGCTTTCCAGTACTTCCGGAGATGTAGTTACCCAGGGATGCGCATCATCCGGTACACCATGTATGGTCAGTACGGCAATCTTACCTTTTTTTGCGTCTTTGATGATCTTAAATCCGGCAGCAACGCTATCAGTATGCGTGGTATAACCCGGCATTAACAATGGACTATCTTTGGCCGGGTCATACACCCTATCCCAGCCTGCGCGGGCAAAATGATACCCTTTATCTTTTAATACCTTTAACGCACGCCGGCTGGTATCATAACCAGGGTAGGCAAAACTTACAGGTTTAGGGATGTGATATTCGCTGCATTTGCCCTCAATATATTCCAGTTCGGCAGTAAACCGGGCATTATCCATTTTATTTACATGGGTATGGTGCCAGGTGTGGTTACCTATTTCAAAACCCATGCTGTTTAATCCGGCTATTTGCTCCCAGGTCATGTATTTGGTTTTATCGGCAAAGGCGGGGGTACCTCCAAATTCACAAACAAAAAACGTAGCGCCAAAACCGTATTTCTTTAACATTGGCGCAACATTGGTATAATGGCTTAAAACGGCATCATCAAACGTAAGGACAATCAGCTTATCGGGCACCGGCTTTTGCACCTGCGCCGCGGCGGTGCAGCATCCAAATATTGTTAATAGACTTATTGCCAATTTGTTCATACATCGTGTTAATTGCCGGCTGGCTTTTCGGTGCTCCACTTACCGCTACGCGGAAGGCTGAAAGTGTCAAACGGGTCGGGGTGCGATGGATCAAAAGCCGGATCGTCAATAATATATTTTTCCAGGCCCAGATGGTTACTTTTAATCCCTTCAAGCACGCATTTAGCCAGTTCATAAGCGCCATAGCTATTGAAGTGGGTGTTATCATGCAAATCTTCCTTCTGACCAGGAAAGGTACCGGCCTTAAACCACACAAAGGCCTTTTTTGAACCTTCATTACCTAAAGCCTCATAAAATTTGGCGCTCATGGCGTTAAGGTCTATCAGCGGAACATTCATATCCTTAGCTACTTTACGTGCAGCATCAGGATAATCGCCTAAACTATTTTCTATTTTAGTACTATCGGTACGGCCAAATGAACGGCGGCTGGTTGAGGTTACTATAACCGGTATCATACCCTTTTCCCTTGCCCGGTCAATGAACGTCTTGAAACGTTCAGTATATGATTTATAGGCGCCGTCATTCGGGCCTTTTTCTTTTTGGTCGTTATGGCCAAACTCAATAAACAGGTAATCGCCTTTTTTAGCCTGACTTAACACCTTATCAAGGCGTTTCTGCCCTAAAAAGCTGCCAAGGGTCAAACCAGATTCGGCATGGTCGGCTATGGCAACACCTGGTTTTAAAAACCTGGTTATCATTTGTCCCCACGAGCACCAGGGCTCTTCGTCCTGATCTACAACGGTAGAATTGCCTGCCAGGAAAACCGTCACCTGATCATCTGCTTTTTCAATCTCAACGGCATCTATACAAGGCTGCGCATCGTTAAACTCTAAACTTAACTTATCGTCCCAATCATATTTGGTCATTTCACGCGCATTGCGTTTAACTTCGCCGCCGGTGCTTATGGCCGGTTTACGGATGTTTACAATAAAACTGAGTTTCTTTGTTTCGCCGGTATTTGTTTTCACTTTTTCCAGCATTAACCGGCGCGATTCCGCACGAACGGTGGCCAGGCCGCTCCCCTTAATATCGCCCATAACAAGCGTTACCTTGTAGTTGCCCTCGGGTACATTAACTGAAAAATAGAAAGGCTTATCACTCGTGATATAATCGCCGGTTAATGACTTCTTCGCATCACGGACTACAGCGGTTACTTTTGACCCAAAATCAAAACCATACCCGTTTTTATTATTCATGCTATCCTGCGGGGTAACCTTTACATAGCCCTTTGCGGCAGTGCCTGTGCCAAAATCAAACTTAAAACTTGTTTGTGACCCCTGCGCAAAAAGCAAGCTTGTAAACAATATAAACCCGCAAAAAGACAATAAGACTTTTAAAGATGACCTCATTAGCGTATTTAGTTATTTGGAATAAATTGGCTGCCGTTAACGGCGTTTAATATTTAAAGGTATATGTTGCCCCTGCAAACAGCATCCTGCACCATCCTGATAACGGGCCTGCTTAGTGTAACAAGTTCGAAACAGCGGGTAAGGTCGCACAGCTTTATAATCGGTCAAAATGGTTTTATAAGGCTTTAAAACTCTCCCTTAACTTTCTCTAACTGTTCAAACGGCACTATACCGGCACGGGCAGCCCACGCTTTAAATAACACTTCCATTTTGCTTACACGGTCGGGATATTGCGTGCTCAGATCGATAAGTTCGGCACGGTCAGTTTTGATGTTATAAAGTTGCCATTTATTATCCGGGAATTGCGATACTAATTTCCAATCGCCCTGGCGTACCGCCCGGTTACCTTCATGTTCAAAAAACAGTGCGTTATGGCCCTGCCAAACCTGGCCTTTCATTAATGGCAGCAAACTGACCCCTTCAGTCGGGGTAATGGTATTGCCATTATAGGTTGTTGGATAGGATATTCCGGCCACATTCAAACAGGTAGCCATCAGGTCAATTAAATGCGCCGGCCGAGTTGTTTGCATATGCTGTTTGATGATAGCAGGGAAATTAGCAATAAATGGCGTAGCTGTACCGCCTTCATATTCCCAATGCTTAAACAACCTTAGCGGTGTGTTACTTACATTGGCGCCCGGGAAGCCATAAGTAGTAAATGAAGATGGGTCGCTGGCCGGTTTTTTAGCGGCTTCAATAATTTCGGGCAAAAAACCGGCGCCTTTGGTGTATTCGCTGCTGGCACCGTTATCAGACAGGAACATGATCAATGTGTTCTGATCAACACCGGTCTCTTTTAATGCCTGGCGTATACGGCCTATGTTTTGGTCCATCCGGTCAATCATAGCTGAATACACCGCCATCTTATCATCAAAATCAACTTTTTCAGCTTCGGTTAATGAATTCCATTCAGGTACATTTTTATCACGTGGTGATAAAACGGTCTCCTTGGAAACAATGCCCAGTTCCTTCATCTTTTTCAGGCGTTGCTCGCGCAGCACATCCCAGCCTTTCATAAATTTACCTTTGTATCTGGCAATATCCCCGGGCAATGCCTGCAGCGGCCAGTGTGGACTTGTAAATGCCATATATAAAAAGAATGGTTTGCTGGTAGCCTTGTTGTCCTTAATATATTTTACAGCATAATCAGCATAATTATCAGTTGAATACCAATCGGGGCCGGGTGTAAAAGGCTTATCATCCAATGCAACGGTTAAATGCTGGTTAGGCCGGTAAGGTGCAATGGGGTTAAAGTAACTGCCTGCGCCATCTATTAACCCAAAGTAATGATCAAAGCCGCGCTTTACAGGCCAGTTTTCAGGCGCAGTGCCTACATGCCATTTGCCGGCCATGTAAGTGTTATAACCACCAAGCTTTAAAGCCTCGGCAATGGTTACGCAATTATGGTTGAGATAGCCCTGGTACGACGGCTCTTTACGGGTGTTTACCATATCGCCTACCCCGGCCTGGTGCTGATACAAGCCGGTTAACAGCGAAGCCCGTGAGGGACAGCAGCGCGAAGCATTATAAAATTGTGTCATAACCAGCCCGGTTTTAGCCAATGCATCTATATTGGGCGTTTGTATGTCCGATCCAAAACAGTTGATGTCTGAATATCCCATATCATCAGCCAGGATGATAATGATGTTAGGCTTTTTAGCCGCAGGCTTTTGTGCTGTTGCCGTAAAACTTAATCCTGAGATCAGGCAGATGATAAGCAGATTTTTCATAATAGTTCCACTCATGTTTCTCAAATTTAGCGTAGCCTTTAAGTATTACCTTATCAAAGTAACTGCCATCAGCCCAATCACTACATCGTTGGTCAGCGTACTTAATTGCAGGTTTTTTAATGTTTTGTTATTATCCAGCGGCAAGTCCAATATGGTTGCAGCTCCGCCGTCAACCCCTTTAGCGGCAAAACCTTTAATACCGGTAAATCTTTTATTGTTATCAGTCACCTCGCCGGTTTTTAAATATACCCGCAATGGTTTTGGCGCACCCGTATTAAAGGCAAAGCCATCGTTATCATCATCCTGCTCAATAGGCCACCAGTTTTCAGGGTTTTTTAGCTGCAGAACCGATTTTGTCCCATCCGTATAAGTAACCGTAACCGTGCCGTTAACCATGCGGCTTTGCATAGGGTTGGTTGAGCCCGCCATCAGGAAATAGGCATGTGCAGCCTTACCGTTCAAAGGCACTCTTGCCTCATGCGGGTAGTTATCCCACTGTGATGTGAACAGGATATTTTTATCATCTCCTGCCGGTGTAGCAAACGGTATACCCTGGGGTATAGTAAATACGTTATTAACTGCTGCGTTTTTAAGCCCGCTGTCATCAATATTAGCGGTAACTAACGGATAAGCCCAGTCCCCGATTCCCTGCCATGGTAACTGTAGCGTAGACGATTTAGGCCGGGGCGATAAGTATTTATTTTTGAAAATGTTGGTCAGTTTATCGTTAAAATAGGGTTTAAGGTCGATGGTTTCAGTTTTGAGTTTTTGTGTTTGGGTAATATGCCAGTTGACAAGTGTGGTGTCTATAATATTATAATTATCATCCGCAGTAATAGTAATGTGATTACTGCCTAAAAAAAGATTTTGAACCGGGACATTTACAGGTGTTGAACTGTTTGCGGTATTTAATTTAATTTGTTGGTGATAAGTTTGGTTAGTCATTGGGTTAACTACTACATTCAAATCATTTAAACCTGTCTTTAAATTGAAAGTTAAACCATTCTTTTCCTGCAGTTTATCAGCAGTAAGTTCAACGGATTTTGTTACTTTTAAATTAACCGGCTGCCACCAGGTAAATGAGCCTTGTTTTAATTGAGCAAACACTGTATGGTTTCCGAAAACATTACGTATAAAACCTGTAATTAGATTATTAGTACTGCTCATACCGTTTAGAATTTGCTGTGGGTCATTAACCTTTATAATATGCGCACCTTTGAATTGTTTAGTTATCGGTTCGGATGATGCAATTGTAGTTGAAGTTGAAGTACTTTCCGGCTTTTCCCCTTTCCAAATAATTTTAATTATATAGTTTTTTTGCTTTCCCGCCATTAACTCCATAACCGGCTGCCCGACCGCATCATCTACCGACTTCCAGGCAACAGGTTTGCCATTAACGGTAACAGTTGCGTTAACAGCCCTTGCCGTTACTTCAAATTTTAAATTAGCTGACTTTTGAAATAATGGTATAATGGTATAGCTGTCTATATTCCCCGTACGTTTGAAATCAAACTTTATATCAGGTACGCTTAGCGATGCATAATTCCAACCGGCTGGCAAACCGGGCTTAATTGTTAAATCTCCGTGTAACAGGTCAGGGCGGATGCCGAACAACCCTTCTACCAAGGAGCGGGCTGCCATACCTATCGGGTCTGCAAAATCACGGTAAAGTTCCCCGCGCTGGGCATCGTAAAAGGATATCTGCTGAAAATTGCCCGGGCTTGCCCCCAGGTACATGCTTTCTAAAATGGCGCTTTTCCACAATTTATAAGCGTCTTCCTGCCGGTTGCCCTGCCAGTAAGCCAGGGCAGTATGCAGGTTCTCGGCCATCACAACATTATTCAGCGACCAATCGTAAGGCTCCCAGTTAGTGGTAGATAATAGGTAGTTATCGCCTGTAAGTCCATTGGCAATAACAGGGATATGCGGTATCTGTGTATCAATGTAGCGTAAAGCCTGGTAAGTTTGAAAGGCGTCCGGAACCTCAGAGTCAATAGCATGGTAAACGGTCCACAATCCTGCCGATGGGTGCAGTAATTGTAATCCTAACAAGTCTTTGTATTCTGCATACTGACCAGAATTTGGCAACCATAACTGTTTGTTTATTGCATTTAATATATATGTGGCTTCCTGTTGGTATGGCTTAGGGTCTTCACCTATTAATTTAGCCAGATATGCGGCTGTTTTATTTGACCGGTAATTATAGGCCGATGAATGGGTAACGCCGCCGCCACTGTATTGCAGTGCATCGCTGGCCCATATAGCGCAATAGGCATCGTATAAACCATCGCCGTCGGCATCATAATTTCTTTTTTCCCAGGCCAGCGAGCGTTTGATAACCGGCCACATTTGTTTAACCTCGGTAAGATTACCAGTCCACTTAAAATGGTTCAGTAACTCGTCGATATAAACCAGGTTCATATCGTAATGATGCGCAACCGGCTTGCCGCCGCCCGGATTACGCATAATGTAGCCGCTGCTAAACATGGAAGTCCCTATCTTTTCCTGTTGACGGGCTAAATGCAAGGCGGTATCAGCAACAACGGGGCCGGTTTCCGGTTCGGTTAATTGCGATAAGGCATAACTGCTAAAATGCGACCAGGCCCTGTCGTGCCAGCCCAGGGGATCAGCTACATAAGGGCCCCGCCAGGCAGGTAAGCGCATGCGCCAGGCCACTGCGCCGTGCATGTATGATGGACTTTCCCAAATTCCGTCGGCCGCCACACTTAAAGTGCCACCAAAGGTATTGATATAAGGGTCAGGTGTTTTTACCTCAACACGGGAGGCTAATTTTTTACGGGCAGTCTCTGCCAGGGTAAATAATTGCAGCGGGGTTGTTTTATTTAAACTTTTAGCGTTTTGAATAACCCAAAATAAATCCTTATTAGCTCCCGCATCTAATACACCTGTAATCACCGGCTGCTTATCTCCTTTTGAATTAAGTAAGGTAAGCGGCGATGTCAGCATATTAGCATCGCCAATATGTACCTGTTGCGAAGCAGGATATAAACCATATAAAATGCTTTTAGTAACTATCTCTGCCTTGTTAGTGCTTACCTGATCATTCTCATACCGGGCAGCTTCACTTACAGCCTTACCGCTAAAATTTAAAGTAAATTGCTGTTGCCCGATGGTATAAGCATTGCCATTGCAATATTCTGGTTTCAAGTAAAACGACGATTCAGGATCGGCGCCAATGTCCCCATCCCGCGAGAACTTTTTGCCGGTAGCGCCGCCAAAGGCCCAAAGCAACTTTACGGGTTTATTTATATCTGAAAATAGTGCTTTTACAATCAGGTTTTCTTCGGTTGAGCCGGCCAATACTGTAATGGTCAGCTTTCCATTACCTAACAATTCATCCTTAACAATATATATCATTGAACCTGGCCGGTAACGTGCTTCAATGGAGGAAGCATTGATCAGCCACTTACTTTGTTCTCCGCTTATTAGTCCAAATTTCAGGTTTCCGCCCATGCCCGGCAGGTACAAAGCAAACTCGGGCAGGTCGCCGGCTTCCACACGGAATGCAGTATTAGTACCATACAGCGCGCGGTTAAAGCGTCGTTTTCCATTATTAATTACAAAGTCCTGTCCATCGGGATGATAGCGCAGTTCGCGTTGTTTATCATGCCAAAGCTTCACTGTATCCTGTGCTTTTGACTTGAATGCTGCTATTTGCAAACAACAGGTAAATAAAAAGGCAAACCATAAGTGTTTGCCTCCAGTGTCAAAATAGTTACCTATATTATATTTCGATATTATGTGCAACTGCATAGTATTTTAATTCTATCATATCGGCCGGTAATGGTTTATTATTCCAGTACTTG
>CAZZVY010000143.1:0-8561 GCA_964657585.1 uncultured Mucilaginibacter sp. | reverse complement strand
AGTAGGCATGTTCCAGAAAGAGGTGGCCGAGCGTTGCGCCACCAAACCGGGCAGCAAAGAATACGGTAT
The DNA here is from genome assembly GCA_964657585.1 of uncultured Mucilaginibacter sp. GTDB lineage: Bacteria > Bacteroidota > Bacteroidia > Sphingobacteriales > Sphingobacteriaceae > Mucilaginibacter. The sequence continues at coordinate 8,492 of CAZZVY010000143.1, read as the reverse complement.
ACTCAGCGTTTTTTTGCAGGCTTATTACAAGGTAGAATATTTGTTTACCGTTAAGGCTGGCGTATTTAACCCTCCGCCGAAGGTGTTATCAGCAGTTATCCGCCTAACACGCAATGAAACCGCTATGCTAAATTGCGACGAAAAATTATTTTGGCAGGTGGTAAAGGCGGGATTTAACCAGCGGCGAAAAACTTTGCGTAATGCAGTATCATCCCTTATCAATAAAGAAATAATGATTGGTGAACCTATGCTTGACCTGCGTGCCGAACGCTTAAGCGTGGCCGATTTTGTAGAACTAACCAACAAAATATCGGCAGCGAGAAGCCACTCATAAATCTACCTTAAGGAGGGCTTTTAAAATGAATACAGAACCCTCTCTTTGGCAGAATACAGGTTATTAACGCTCGATTCCTTTACTTTTGCGGCTACTCGTTTAATAAACATATAATTAGCTGCCCCGCCAATCACGCCGCCAACAATGGGTACCAACCTTTCTGCAGTGCGGGTACCCACCATAAGCAAAACTTTTTCAGCAACGTTTTCCATCATGGTTTTAGAAAGCGCTATACCAGCCTCTACCTTTAACGAGGTAGCTATCATACTCATAAATTCCTCAAAGCCGAACTGACTACTGCCCTGGTTTGCATACATAATAGCCATAGTAACCCTAAACTGCTGGGTTATCAGGTTAGCCATATCCAGCGGCGTACCTACTACCATAGTTATTATGCCCCCGCTGCCTGCAATAGCGCCCGAGCCGGCTGCCAGGATGGCGCACTGTTCAATAAACTTATCCAGGCCAAGTTTATCTACCCCGTTTTTAATGGTATGCTGATCAACATGGTTAAATATTTGCCGGAAACCTTTTTGGGCTAAAAGAGTAGCTTGCTCCTTAAGACCGGTACTCAGTTTTTTAAATCTTACTGGCTTCATAGAATGCTATTTTAAATATACAGCACTATTCCCGTGCCAGACATTTAGGGACACCCGTTATGTTTAAATTTAATCTTGCATTTTGTATAATTGTATAAACATTAAAAATTGAATAATAGCATCCTGATTGTAGACGATATCCATACCATATTTATTGAAAAAGCGGTAGCACTTGGCTATACCTGTGATTACCGGCCAGACATTAAGCCAGACCAAGCCATAGATATTGTAGGAAATTATGGAGGACTGCTGATCCGTTCCAAATTTCAGGTGGATAAAGCCATAATTGACAGGGCCGTTAACCTGCGCTTTATATGCCGCGCCGGTGCAGGGATGGATAATATTGACGAAAGTTATGCGCTGGGCAAAGGCATCCGTTTAATGAATGCACCTGAAGGTAACTCCGATGCCGTTGGTGAGCATGCGTTAGGGATGCTGTTATCGCTGATGAATAATTTTAACCGGGCCGATGCCGAAGTACGCACCGGGCGCTGGCAACGTGAGGCTAACCGCGGCTTTGAGCTGAAAGGTAAAACGGTTGGTATTATAGGTTACGGGCATATGGGCCAAAGCTTAGCCCGCAAGCTAAGCGGCTTTGAAGTGCAGGTAATTGCCTATGATAAATATAAAACCGGCTTTAGTGATAAATACGCGCGCGAGGTGAGCATGGAAGAAATTGTAAAGCACAGCGATGTGCTGAGTTTGCACGTCCCGCTCACAGATGAAACCAACGGCCTGGTAGATGACGAATATCTGTTCTATTTTAAAAAGTCCATATTTTTTATCAATACATCACGCGGCAAGGTGGTTAAAACACAGGCGGTACTTAATGCTATAAAACAAGGCAAAATTTTAGGCGCCGGCCTGGACGTGCTGGAAGTGGAAAAGTTCCCGGCCCTTGGGGAGCAGCCATGGTTTGAGGAACTTAAACAATCAGATAAAGTATTGTTAACCCCGCACATAGCCGGGTGGACATTTGAATCGTACCGCAAGTTGAGTGAAGTATTGGCGCAAAAGCTGGCGAAGTTTAAATAAACCACTAACCTAAGGCTATCAAAAACTTGTGTAGTTAAAAAAAGGCTTTTTGGTACAAAATCTGTACATTGCTTTTGAAGTTTGTCCAAAGCAATATGAACCTTATCAAAATTCCGCTCGGGTATTTTACTTTTTTTTATTTGCCCTTTTTTATAGTAAAGCGAATGCCCAGCAGCCTGCTGATAGCGCTACATATCATAAAAATCAACTTTACTATTGGGGCGGTTTCCATGCAGGGACAGGGGTTTATTTTGCTAATATTGGCTTTGATGCAGACGTCCTTATTCATAACAGCGTAGTTTTAGGGCTAACACAAAATACGCTTTTTAACATACCCATTACTACTTCTGCCTATCAAAGGCTCAATGCTATTGATGGGTCATTTTTAATTGGTTATAAATTGACGCACCGCCCTATCCATAACTGGACAATTTTAACCGGGGTTGGTGTTGTTAAAATTGAAGACCGGGGAGGTTTGATAATGCATTATGATAGTTTCTGGACCCCCGATACTTACACGCCCAATACTTTTTATATTCGCCCGGCTATACCAATACAGATAAGGTATACAATGGCACCGTCAAGTGCGCTTGCTATGGATTTTTCATGCGCTGTGAATATTAATGCGCATTACAGCTACTTTTCATTACTTTATACACTCGCATTTGGTAAAGTACGTAGCGGCGAACGGCCCAAACATCCGCCCAGGCAAAATATTCCCCGCCCGGGCTTCCCACCTCCTTTACCGCCACTGCCATGGTTCCACTAAATAAATTTGGATATTAAAATTTAATTCCCTTATCTTCGTTTTACAATAAACAAGACTATGCGGGTAAATAGCCAACGTAGTCTTGTTTGTTTTTAATAAAAGCCATTGCGTCCTTCTTGCACGGGGAGGGCGGTTTTTTTTGGCATTAACGTAACAGCATTAAAATATAGTGAGATGGCAGAGGTAACCTATTACACCAAAGAGGGTTTAGAAAAATTAAAGGAAGAATTACAGCAGTTAAAAACCACCGGCCGCACGGCTATATCAAACGCCATTGCCGAGGCCAGGGACAAAGGCGACTTGTCTGAAAACGCCGAGTACGATGCGGCCAAAGAAGCCCAGGGCTTACATGAAGCCAAAATTGCAAAGTTAGGCGAAATTTTAGCCAACGCCCGTTTGCTTGACGATTCAAAGCTGGATACTTCCAAAGTGCTGGCGCTTTCCATCGTGAAGATCAAAAACGTAAGGAACGGCGCTACCATGAGTTATCAACTGGTTTCTGAAAGTGAAGCCGACCTTAAGGCTGGCAAAATATCGGTAGCATCGCCCATTGCCAAGGGCCTGTTAGGCAAAAAAGTTGGTGATAAAACCGAGATACAGGTGCCTGCCGGTAAAATGGAGTTTGAAATACTGGAAATTTCCCGGTAGGAATATTCCAAGTGATCGGTTAGTTGGCGGTCAGGTATCCGTTGATAAAACAATTGCTGACCGCCAATCCTTTTAAATAAACCGATCACGGATTAACTAATCGCTAATTAATAAAACAATGACCATTTTTTCAAAGATAGCCGCCGGTGAGATACCCGCATATAAAGTAGCCGAAAGCAACGATTTCCTGGCATTCCTGGATATTAACCCGCTTACCGAAGGCCATTTACTGGTCATCCCTAAAAAGGAGGTTGATTATTTGTTCGACCTGGACGATGAGACCTATACCGGCTTGCAGGTATTTACAAAAATTGTAGCGGTTGCGTTGAAGGATGCTATTCCGTGTAAACGGATAGGTGTGGTAGTTATGGGTTTGGAGGTTCCCCACGCGCATATACATTTGATCCCAATGAATATGCCTGATGATATTAACTTTACCAATTCTAAATTAAAGTTTAGTCCTGAAGAATTTGAAGCCACGGCCCTTAAGATCAGGGAGGCCTTAAGGGAAGAGTATAAGGCAGATACGTAGAAACCCACCCTAACCCTTCCCCAAGATAAGACTAACCCCTAATTAGGAGAGAACAGGATGAGGTTCTAACAATTCCTCCAGCCTGCACTCCTCCAGCACAACTCGTTCCGGTACCTTATGTGCCTTGTATTTCCACCGGATAAGCCTGATGCTGCCTGCCTCTATTTCAATACCTGTAATATCGCCATCGTCAAAACAGCAGCAGCCGCTGTTAAAATAGCAGGGTTTGTAACCATTGTTTTTAGGCACGGGTGCAGTGTCGCCCTTGCTTTGTCTTTTAGCTACCTGCTGCTGCAGGTTTTGTAGCCTGCCTGTATCATTAGCAGTCTTTGCTTTATCCAGTTCGGCATATAGCATTTCTATATGGGTAAGCGATCTGAATACCGGCTGGTGAGTATGCCCGGTAATCAGCAGCAGGTTTTCCCGCTTTTGGCTCCATTCATACATTATACGGTTATGGTCGGTCTTTAACTGGTCGTTATTGGCAGGTGTGTTGGGGTTTATCCTTAAATAACCCTCTATGGGCCCCCATATATCTGATACAAACCACTTGCTAAACCAGTTGCCGTCGCTTTGCAGGTCGCCCTGGTGGCCGTGGGTGAGGTAAATGGTTAACGGCCTGTTATTAATTGCTGTTCGCAATAACATCCCCTCATATATCTTTACATTTTCGCCGTAAATTTGTTCCAGTCCAATTGAGGCAAGCGGGTCATTATCCCAATACAGATCATGATTGCCGTAAATCTTGGTAAAAGCTTTACGCGCTAAAAAAAGCTTCTCCTTATCAAAAGTTGCCTGGTTATGCCTTTTAACAGTAATAAAGGTATTTTCCCAAAGCTCCTCACTGTCTCCCAGCGCAATGTAATGGAAATTGTTACGGTTATAATGATCCAATGCGGTTAGAAAATTCTTTTCGGCCAGTGCAAAAATATCTGCTCCATCCCTGGCGCCTTTATGCTGATCGGACAGGATAATAAATTTTTCCTGCCCTGCCTTAAAATCCACAACGGGCCCGCACTTGCCTGGCTCGTGAATAATGTTCTGATATAGATCGCTAAGCGCCTGGTCTACCCTTTGCTGATTCGGGCGAGAAGAAAATTTATCTGCCAGCCTGATAACAGGTTTTTTCAGTAAGCGTTGCAGCAGGTTGGGCATAACGTATTAACAATGAAGCAGGTGGTTTGTGTGAAAGTAAACCATTTATAAAGTTATAAACCACCATCAATATGTTGTTATTTGCTAAATAATTTAGCAAATTTGCATTATGGCACATGAGGATAATCCGGAATTTTTAAAGGGGCGGGGCGCACAGGTTAATATCCATAATAAGTTTGTAAAAAATAAATATGTGCTTGACCATGTGGAGGGGCTTGACGAGCCTTTGATTGAGAATACCGCCACGCAGATATTTGAAGAAACGCCAAAAAAGATCGTCAGTGAAAGTAATAGCCCTGATTTGAGCCACATGCATTCCATTAACCCTTATCAGGGGTGCGAGCATGGCTGCATTTACTGCTACGCCCGCAACAGTCATGAATACTACGGGTTTAGCGCCGGGCTTGATTTTGAACGCAAGATAATAGTTAAACGCAATGCCCCGCAATTGCTGGAAGAATATTTCAATAAAAAGAATTATGAGCCGGTAACCATCCTGCTATCCGGAAATACGGATTGTTATCAGCCTGTTGAGCGTAAGCTGGAAATTACCAAAAGCCTGCTGCGGTTATTTTTGCAATATAAAAACCCGGTGAGCATCATCACCAAAAACAACCTGATATTAAGGGATATTGATATGATTGCTGAACTGGCTGCGCTAAACCTGGTGAGCGTAAACGTTTCCATCACCTCCCTTAACGAGCAATTGCGCCAGAAGCTGGAACCACGTACCGTAACGGCAACCGGCCGTTTGAATGTGATCCAGAAATTAGCTGAACGTGGTATAGGTGTGCGGGTGATGGCCGCGCCTATTATCCCTGGTTTAAACAGCAACGAAGTGCCTGCCATTATTAAAGCTGCTGCCGACCGCGGCGCAAGAGGGGCCGGGTTCACCATAGTGCGCCTGAATGGCAGCATTGCCGAAATATTTAGTGATTGGATACACAAGGCCTTCCCCGACAAGGCCGAGAAAGTGCTGAACATGATACGCGCCTGCCATGAGGGTAGCCTGAACGACAGCCAGTTTGGCCGCCGTATGAGCGGCGACGGGCAGGTAGCCCAATCCATTCACCAGATGTTCCGTATGGCTGTTAACCGTTTTATGCATGACAGGGATATGCCGGTATTGGATACCAGCCTGTTTGTGCCCAGGGGCGGGCGGCAAACCAGTATGTTTTGAACAGCGCCAACGGCCTGTTCAGAGCAAGAGTATAAATTAGTAAACAAAAAAGGCGCCTTACGCGCCTCTTCCAAATCTTCTGCTGATCAACCAATTTAATTACCAATCACTGATCTGTTAAATTAAGCTTCCTCAACCTCCATGGCCATTTGTTCATCAACAAGGATGCGGCCGCAATGCTCACAAACAATGATCTTTTTGCGCTGGCGTATATCAGACTGGCGCTGCGGCGGGATTTGATTAAAGCAGCCCGAGCATGAGTCGCGGCGAATGGTTACTACCGCCAAACCGTTCTTCGCGTTTTGGCGCAGGCGGTTATAGGCAAACAACAAACGCTCTTCTATATTAGCTTTTGCTTTATCAACCTGGCTTAAAAGTTCTTCTTCTTCCTTTTGGGTTTCAGATGTTATATTGCCTAATTCGGCCTTTTTAACATCAAGGTCATTCTTGCGTTCTTCCAGGTCGGCCATGGCCTTTTCATAAACCTGATTTTTGGTACTGATCTCAAAATCAAACTCACGTATCTTTTTCTCGCTCACCTGTATGTCCAGCCCTTGTATTTCTATCTCTTTAGAGATAGCTTCATACTCGCGGTTATTTTTAACCTCGTTAAGCTGCGCCTCATATTTACGGATGTTGGCCTGCGCGTCTTTTATAGCATTCTTTCGAGTAACTATCTCATCTTCAAGATCATCCAGTTCCATTTTTATTTTCTGGATACGGGTTTCCAGTCCAGCAACGTCATCTTCCAGGTCGGCAACTTCCATGGGCAGCTCGCCGCGTATCTGGCGTATCTTATCAATCTGCGAGTGGATAGTTTGTAGTTCGTATAAAGCTTTAAGCTTTTGTTCTACGGATTGTTCCATTAAATATAGTATTTGACGGGGTTTGTATTTATTTCTGTTAAACGGACGGCAAAGTTAATGAATTTTTTTTGAATTATTTCACACAATAAATGTTGTGTAAACTGCTCACTTTCAAAATGTCCCACATCGGCAATAACCAGCTTTCCTTCCGCATCAAAAAACTCGTGATATTTATAATCAGCGGTAATAAACATATCTGCCCCTGCTGCTATAGCCTGCTTCAATAAAAACGAACCCGAACCGCCGCATACGGCTACCTTTTTTACCTGTTTGCCGGTAAATGCCGTATGCCTTATCACCGTAGCATTCAGCTTCCATTTAATATATTGTAAAAATGTCCGCTCGTCAACAGGGTGTTGTACTTCGCCAATCATCCCTGCGCCTACCTGCTGGTGCTGGTTGGTAACTGGGTATAGGTCATAGGCTACTTCCTCATAGGGGTGGGCCAAAAAGAGGGCCATCAGTATCTTGCTTTCCAAACTGGCCGGGTATATGGTTTCTATACGTGTTTCCGGTTCGGTATGCCGCTCACCGGGCTGGCCAACATACGGGTCGGTGTTTTCAGCGCCCATAAAGGTGCCTTCGCCTGCTGCGTTAAAGCTGCACTCGCTGTAATTACCTATACTGCCTGCACCGGCTTTAAATAAAGCATTGCGCACTTGCCCCGCCTGGGCCTGTGGCACAAAGGTTACCAGTTTTTTAAGCAGCCCATGTTTAGGCGCCAGTATATGGCAATCTGTTAAGCCCAGGGTTTCACAAATGCGTGCATTTACGCCGGTCTTAATGTTATCAAGGTTGGTGTGGATAGCATAAATGGCAATATTGTTTTTTATAGCCTTCTCTACCACGCGTTCTACATAAGTTTTGCCGTTCAGCCTTTTTAAGCCCTTAAAAACAATGGGGTGGTGCGATATTATTACCTGGCATTGCTTGCTGATGGCTTCGTCAACCACGGCTTCGGTACAATCTAACGATACCAGCGCCTGCTGTATTTCGCGCTCCGTATGGCCCACAATAAGGCCGGCATTATCATAATCTTCCTGATAGGTCAGCGGCGCCAGGGTTTCAAGGTAATCGGTGAGTTCAGATAACTTCATAGCCCTAATATAATTGCAAAAAACATGTATGCAATATTTAATTTATCCTGATAAGGGATCAGCAAATCTGCCAAAATCTAAATCCGGTATACTTCGTATAAGGCATTTTTGGCTTTCATCTCATTAACGTATTTTTGACCCGCATGCCCGATAGATATAAACTGTATTTTGCTTCCGATTTTCACCTCGGTACACCAAGTGCCCTATTGAGCCGCGAGCGGGAGCAACGCATTATACAGTGGCTGGATATGATTAAAGCCGATGCTGCCGAAGTTTT
>CAZZVY010000142.1:0-8571 GCA_964657585.1 uncultured Mucilaginibacter sp. | reverse complement strand
TCATATCTAACAAAATGAGCAACATAGTAGCCATTGTGGGCCGCCCTAATGTAGGCAAATCAACCTTGTATAACCGCCTGACCGAAAGCCGTAAAGCTATAGTTGATGATGTTAGCGGCGTAACACGCGACAGACATTACGGCGTTGCTGAATGGGTTGGCCGCAATTTTACAGTGATTGACACCGGCGGATATGTTGCCAACAGCGATGACGTTTTTGAAGCTGCCATACGTGAGCAGGTAATAATTGCCATTGAAGAGGCTACCGTTATTTTATTTGTAGTTGATGTTACCACCGGCATTACCGATCTGGACGATGAGATTGCCAGCCTGCTGCGTAAAGGCAAAAAGCCGGTATTTGTGGTGGTAAACAAGGTTGACCATGGCCTGCTGCAGGCTGATGCCAGTATATTTTATAGCCTGGGTTTGGGCGAGATATACAATATATCGTCCATGACAGGCTCGGGCACCGGCGAATTGCTGGACGAAGTGGTTAAAACCTTTGATGAAGAGGTTGTTGAAGAAAACACTTTGCCCAAGTATGCCATTGTGGGCCGCCCTAATGTTGGCAAATCATCCATCATAAATTCGCTGATTGGCAAGGAGCGCAACATTGTTACCCCTATTGCAGGTACCACACGCGATAGTATTCATATTCATTATAATCAGTACGGGCACGAGTTTATGCTGATAGATACCGCCGGCCTGCGCAAAAAAACCAGGGTAAAGGAAAATATTGAGTTTTACTCAGTAATGCGCACTATAAAGGCGCTTGAGGAAGCAGACGTGGTTATCCTGATGATTGACGCTGTGGAAGGTATAGAATCGCAGGATATCAATATATTTCACCTGGCCGAAAAGAATAAAAAAGGCATCGTAATTGTGATTAACAAGTGGGACCTCATAGAAAAGAACACCAAAACAGTTAAGGTTTTTGAAGATACCATCCGCCAAAAGTTAGCGCCGTTTACAGATGTACCCATCGTGTTTACATCCGTAACCGAAAAACAACGGGTATTAAAAGTGCTGGAAACCGCTAACCATGTTTATGCCAACCGCGCAAAAAAAATACCAACATCCAAATTAAACGAGGTAATGCTGCCTATTATAGAAAACTACCCGCCGCCGGCGCTAAAGGGCAAACACGTAAAAATTAAATATATTACCCAGTTGAAAGGGGTAGCTCCCATGTTTGCTTTCTTTTGTAACCTGCCGCAATATATTAAGGAGCCTTACATGCGCTTTATAGAAAACAAACTGCGCGAAAACTTTGATTTTACCGGTGTACCGGTACAGATATTTTTCAGGCAGAAGTAAGCGCCGTTAATATCCTTTATTTGTTGGTCAGCTCAATAAATATCTGTTCCAGCGATTTCTTGCCGTGCTTATCTCTTAGATCCTCCAGGTTATCATCGGCTACTATTTTGCCTTTGTTAATTATAATTACCTGGTTGCAAACGGCCTCTACTTCCTGCATAATATGCGTACTCAGTATAACCGTTTTTGTTTTGCCCAGCTCACGTATCAGCTGCCGTATACCTATCAGCTGATTAGGGTCAAGGCCTGAGGTCGGCTCGTCCAGCACCAGCACTTCAGGGTCATGCAATATGGCTTGCGCCAGGCCTACCCGCTGCCGGTACCCGCGTGACAGTTGCCCAATCTTTTTATGTTGTTCAGGCTGCAACCCGGTTAGTTCAATTACTTTTTCTATCCTGTCGCCAGCATTAGTTAAGCCGTGTATCCCGGCAATAAACGCCATCGATTCCTTAACATACATATCCGGATAAAGCGGGTTATTTTCAGGAAGATACCCTATACGGCTGCGTACTTGTAAAGATTGCCCGTTAATATCAAACCCGCAAACCGAAGCTGTTCCAGACGTTTGTGGAATAAAGCCGGTAATTATTTTCATTGTGGTTGATTTGCCCGCGCCGTTTGGGCCTAAAAAACCCAACACACCCTGCTGTACACTAAAGCTGATGCCGTCCACCGCCTTTTGTGCACCGTAAATTTTGGTTAATGACTGTACATTAATGCTCATATATTGTAAAGGTAAACGTTAGGCAGGATAATTCAGATAAGCAAGTAACAAACATTGGTTATCTTAAACGGCATTTAATTACATAGGACGCATAAACTGCTGACAAGTTAAAAGATTTAATGGGATGATAGTAAGCTCATTTGAACACCCCAGCAATATTCCGTAAATGCTGCAAGACCGTTACATTTCAATGCTTCTTCCATCACCCATAATATTTCTTTATCTCTATGAAGCCTGATAAAAATGATGCGGTCGGGGGATAAGCCGAATGCTTTTAATGCTACAGTGAAAACATAGTTTGAACTAATCCATATACATGCTTTCCCATTTTACATAAGTACTGATAATAATCCGCTGATAAAGCCTTCACTGGCGGTAAACTGCTCATTGTTTTCACAGATAAACTCATGTACAGCAGCGACAGGAAGTACTTTATAAGGAAAAACTTACTCACTAAGAGGTAAGCCAAATGATACATTATCTCCTGAAGTTAACGGCCTATAACCTTCCCATAGCAATATATTTTGCTGCAATTGCTGTATCTGTTCCTTATTAATGTCAAGCATGGGCTAAATAATGAACAACAAATATATACTAATAATTTTAGTAATTTATGTTTAATCATAAAATTTACTTTTCACCTTTGATTATGATGAATAATGCCTATTTAGTTAATGATGTACGTGCTTGCTAAAATGGAAACATGGCCGTAATAAGGTAGTATGGATTATTTTAGATTTAAATTATAATGATGCTTTGTTAAGTTATCTATTATATACAGCGTGTGATAAAAACCCTGATTATTTAGACATGATACTATTTGATGCTCAAGGTTATTGGATATATGATGGAGAAGCATTAACTATAGCTAAAACAAAGCAGGTGGCAAAGTTTATTATGATTAAAATGAATACTCTTATGGGTATAAAGTATGTTAGATAGATTTATCTTTTAAGATTCAGATTTTTCCTTGCTATACCGCTACTTTACTGTGAATCAATTTTATGAAATAAGTAGTTTAATAATTTTATTATTGCAGTTACATGAGAGCCTTACTCGATACTAACATCATCATACACAGGGAATCTAACCGTATTCAAAATGAGAGTATTGGCGTGCTTTTTTATTGGCTGGACAAATTAAAAATTGAAAAATGCATTCATCCCGGAACAGCCATAGAATTAAATAAATACAAAGACAAAGCAGCGGCGGATGTAATGAATGTTAAAATAGAGAGTTATCATACGTTAAAAACTATCGCCTCCTTAGATGATAACGTAACAAAGGTAAGTTCTGATTTTGACAACAATGATAACGACCGAATTGATACTCAAATCTTAAACGAAGTATATGCAGGTAGAGTTGATTTTCTCGTAACGGAAGACACTAAAATTCATAAAAAAGCTGTCGTACTTGGCATTCAAAACAAGGTGTTTAAAATAGATGAGTTTATCGATAAATCTGTTTCTGAAAATCCTGAATTGATTAATTACAAAGTGTTGGCTGTAAAGAAGGCTTATTTTGGTTCACTTAATCTACAAGACACTTTTTTCGATTCCTTTCGTGAAGACTATGCAGGTTTTGACAAGTGGTTCAACAAAAAGGCGGACGAAATTTGTTACGTCTGCTATAATGACAACGTATTAAGTGCCTTCTTGTATATTAAAGTAGAAGACCAAAATGAAAACTATTCTGAAGTTGCTCCAATTTTTACTAAAGGCAAACGGTTAAAAATAGGCACATTTAAGGTTATCAATAACGGAGTAAGAATAGGCGAAAGATTTTTAAAAATTGTTTTTGATAATGCTTTGAAAAACGCAGTCGAAGAAATATATGTAACCATTTTCGACAAGAGACCAGAACAAAAACGCTTAATAGCAATGCTTCAAGAATGGGGATTTACTCAGCATGGCGATAAAAATACTATAAACGGTGTTGAACAGGTATTAGTTAAACCATTTAGCCGAAGCAACGCTGTGAACGTTCAAAACCCAAAACTCACATTTCCATTTATTTCAAGAGACAAGAGCTTTCACATAGTTAAAATCGAACCACAATATCATAGCGAATTATTTCCTGATTCGATTTTAAATAATGAATCTCCATTAGATTTTGTAGAAAGTAAGCCGCATAGAAATGGGTTGAGTAAGGTATATATATCTCATTCAAAAGTGCGGGATTTTCAGTCCGGGGATATTCTTATATTTTATCGAATTGGAGAACAATCACCAAAAATATATTCAAGTACGGTAACAACAATTGGTATAGTTGAAAATGTAGTAGAATCAATAAACAGCTTTGAGGATTTTAAAGCATTATGCCGAAAAAAAACCGTCATTTCTGACAACGATTTAAAAAGTCAATTTTGGGATAAATACAATGGGTATAAGCCATTTATTATAAATTTTTTATATGCACATTCGTTACCCATGCCCAAACCAACGTTAAATGATTTGAATCAATTGGGCATCATCCCCGATGTCACTAACATGCCACGAGGTTTTATAAAAATCGATAAAAACCAATTTAACCTCCTTATCAAATTCGCTTATAACAAATGAAAAGTATAGCAGTATGGTATGAACCAAAAAACAAGTCTATCGAATCGCTTAATGATGTTGAACTTCATTTCAACCTTTGGAAATTGCCCTTGGGTTCGTCCCAATATACAAGGTTTATGGACATTGGTATTAAGTTGGAAAATACTATTAACATCTCGCGGCTTAAAATATATTTTCCATTTAAAATAATTAAAACAGATTTTACAGACATCGTAAATAAATTTATCAGTAAACCCGATTTGGTAAGTGCGATTTTTAATGAAAATTATAAAACAACATCGGTGGGAACGAGTAAGAATCATCGTATCACAGATTCTAACAATAATTTTGTTTTTAATATTTATGAAACAAGCGGTTTTGATGTCGAAATAACTGAGCAGTTTAATGGTACAACTATCAGCGTTACTTGCCAAGAATCACCAGAGCAAACTTACTTTAGATTTAGAATCAATGGTAGTTATTTATTGAGCTTAAGTGACATTCAAAAACCTTCTAACGCCATTGTTCAAAGCGCATTCTCTAAAATTGAACTAATCGATTTTAGGGTTAATGAAGCCAGAGATTTAGATTTAGACCTTTTGGAACGAATCGACCGGGAAAAAGCACTGAAAATCAAAAAAGCGCACTTCTTTTTCATATGCTCATCTAATGAAGATGTTTTAGGGTCACATAAACCATACGTTAGCTGTCGAAATTTAGAAAACTACCGGTGGGTGGGATACGTAGATGATGACAAACTGAACCGTAATCAAATCTTTCTTGCCTACCATTGGACACAAAGCGGGAAGCCAGGGGATGCCAAACAAGACTTTAGCGTACTAATTAAATCTAAATTTGAAAGCAACAATTGGAGGACGATTGTAGTATACATATTAGGTTTAGCAGTATTAGCTATTTTGTTTAACATTGTTAGCCAGCAAATAATCAATTGGATTAGCTGTAAATAACTATATATGAAAGTAGTACTATCCATTAAGCCTGAATTTGCATTTAAAATTTTTGACGGTACAAAGCAATTTGAGTTTAGAAAAGCCATATTTAAGAACCCTTCTGTTAAAAAAATAATTGTTTACGCATCATCTCCAGTTCAAAAGGTCATAGGAGAGTTTGAAATAGAAGAAATATTAAAATACGAAAAAAAAAAACTTTGGGAATTAACATCTGAGGCATCTGGCATCACTGAGCATTTCTTTTTTAAATATTTTGAGGAGAAGCAACACGGGTATGCTATCAAAATAAAAAACACTAAACGCTACTCAACACCAAAGTCTTTGAGGGTTGATTTTAATTTGCACCCGCCGCAATCTTTTGCTTATTTTAGGTAAGTTATTATTGGGTTAAGAGTTTAGTTGGTAGGTAGCCAATCCTCTTTATACTACTTCAAATGTGTGGGGCTTCAAGTGAATCTAATGGACTATAACCTCTTATGAATTTTTTACAAGGAAAAGGTTTGTTATATTCATATGTGGGAAATAATATCTATAAAAACAACTATTATTAAATTTTTTGAAACGAGCTTAAAAACAACAAAAGCTGCTGCATGTTAAGAGATGAACAAACACATATATATCATGATAACACCAGGAGACGATATCCCTTTAGACGATGCTGAAAACTCAGAAATAGACGATCAGCAAAGCCAGAAAGATATACATTCTAATGGTTTTGATGAAGAAAATGAACCTGTTGAAGACGATGGTTCATCAGATGCCTATCGCTTACAGCAGGCATCTAATGCTTCCGAAGCCTCATATACTTTAAACACCGATGATAGTCCCCCGGCGGGAGACTAATAAACTTCAATTATATATAAGAGGCTGTATCATGAGGTTGAGATAGCCTCTTTTGATTTGTTTACCTGTTTATTTGCCCATTCCGGAGCGTAGCCAAAGGCAATAGCACCTGTTCCGCCTTTTCGTATCTTTACCGGCTAAATGATATCATTTCGCTGGCTATTATTACCTTTTTCAATGTTGTACGGATTAGTAGTAATTATCCGTAACTGGTGCTATGGTGCAGGTATATTTAAAAGCCGTAGTTTTAATACGCCCATCATATCTGTAGGCAACCTGGATGTTGGCGGCTCGGGCAAAACACCCATGGCCGAATACCTGATAAGGTTATTAAACCCTGATCATGAACTGGCAACCTTAAGCAGGGGTTACGGTCGTAAAACCAAAGGCTGGCGCGAGGTAACCACTACGTCGACCGCAAGCGAAGTTGGCGATGAGCCCTTACAGTTAAAACATAAATTTCCGGATGTTACAGTTACCGTTTGCGAGGACAGGGTGCTCGGCGCAGAATATTTACAGGCAGCCAACCCCGTTATCCTGCTGGACGATGCTTATCAGCACCGGGCCATAAAACCAGGGCTCAGCATTTTGCTGTTTGATTATACCCGTATAACCGGTATCAACCTGCTATTGCCTGCCGGCTACCGCCGGGAGCCGTTTTCAGGGCGGAGGCGTGCCGATATTATCATTATTACTAAATGCCCTGTAACCCTCAGCGCTGAAAAACGGGCAGCTTTAATGCATAAGATTAACCCCAACCCGCAGCAGCAGGTATATTTTACTACCATAAATTATCAGGAATTACAGGGCAAAAATGGTGTACCCACTACTGGGAGAATAGATAAAAGTACCACCGTGTTTTTATTGACCGGCATAGCTAACACGGGTTCGCTTTATCAGTACATTGCGCAGCAGGCGGGTTGCTTGGTACACCATAAATACCCCGACCATCACCGCTTCACCTTAAAAAATATCGTTAAACTTGCGGCTCAATTTGAAGCCTGCACGGCCAATAAAAAAATAATCATCACAACAGAAAAGGATATGCAGCGTTTAGGTGAGCAGGAATTGCAGCCTGTTGTTACCAGGCTGCCGATTTATACCTTGCCTATAGGGGTAACATTTTTAAATAATGGCGATGGTGAATTTAATACATCAGTAAAAAACTATGTTAAACAGTATACAGCACACAGCGGCGTACATTAAAAACCGCATTGGCGATTTTGAGCCGGAGATAGGGATCATATTAGGCACCGGGCTCGGCGCGGTAGTAAATGAGATCAGTGTGGAAAAACAGCTGATGTATTCCAATATTCCTGATTTTCCGATCTCTACGCTGGAGTTTCATTCGGGCAAATTGATATTTGGAACGCTGGCCGGCAAAAAGGTGGTGGCCATGCAGGGCCGTTTACATTATTACGAGGGTTATAATATGCAGCAGATCACCTTCCCGGTACGGGTAATGAAAATGCTGGGCATTAAAATACTGCTGGTATCAAACGCAAGCGGCGCCTTGAATTCCGGATACCGCAAAGGCGACCTGATGGTGATCTCCGATCATATTAACCTGCAGCCGCATAACCCGCTTATAGGCCGCAACGAGGAGGAGTTAGGCCCCCGTTTCCCTGATATGAGCGAACCTTACCGGCTTGACCTGATAGATAAGGCGCTGGATATTGCGGCGGCCAACAATATTACCTGCCATAAGGGGGTTTATGTGGCAGTGAGCGGCCCTAACCTGGAAACCCGTGCCGAATACCGCTTTTTGCGCATTATTGGCGGCGACGCGGTAGGCATGAGCACCGTACCCGAGGTAATAGTGGCCAACCACATGGGGCTGCCGGTTTTTGCCATATCTGTACTGACCGACGAAGGCTTCCCGGATACGCTTAAGCCGGTATCGGTTGAGGAAATAATTAAGGTAGCGCATGATGCCGAACCCCAGATGACATTGATATTAAAAGAACTGATTGCCGACCTTTAATGTTTAATAAGCTGATATACCTGTTGCTGTTATTTGCCTGCCTTGCCCTGCAGCCGGTTTTTGCGCAGGTTACCAACCCAACCCAGCAGCAGGCAATACCTTTTGGCCGCGATACTACTACACGCAGGCCGGGCCGGGTACTTTCATCGGAAGAGATGATGGACAGTTTACGGAAACGCGAAGATAATAAGCA
>CAZZVY010000141.1:0-8682 GCA_964657585.1 uncultured Mucilaginibacter sp. | reverse complement strand
GCGGGCGCGAGGTGGCGCGCGATCCTTGGCCGCGCCGCCAGGGCCGCCTGCAACCATTATGCCGGGCATAATTTTATTGATGTTAATGCCATTTAGTTTAATATTATAAGCAATTACGGTGTTAGCTGTTGTTTGAAGGTATTTAAGCGGCAAGGCCATTTCTATACCCAAATTCCCTTTGTCGTCAAAATCAACAAAGGCTTTGATGCCAAATTCATTATAAACGGATATTACACTATCGGATATATCTTTAAAACCCGATAATTTTACTTCCTTAAAAGCGCTGACCGCTTTTTTGCGCATGTTTTGAATAGCGGCAGAATCGGGCGGGGCACTGCTACCAGGTGTACCCCTAAACGACATCATTTGCGAACGCAGGTTCTCATAGTTGATCACAGGAAATTCTATAACAAAAGCATCCTTTTCATTGTCTTTTTTCTTCCCATCGGTATTAATGGTAAGGGTAACCCCACCGCCTATTATCTTGTTATTGTTTGCCTGGCTGGCCGATTTGATGGCCAGATACAGGTTAACGCCATCATTAGCCATGGTGTAATAAATATTGGTTGTTTTGTTAAATGCCTGGAAATTATCATTCCATTCATTCAGTTTGCCATCAACCTTTGTATTTGGCGGAGCATATACGCTGGCTTCCTGTACAGCAGGTACCTTTTGTGCAAAGGCAGTTAATGCTACTGCATTAATAAACAGGGCCGCTGCAATGCCCCTTAATTTAATTTGCGGGTTATTTTTCAAAACAGTTTAAATTAATTGTACTATTATAACAAAACATCAATAAAACTTAGGTTTCGACTTTATATTGTGCGCTTTGTTACACCATAACCTATACACTTGGAAATTATCTTTAAAATTTAATAGACACCCCTGTCTCTATGTAAAAAATGCTGGTTTTAAATGGCTGTGTTTTTTCAACGGCAGTAGTAATAAGTTTTTCTGCAGCGGTCGATTTAGGCAGACTATCCTGGGCAAAGGCATAAGTCGGGATAAATGTAAGGCTGAACTTGCCCGCAATATAAACCAACGGAATGCTAACCTCATAATCAAGCAATGTAAATTTGGCCAATTGGTTATCATAATTAGCATAGGCGGCATTCACTGTTTTACGGTTAAGCTTCCCTTTACGGATAAGATATTCAGAATAAAAGTTTTGGGTGCCGGCATTTAAACCTGCCTGCGGGCTTATTAATAGTTTGTCATCATTACCAAATATCGACTTCATTAAGAAATCATGCGAAAGGCCGGGGTTTAATAATATATCGCCTGTGCCCCCGCTTTTAGCTATTTGGTAACTAATACTTACCAACGGGGTAATAATTTCGGCCAGATCGTAATCAACATAAGCGTTTAATTCACTGCTAATAGAAGATGATACCTGCGTACTGTTGGCGTTAAAAAATAGTTTTGTTAATGATGCCCCCCAGTCCAGGTTTCCATCGCCAATATAATCATAACCCACTTCTACGTTGCCGCCATCAAGCTTGTTTTTAGGCCGGTTAGTAATAATGTCAAGGTCACCGGATAGGTATAAGCCATTTTTAAACGAATATTTAACACTGGGTGATAATGTTGGCGTCCCAACAGTATCTGAACGGCCAAGGTATACATTATTGGATATAAAGTTGAGCCCTAACTTTAAATAAGCTTTTTTTGGTGAAAGCAGATTAGCAATAGTGTCCCTTTGTGCATAACTGTAGGTTACATTAAATAAAAGCAGCAAAAAAGCGACAAGCAGGCCATAATTAATTTTCATTAAAAAGGGTTAATAATTAAGGTGAAGTATTTTCTGCTCTTTCTGACTGGCAAAAAATGTAAAGGTTTAGTTATTAAATAACAAAAATTTAGTAATTAGTTATATAATGGTTAAAAAATACCTTGTCACTTTTTTTCAGCTTTTAAACAGGCTACTATCGCTTCTACTACCCTTTTGGTTTCTTCCGGGTCTCGTACCTGTATACAGTCAACGCCGGTTTTGCGGGCCGGTTGGTCATTACCCCCTTCAAACAAGGCATCGCCGATAAAGATCATTTCAGATATCTTAATGCCCAGCGTATGCTGCAATTTGTGTATACCGTAAGCCTTGTCAATACCAGGCTTAGTAATATCAATAGAAGTAGCGCCGCCCATGTTAACCGCAAATGCCTTAAGTGATTTGTCGAGCCCGGTTTTTATTTTTTTTCGCTTTAAAAATTTGGGGTCCCATTGTTTTTTGGCTTCCAAGGGGGCTTTTTGGCCTAAAGCTGAAAAAGTGATCTGGCTGCCCCTGTCCTCTATCTGCTCTCCCCAAAGTTTGCCAAATTTGATACCTGATGTTTCAACCGCTTTGTGCAGACTGTCGATAATATCGCTTTTTTCGTCGGTTGTAAAATCCTCCGCATATAACTGCTGCCAGCCTTTTTTATAATAATAGTATTTAGTGCCGCACGTAGGCAGAATAAATAAGTTTTTCAAACGTTTTTTATCTGGCAACTTGTCTAAGACCTGTTTTTCAAATTGAGGCCAGTCGCCGCCTGAGATAATGGCTATTTTAGCTACGCCCAGGAGTTTAATGATAATACCCGCCATCTCTTCGTCAAGGGCAGCTTTACTTTCAGCTAAAGTTCCATCAAGGTCAAATACTATCAATTTTTTCATTGTGATCAATTAAAGGGCGGTTATATTTACTGAACATTTAGCTGCCGTTATTGTTTCTAACGCATTTGTTACCTTTATAGCAGGATACAGCAGGATGGTGAATTATAACCAATAATTGAGATTTACTAAACCAATTATTCCTGAATGAAAAAAGCCTTTTTCGTAACGTTGTTGTTTGCTGCCCGGATAAATTTTGCATTTCCAGCAGTTTACTTTGTAGCTATTGATGGTAAGGATGATAACCCTGGCACTATAAGCAAACCGCTGGCTACTATTCAAAAAGCGCAAATGCTGGTTAAGCCCGGCGATACGGTTTACCTGCGCGGCGGCGTTTACCATATAACAGAAGCACAAATAAGCCAGCGGGTTGGCGCTTATGCCTGTGTTACTTACCTGGATAAAAGCGGCTCTGAAGGCAAGTATATTAATTATTTCGCTTACACTAAAGATAAAGATAAACCTGTGTTTGAATATTCGGCTGTAAAACCAGCCAATCAGCGGGTAGCCGCCTTTTACGTTACCGGATCATACCTTCACTTTAAAGGTTTCGAGGTAACCGGCGTACAGGTAACCATTAAAACACATACGCAATCCGAGTGCATTGAAAACCATGGCAGCAACAATATTTATGAAATGCTGAGCATGCATGATGGTATGGCCATTGGCTTTTACCTGCTTTCGGGCTCAAACAATCTGATATTGAATTGCGATGCCTACCGCAACTTTGATTATTTTTCAGAAAACGGAAGGGGCGGTAATACCGATGGTTTTGGCTGCCATCCGCGCCCGGGCAGCGTAAATAATATTTTCAGGGGCGACCGCGCCTGGTTTAACAGCGATGATGGTTATGATTGTATTAACGCATCTGAAGCCACTGTATTTGATCATTGCTGGGCTTTTTATAACGGGTTTGATAAGGATTTTAAAAGCGAGGGCGATGGAAACGGATTTAAAGCCGGCGGGTATGCGCGCCGCCCCGGCAGCGAAGTGCCTAATCCTGTACCCCAAAATACTGTTCAGTTTTGTTTGTCAGTACACAACAAAGCTAACGGTTTTTATTCCAACCACCATATCAACGGCAGTTTCTGGTACAATAACTCAGCTTACCGTAATACCGTTAACTATAATATGATGAACCGTTTACGGGATGATGTGATGGCTGATGTGCCCGGTTATAACCACAAAATGCGCAACAATTTAGGTTATAAGGGCGGCAGAGAAGTTGACATGCTGGATGCAGCTAAGTGTGACCTGGCCAATAATTATTTTGACCTTAAACTGGAAGCCAGCGACAATGATTTTATCAGCCTGGACGAGACCTTGTTAATCGCTCCGCGTAAAGCTGATGGCAGTTTACCGGAGGTTGCCTTTATGAAACTGAAACCAACAAGTCAGTTTGTAGATAAAGGAGTAGATATTGGTTTCCCATTTAAAGGCAAAGCCCCTGACCTGGGTGCTTTTGAATCGGGGAAATAAATTATTAATGAAAATAAAAAAGGGCCATATGCCAATCAGCTAAGCCTAAAGACTAACATGAGGAATTATCAGTTTATCAGGATGCGGGTCGCACTTACTGCTATAGCCGGCTTGTCGTTAACAGCAACCTATGCCCAGCAAGCGCCTGTACCATTGAAATGGTTAAATGCCGCACCTAAAAGGGCAACCGGCGTAAGCTGGGGTTTGCCCTGGCCACAAGGCCAGGTAAAAAAGAATACAGAGTTTGCCCTGGTTAAAACTGACGGCAGTACAGCGCCGGTCCAAAGCTGGAATTTGGCCTATTGGCCGGATGGCTCAATTAAATGGACAGGCTTTGCATCGGTTGGTGATTCATCAACACAGGATAAGATGTTTATTAAAGTAATAGCTGCCAAAGAAAAACCTGCGGTTTCTAATCCGCTGCGAGTAACTGAAGATGCAGGAACTGTTCATATTAATACCGGCGCCTTACAATGCGATATTGCTAAAAGCGGAACCGACATTGTTCCATCAATGATAGTCAGCGGCAAAAAGGTTGCTGCCGATGGCGAGCTAATGGCCCTATTACAGAATGAACCGGACGGCATTCTTGATCAGTCGCCAATAAAACAAAAAATGACAGGCACTATTACAAGTGTTAAAGTCGAGCAAAACGGCCCGCTACGTGCAGTAGTGCGGGTTAACGGTCATTTCATTACGGCAAATGGCGGCCGCAGCCTGGTGCCTTTTATTTTACGCTTTTACTTTTATGCCGGTGTTTCCAATGTGCGTTTGGTACATACTATCATTTACGATGGTAACGATCATCAAGACTTTATAAAAGGTATGGGCTTAACCTTTAATGTGCCTATGCGTGAGCAGTTACAGAACCACCATGTACGTTTCTCCGGCGAGGGCGACGGTATATGGGCCGAACCGGTACAACCTCTAAATGGCAGGCGGCCAAGTCCAAACGCGGCAGATCAGGCTGTTGGGCACAGGATACCAAATGTTGAAAACGCCCCTGACCAAAAGATTGTATATGATAACATGGCCAGCTGGGATGATTATAAATTACTGCAAAGCAGCGCCGATGGCTTCAATATCCAAAAACGTACAAGTGCTGCAGCAAGCTGGCTGGATGTAGCAGGCGGCAACCGCGCCACCGGGTTAGTGTTTGCCGGCGATGTGAGCGGCGGTTTGGCTATCTCACTAAAAAACTTTTGGCAATCTTATCCTGCTGCTTTAGAAATTTATGGTGCACGAACCAGACAGGCCAAACTAAATGTATGGATTTGGTCGCCTTATGCGGAAGCTATGGACCTGCGGCATTACGATACTACTGCGCACGATCTGAATATTACTTATGAGGATGTACAGCCCGGTTTCAGCACACCATATGGTATTGGCCGCACCAGCGAATTACTTTTATGTCCTTACGGCAATATGCCCACTAACCAGCAACTGGCAGATAACGTGGCCGAAACAAACAATACCACTTTACTGGTCACTACGCCCGAATATCTGCATAAAGCAGGGGCTTTTGGCCTTTGGAGCCTGCCCGACCGCAGCACTAAGGGTAAAGCCTGGATAGAAGACCAGCTGGATAATGCCATTGCCTTTTACCAGCAGGAAATTGACCGCCGCGAGTGGTACGGTTTCTGGAATTATGGTGATGTGATGCACACCTATGACCAGGCCCGGCATTCATGGAAATATGATATGGGCGGCTTTGCCTGGGACAATACCGAATTAGGTACAGATATATGGCTTTGGTATAGCTATTTACGTACAGGTCGTGCCGATATATTTAAAATGGCCGAGGCCATGACCCGCCATACCAGTGAGGTGGATTGTTATCATTTAGGCCCGATGGCGGGCTTAGGGTCACGGCATAATGTGAACCACTGGGGCGATGGGTCAAAAGAAGTGCGTGAAAGCCAGGCAACCTTACGCCGCTATTATTATTATCTGACAACAGATGAACGTACCGGGGATATGATGCATGAAACTGCCATGAATGCCGATAGCGGTTTATTACATGTTGACCCGCTGCGGGAGATACTGCCGAAAAGCCAATACCCTACCCACGCCCGTTTCGGGCCGGACTGGACAGGCCTGATTGGCGACTGGATGACCGAATGGGAACGTACGGGCGATATACAATGGAAAAATAAGATACTTGTTGGGGTAAATGATTTTGTGAAGATGCCTTACGGATTTTTCTCGGCCAAGGGTAAAGATGCAGGTATGGGTTATGACCCAAAAACCAACCACTTATACCAGCTTGACCCTAAGGATGTAGGCGCCCTAACCCTGGCTACTATGATGGGCGGTATGGAAACCTGCTGGGAACTTTTGCCGATTTTGAATAATAAGGATTTTAACCGCCTGTATCTGCAATATACCTCGTTATATGGGGCTCCATTGGCCGAAATGCAAGCTGTATTCCCTGATGTAAAAAGCCCGCAAGGCCAGTTACAGGGCGATTTTGCCCGTCAGCCTGCATATGCTTACTACATCACTAAAAACCCAAAATATGCCCAGCGCGCCTGGGAAGCTTTTTTGCCAACGCAGCAACCTAACTTCGGCGGTGGTGGTGGCGGGGCGGCGCGTGGTAACAGCGGTATGGGTGCAACAGTTACGCCTCCTACCGGAGGCGTGCCAGGCGGGACTAATCGCGGCGCCCGTGCCCCCGGTACCGGTCGGTTTGACGCGCAGCCTTTAACCGGCCCGATGGTATTAAAACCGTTGATTGAGATACGCGGCGTATCAACCAACAGTACATCGCAATGGTGTTTGAACGCTATTGAATTACTGGAACTGGCGGGAGATAAATTACCAGAACATAACCCGGCATGGGATAGGTAGGAATACCGAATGCTGGAAAGCTAAAATCCCTTTAATAATAATTTATAGGGATTTTAGCTGTAAATTACAAAAACTATTTCGCCTTATCATAAACCATTTTAGTCGAGATCAGGTTATCGCCAAAGGCGGTGGACGAAGAGATGGTTAGTGTAGCCCCGTCGGTTGAAAGCGACCAGGTATCTACGCCCTTTACCTCTGTTTTATTGCCATCGCGCTCAAAGGCGGCATTCCAGGTAATGTTCAGCGATTTTCCATCGTCAGCCCATTTGGCTGTCGATCTCTTGGGTATATTACCAAAAAACGGCGATTCGGTCTCCCTACCGTCAAATGTTAATTTGTCGGTAGTATTAGTTTCGCCGTTTTGTCCATTTATCGTTTTTTCCACACTCATACCCGCAGCATCGGCGGTAACCTTCATTTTAGTGGCGGCCATGCGCCCGCCAAATTGACCAAGGTCGCTTTTTGAAGTGTTTAATGTCCACTGGCCAGAAAAATCCGTCGCAGCTGAAATAAGCGTTTCACCAGTTAAGCAAATAAATGCAAAAACAAGCAGGCTTAAACCCGCATATTTAAATTTTTTTATCGAATTCATATTTTTGAAATTAATTTATAAATTGGTTATACTAATATACACAGATCAATTTAATCCCGTGGTCAACAAATTGAAAAAAATATTTTACTTGTCATATTACTGATCAGGATTGGTTATGCACAAAAACCCAGTAAGCTGATATACGCTGACGACTTTACTAAACCGCTCGACGTAAAGAATTGGATAGCCAAATTGAGCCTAAACAGGGTTTATCAATCGTTAATACACAAAATAACGCTTTGTTAATGAACACTAAAGGCGGTGTTACTGTTTGGTTTAATAATTGCTTAAAGGAAATATACAAATTGAATACGACCGCAAGGTGTTGGTAGATACCGGTGCCAATGACTGTATATCGATCTTGACCATTTCTGGATGGCTACGGACCCAGGAGATCAGGAATTTCAAAATTTATCAGCTAATTAGAATTTTGTACAACCGCTAAAGAATAACAATGGCAAAACCTGCAACTATAGATGAATATATAGCGACCTTCCCGCCAGATATTCAGCCCTTGCTGGAACAGGTGAGGGCAACCATAAAAAAGGCTGCGCCCGATGCTGCAGAGATGATCAGTTATAATGTGCCTGCATTTAAGTTAGGTGCCATGCTGGTATGGTTTGGAGGATACACCAATCATATAGGCTTATACCCGCGTAGATCAGCTATTGAGGCTTTTCTAAAGGAATTAGCAGTTTATAAAGGTGCCAAAGGATCTGTTCAGTTCCCATATGATAAACCTTTGCCGCTGGATCTGATAACAAGGATTGTGAAATTCAGGGTTAATGAGAACATGGAGCGAATAGCCAGAAAGAAATGATCTGATACGGTGATTACATTTTGTGGCGTACATAATATAAATTCGGTATATAATAAACTGTATATTTATTTCGATATCGAACTTATATATGTTTAAAAAGTTCCTGCGTAACTCTTATCTTCTATTCTGCCCCTTTCTTTGTTATTACCTATATATTATCGTTAAGGAAAAATGGCCATCGCTATACGGTGATGAGATACGGTATGTTGACTTTGCAAAAAACCTGGTACATGGCTTTTATTCGCCATCCGCGCCGCACATCAATCTATGGAACGGCCCAGGTTATCCGATT
>CAZZVY010000140.1:0-8686 GCA_964657585.1 uncultured Mucilaginibacter sp. | reverse complement strand
TAATGAACAACCTTATTTATCTTTTATTCCTAAATGCACAACAGGTATTAGTTATATATTACGAGCGATATGGAAGTGTTTCCCACAATGTATAAGTTAATTGTCTAAACTTAGAATTCAGAATTGGTTTACCACGTTCCCACCGTTTAACTGCATCAATAGATACTTTAAATTGTCCGCAAACCGCTTAAAGCTATCCCCATTAACATAGCGGATTTGTTTGAGTTTCCCTGCTAGCGTTTCAGTTTCGTGGTCAAAAGGATAATATCCAAGATAATTAATTATGGCAGGATAGTGCTTTACCATAGGTTGATTTCGATTGTTTTCCCAATAGGTTAAACAATCTTCAGTTACTCCAATAATACCAGCAACATCCTTTTGAATTTGGCCATTCTCAAGTCGTTTCTTTTTAATATGTTCGCCTAATGTATTGGGCCGAAAAAATTGCTTTACATATGCAGGGTGATTTATTACCTTCCGACAGCCGTAAAAAGTCCACGCGACCATGACTATTCATATAGTTAAGATTAAGAGGGTAGACGCATTTTTTTAAAATCCAGGCAACGAAGGTTCAATATTAACACAGAACAATTTATCACGGTGCAGGGGGGGCCAGGTTGCTCACCCCGGCCGGGCCGGACCACTTAGCCGTAGAGTATAAATTTTAAGCCGGCCTACTATAAACCGGCTTAATACTGTATGCTGTCAACCCTCAATCAATCCTGATACCTTTGTAATATTCAGCAGTTTTGTAATCCTTCCGCAAAGGATAGCCTTCCCAGTCATCAGGCAATAAGATCCGGCGCAAATCAGGATGGCCCTCAAAAAAAATACCTAACAGGTCATATGCTTCGCGCTCATGCCAGTCGGCCGAGCGGTACACCCCGGTTACACTTGGAAAATGCGGTAATGTATCACTTGTGCGGTCAAACTCACGGCTGATTTTTAAAACAAGTTGTGTTTGGTAAGGAATAGATACTAAATGATACACTACGCCTATGCGCCCTGTATCAATACCATAATCCACACCTGACAGGCAAGACAAAAAATCAAAATAAGTAGCGGGATTATCGCGCAGTTCCAGGCATACAGCAGCTATCTGTTCATAGTCAATCAGCAGTGCGGGTTGCAGGCCGGTAGTTTCTTCGTCAGTAATAACCTGTTCGCCAAATTTTGCGGTCAATAAGGATCTGATTTCTGTGAGCGTCATGGGGCCAGGCGTACTATTTTCCAGTTGTTGTTATCAATCTTTTTATACACAATACGGTCGTGCAGGCGGCTGCGGCGGCCCTGCCAAAATTCAACAATCCTTGGCTTTATAATATATCCGCCCCAATATGATGGTTTAGGCACTTCCTTATCAGCATACTGTATTTCAAGTTCAGCCATTTTAGCCTCCAATTCCTTACGCCCTTCAATTTCCTGACTTTGCGCAGATGCTACTGCACCCAGCTGGCTTTTTTTAGGCCGGCTATGGAAGTAGGCTTCCGATTGCTCGCGGCTCAATTTTTCAATAATGCCTTCAATGCGCACCTGACGTTCCAGTCCGCCCCAAAAAAACACCACCGAAACTAACGGGTTTTTAGCCATCTCCTTACCCTTTCGGCTCAGGTAATTGGTGTAAAACATAAAACCATCATTGTTAAAACCCTTCAGTAAAACAATACGTGCCGATGGCCGTCCATCGTTTGTTGCCGTAGCCAGGGTCATGGCATTGGGTTCATGTATATTAGCAGTTACAGCCTCATTAAACCATTTATCAAACTGTTTAATAGGGTCTTGCTTTACTTCTTTTTCGGTTAGAGTGGCGGCGCTGTAATCATGCCTTAAATTTTCTATATCTTCTTTGTTCATGCTTACGCAAACTTACAAATTAATATTTATTCCGTTACCTGCAACGGTTTTAAAGGGTATAGTACACACCTGCAGATAAGCCCGTTAAAATGTTTATCTTAGCACACGCATTTATTACAGATAGTGACTTTCAACGATTTTAAGTTTAACGAACATTTAGCCGAGGGGTTAAACAGCATGGGTTATACAACGCCCACCCCTATACAAGCAATGGCAATACCTGTTATTATGCAGGGGAAGGATTTAATAGCATGTGCACAAACAGGTACAGGTAAAACAGCATCTTACCTGTTGCCAGTGCTTAACAGTATTGAAGAAACGCACAAACATCATATCAATACTTTGATATTAGCCCCAACCCGCGAACTTGCCCAGCAAATAGACCAGCAGGTAGAAGGGCTGGCTTACTTTACCGGTATTACTTCAGTTGCGGTTTTTGGCGGGGGAGATGGGATTGTGTATGAACATCAGCGCCGGGCTATTCAAAACCATGTTAACATTGTGATAGCTACTCCGGGACGATTGATAGCGCATTTGACATCAGGAATTATGAAGCTGGACAAGATACAGCATTTGGTGCTGGATGAAGCTGACCGTATGCTGGATATGGGTTTTTATGATGATATTACCCGTATCATCAGATATTTGCCAGCCGAGAGGCAAACATTATTGTTTTCGGCTACTATGCCGCCCCGTATAAGGCAGCTGGCAAATACTATTATGCGCAACCCTGAGCAGATTAATATTGCTATTTCACAGCCTGCCATAGGCATTAACCAGCAAATGTACCGGGTATATGATAGTCAAAAAGTTAACCTTATCAAACTGTTGCTTAAGGAAGGTAATTACCAAAGCACCCTGATATTTGCTTCAACTAAAGATAAGGTTAAAGAACTTTATAAAGAATTAAAAGCGGCGCGGCTGCATGTAAATGCCTTCAGTTCAGATTTTAAGCAATCGGAGCGGGAGCAAATATTACTGGATTTTAAAAATAAAACCCTGCCGATACTTATTGGTACCGATGCACTTTCGCGCGGCATAGATGTGGAAGGAATAGACCTGGTAATTAATTATGATGCACCGCCCGACCCCGAAGATTATATACACCGTATTGGCCGTACCGCCAGGGCCGCTACCACAGGCACAGCTATAACGCTGATTAATCATCGTGACGAGCACAAACTCAGGCGCATAGAAACCATGATAGGTAAACCCGTGCCGTTAATGCCATTACCGGCCGAGGTAGGGGAAGCACCGGAACCTTCAACTGACCACATGCGCACGCACAGCCGTTCACATACAGGAAGTAATAACAATAATAACCGGGTAAAAAAGAAAAATTGGCCGCGTAAAAAATCATC
Organism: uncultured Mucilaginibacter sp.; assembly: GCA_964657585.1. Classification (GTDB taxonomy): domain Bacteria; phylum Bacteroidota; class Bacteroidia; order Sphingobacteriales; family Sphingobacteriaceae; genus Mucilaginibacter. The sequence goes on along the minus strand of CAZZVY010000140.1, from coordinate 5,471 downwards.
CGATGAACAAAAACCTAACAGACCAACCGACGGAAATGCGGCATCCCAGCCAGCAGCTGAATAGGTATAAAAACTTATAAAACGTTAGTATACAATGCCTTATGTTTGTTCATAAAGCATTTTTTTATTCACTTTGTTCATTTAGCCCCAACTCTGAACCCTTGGATTAAATATTCGTAAAAGTTTTAGAAATTGGCAGAAGTATTAACTGGTGGTTTAAAGCCAGCTGTTTTTGCCTAAACTTAAATTGGTGCGGTTATGCTTCTGAAGGGCTTTGTACGTGTTTGGTGTATGGTACTAATTTCAATTGCCACCAGTTCGTTTCGTGGATTTGGCGGTACCTACATCTGGACCGGAGCTTTAAATACTGACTGGACAAATGCAGGTAACTGGGCGCCGCCATTATTCTCGCCTTTAGTGCCATCGGCAACGGACGATATTATAATATCGCCCACGCTTATTTACTTGGTGGCGCCGTTTCGTTACCCGGTTATCAAGTCAACAGAAAACATTACCTGTAATAGCCTTACATTTTATAGTTTGCCTGCCCCAAGCATCACTGTAAATGGCACATTAAATGTAACCAGTAACATCCAACAGGACCACCCGTACCTGAATGATGTAAATACTTTGATCACGGGTACAGGGACCATTAACTGTTCAGCGTTATTAATAGGCGATACTACAACACCCAATATCTTCTCCGGTTCAAAAAATACAACTACCGTAACATGTAATATTACCCAGTTAAACGTTACCAATGCCATAACAGTAAGTTCGGCAAGCGGTTCAGGCAAAACCAATAATGCGGTATTTACAGTTACTAATGACAATGGCGCAAGCACAGTAACTACAAGCGGATTAAGCATTACAAGTCCCGGCCCAATAACCGGTACTGCTGCAAGCTTAACCTTAAACAATATAAGCACCGGCGCTATCAAACTGGTTTTAACAGGCATCACCCCCGTAAGCATCAGCAATAGTACTTACGGTTCTGTTGATTTTTATACAGGAAGCGGTACAGGCAGCAGCACGGTGGAATACGCAGGCGCATCAGCGCAAACCGCGTATACTGATAATACAGCAGGGCTTGACGCTGCACCATCTGTGTACCAGCATATCCGGTTTTCGGGGGCAGGTGTTAAAACTATAAATCCGGGTAATCTAACAATCTCCGGTGACTGGTATTCAACCGGCGGAAACATCGTTGCCACTTCGCCCTTGGTCGTTTTTCAGGGCATAACGCAAATCCTTACAGATGCAGGTTCAAACAGCGGCGGCGGGGTCATATTTAAAAACGTAAATTTTCAGGGTGGCGGCACTAAAACAATTTCAGGCAGTAGCGCAAGTATCTTTTCTGTTTCTGGTACAGGTTTACTTACAATGGCCAGCAATGCTACTTTAGCCGTGGGCACTAATGGTAAACTCATCCTCGTTAGCGATGCTACGGGTACAGCTACAGTGGCTAATATACCAACTGGCTGCAGCATTACAGGTAACGTAAATGCACAGCGCTATTTTAATGCTGGAAGTATTACCGCTAATACACGCAATTACAGGTTATTGTCTTCGCCTGTTAATGCAACCGGTACTATTGCTAATACTGCGGCCGTAGCCTATTATACGCTAAGTTACTTAAATAATAACCCGGGAGTGTTCATTGCCGGCCCCGGCAGCGGCTTTACCGTATCAAATGCTACACCAACAATGTACCTGTATAAAGAAAGCCTGCCCGCCAGCAGTACTTCTTTCAATTCAGGCAATTTTAAGGGGATTGCCGATATTTCGGGCACCAGCACTGTTCTGGTTTATAATGATGCAGGCACCACTGCTAATGTAAATGCCACGCTTTACTCGGGTAATGGTTTTATGCTTTATTATGCGGGGAATAACACGGCTAATGTTACATCAACTACTGTACCCAACAAACAGTACAGGGTAGGTGGGAATTACATTGATCCTGATGCTGCTACCGCTACAGCTATTGGTACCCTTAACCAGGGCGACATACCTGTGCGCTTATGGGCAACTGCCGGTACCACCTTGTCTGATGCTCAAACGGGTTATAATCTGGCAGGTAACCCGTATGCTTCAACTATCGACTGGGATACTTTTTCAAACACAATACCATCAGCCCCGATTTACGGACAAAATGTAAGTAAATCTATTTATATATTTAACTACAGCAATAAAAATTACGGCGTATATCAGGCCGGTTCAGGCAGCACAGGTACCAATAATGCCAGCCGTTATATAGCGAGCGGTCAGGGATTTTTTGTAATAGCTACAAACCCATCAGTATCTTCACTTACTTTCAGAGAGGCGGCCAAGACTAATACCCAGCCTGGTACCTTAGGTGCTTCATATTTATTAATGGGTTTGCCTGCGCAATATGCGCAAACGCCGCAAAGCTTACGGTTAAAGTTAGCTAAGGATTCTGTTAATACCGATGAGGCTGTTATCCTGTTTGAGCCGGATGGACAAGACGGCTATGAACAAAATATTGATGCTGCCCGGTTAAATGGTATTGGCAATGTAGCAACGCTGGCTACCTATGCCACCGGTAGCAATAAGCAATTAGCTATTAACCATTTACACAGCATAGACAGCGCTACACGTGTTAAGCTATTTGTTAACATAGCAGCTCCTACAGGTTCTAATAAACTTTATGTTAGTGGTTTTAGCACATTAGATCCGCGATATAATGTGTTTTTGCTGGATCATTTTAAAAAGGATTCTGTCCTGATCAGCCAAACTGGTGAATACAATTTTAATATAAGTACAGATAGTGCCGGCAGTTTTGGCGACAGCCGTTTTGAACTTGCTTTTCATAAAAAAGATAATCTTGATTACCGGCTGATCAGCCTGAGCGGAGCATCGAAACCCGCAGGCATCCAAATTAACTGGACGACAGCTAATGAGCAGAATTTTACCGGCTTTATACTGGAAAAAGCTGACGCCACAGGTGCATATAATGTATTGGCCAATATGCAAGGCAACGGTAGCGGGGCTTATACGTATGTTGATAAAACGCCATTGAAAGGTGTAAACGTTTACCGCTTAAAACAATCAGATGCTTTTGACAAAGTTACTTATAGTACATTGAACGTTGATTATAGCATTTCAGCGGGTGATGATCAAACTATTGTTGCCTATCCAAACCCGGCTATAGTACAATTCAGCGTAAAACTTAACATTCCTGATATACCTGCACAGGTTGCATTTAAAATGTACCGGTTGAGCGGGCAAATGCTGCTAAATAAAATAATGCCTGGAAATAACATACAGCAAAGTGTAGGCGGCCTTATGCCCGGCACCTATATAATTGAAGTGGATGATAATCTTACAAAAAGGCTTATAGGAAGGGTAAAAATCAGTAAACCATAGGTGTATGAGTAAGATACGTAGTGCTAAAAGTGCCGGGATAAAGCTGTGGATGATTTTTATCTTTATACTTATTCCATTCCTCACTTTTGCGCAGGACCCCGGCGACCCTTGCGATGATATGGATCCATTAGATAATACCTGTCCTTTGGATAGCCGGGTTAATATGCTGATACTTTTCTTAATTGTAACTGTGTTTGCGGTAATAACCCTTCGTAAAAAAGCTGGTAATAAACAAGCGCTTAAATAATTAAGTGGCTGATCTTAGAAAAGTATCCACATCTATATTTTATTGATCGCTCTTTGCCTTCCCCAACACACTATGCTTATAGCCATAGGTAAAATATAGTACAAGGCCAATAATCAGCCAAACCAAAAAGCGTATCCAGCTTTGGTAGGTCAATTCGGTCATCAGGTAAAAGCAGCTTAATAACCCTAATACCGGTATCAACGAAAGGTTTTTAATTACGGCCAGTATTGTTAAAATTGCTGATAAGATAATAAACAGGAAGAATGGGAATCGTTCATGTACATTTTCACCCGAAAATAAATTCAAAAAAGGGTGCCAGAATGTTGTCATTCCGATAATAAATAGCACAGGCGCTATAAATTTAGAATTTACATAAGGCAAATGGAAACGGCCTTTAACAGCAGCTTCGCGCGGCATAAGTAATACGCCCCCGCAAACCAATACAAAAGCGAACAACGTACCGATACTGGTAAGATCAGTTACTTCGGTTAAATTAAGGAACAGGGCCGGTATGGCTACCACAAAACCGGTTACAATGGTAGCAAATGATGGGGTTTGGTATTTTGGATGTATGCGCGAAAACGCTTTTGGCAGCAGGCCATCACGGCTCATGCTCATCCAAATACGGGGCTGGCCAAGTTGGAATATTAACAATACACTGGCAGTTGCAATTACCGCACTGATGGATATGACATAGCTGATCTTCATCAGCCCAACCTTTTTAAATACAAAAGCCAGCGGGTCGCCAACCTGCAGGTCTTTATAACTCACCATCCCTGTCAATACCAGGGCTATCAGGATATATAATACTGTACAAATTATTAATGAGTAAATCATACCGCGCGGGAGGTCACGCTGCGGGTTTTCGCATTCTTCGGCCGTGGTAGATATGGCATCAAAACCGATATAAGCAAAAAAGACGCCGGATACACCTTTCATTACCCCGCCAAAGCCGTTGGGCATAAATGGATGCCAGTTAGCTGGTGATACATAAAAAAAACCGATGATAATTACCGCAATAACAATAGCTATCTTTAAGAATACCATAGCATTGGTAGCCTTTTTAGTTTCGCGTATACCAATATAAACCAGATAGGTTATGGCGATAACGATAGCCAAGGCAGGTATATTGGCTATCAGTTTTATACCACCTATACCCGGTGCTGTATCCCAGGCTATAGCGGCTGATTTCAGCGTATCAGTTATGTCTTTTAAGTGTCCGCTTTTTGTTAGTTCCTGTATTTGTTCATGCGCACGGAAGGCCGAGAAGTAATCCAGCGTAAGGTATTCCGGCAGGTGAATGTTAAAACCCTCTAAAAAGTTCACAAAATAGGTGCTCCATGATATAGCTACGGCAATATTGCCAATAGCATATTCCATTAACAGGTCCCAGCCTATTATCCAGGCAATCAGTTCGCCAAAAGAGGCGTAGGCATAAGTGTAAGCGCTGCCTGCCACAGGTATGCGCGAAGCAAACTCTGCATAGCACAACGCCGAAAACCCGCAGGTAATAGCTGTCAAAATAAAAAGTATGGTAACACCAGGGCCGCCCTGGAAAGAAGCTTCGCCAATGGTGGAGAAGATACCCGCACCCACTACGGCTGCAATACCCATCAATGTCAAATCTTTTACGTGCAATTCTTTTTTTAGCTGATTGGAAGCATGTTCGCTATCGCTAAAGCCGCTTTTAACGTCGTTAAGTATATGCTCAAGTGATTTTTTACGAAAAAGATCTTTTAACATGTGATTAATTATGTATGCTACCAAACATAATAATTTTTCCTGAATGTAAGCACACTGTGCTTAGTTTGCAATGCCAATCAATAAGTGTACTTTT
>CAZZVY010000139.1:6765-8741 GCA_964657585.1 uncultured Mucilaginibacter sp. | reverse complement strand
TGGAAGCTTTTGTGGCAGGATACGCCGATACCTTCCGTATGAAATATCCTGACCTGAAAATAGGTTACCAGGTAGATACCCAGGTTAGATATTTTACTACCGACCCGGTGTTATTGGGCAGCATTTTCCAGAACCTGATCGAAAACGCCTATAAGTACTCCCATCCTGATAAAAAGGAAGTTTTTATAAGTATTTTGTCGGATAAACGAAATATTGTACTTTCATTTGCTGATAAAGGCATAGGTATACCTAAAAGCGAAATCGCCAATGTATTTAAAAAGTTTTACAGGATAGAGAATAAATATAATCAGAACGGGAGTGTGGGCCTGGGCTTGGCGTTTTGCAAAGAACTGGTTAATTTTATGCACGGACAAATAAGCGTTAAAAGCAAGTTGAACGAAGGATCGGAATTTACGGTGACGCTGCCATATGAAAATTGAAATTAAGATATGAGATATGGATATAGAAATATGAGAGATATGTTGAGCTGTTATCCTCAATGTATACCCTCCTGTTTCTTACCTTAAATCTCACATCTCAAATCTATACTAAATGAATAAAGAGATAAAAATAGCGCTGGTTGAAGACGATGAAAACCTTCGTTTCCTGGTGGCTGAACGTTTGCAGACCGAAGGTTACAAGGTTTTTGAAGCAGCCAACGGCGATGAGGCTGAAACGATGATACTGGCAGAGCAGCCTGATATAGTTTTGCTGGACTGGATGCTGCCCGGTAAGCAAGGTTCAGAGGTTTGCAGCAATGTAAGAGGCAAGGGCTTTGATAATCTTATTATTATGATGACGGCTAAAGCCCAGGATATTGATAAGATTGAAGCCTATAAGTTTGGCGTGTCCGACTTCATAACTAAACCTTACAGCATGGATGTGCTGGTAGCGCTGATAGATAATAAGATTAAATTTGTACTGAACAGCGATAAGTCCGAATCGTACAAGTTTGCTAATATGGAGCATCAGCCTAATACCCATATCCTGATAAAGGATGGCAAAAAGGTGGAGCTTACCATCCTTGAAAACCGCATCCTGCTTTACTTCCTTAAAAACAAGAATAAGGTAATAAACCGCGAAGAACTGATGATGGAGGTATGGGGCTATAATGCCGATGTAAACACCCGTACCCTTGATATGCACATCGTGCGGCTTCGCAAAAAGATAGAGGACAACCCGGATTCGCCTAAATACCTGCAAACCGTGCGCGGGATAGGTTATAAGTTTGCTTTATAAACGGCACATAGTTTAAGTGTGCTGTTAAGGCCCTTTAAGCCCTAGCGTTATACAATAAGTATGCTAAACTAAGACACCTGCTATAACCGGGTTGACTGCATTTTTTTTTCGTTTATAAGCTTTTTAATCTTATTATGCAGGTTTTCAGGCTCAAAAGGTTTTTCTATTATGTCATCTACGCCGGCATTTTTAGCGTCGTCGCGCTCTTTTTGCACTACAGCGGCTGAAAACGACAGGATAGGTATGTGTTTCTTAATATCATCCATTTCTTCCCTTATCCTGCGTGTAGCCTCATAACCGTCCATTACCGGCATGTGCATATCCATCAGTATAAGATCATAATTGTTTTCAATCAGCTTTTCAATGGCTTGTAATCCGTTTACTGCTATATCAACTTTTATATTCCATTTCTTAAGCATTTCGCGGGTAATGTACTGGTTAGATTTATTGTCTTCCACCAGAAGCACTTTTGTATCATTATCAAAACTATCCAAATCAGAGATCTGACGCCGTAAATTTTCATTAGTATTACCGGTTGTGCTAACTTCGTACCAATTAGTGAAAGTGAAAACAGTGCCTTTATCCACTTCACTGTAAACACTTATTTTACCGCCCTTAAGTTCTGCCAATCGTTTAACAATAGATAACCCCAGGCCCGATCCGCCAAATTTTTGCCAGGTATTGCTATCTACCTGTTCAAAGCGGGTAAATATGTTTTCTATAGCTGATGCCGGTAT
>CAZZVY010000139.1:0-6755 GCA_964657585.1 uncultured Mucilaginibacter sp. | reverse complement strand
ATCCCTGACAGTAAATTCCAGGTGTGCATTTTTCTCATTTTTTTCGAGCACCTTAAGCCCTATGGTAATGCTGCCCCTGCGTGTAAATTTAATGGAATTACTAACCAGGTTCAGCAATATCTGGTTTAGCCTTAATTGATCGGTCATAACCATTTCCGGCGTTTCGGGGTCAATATCGGCTGTTAGTAACAGCCCTTTTTCTTCGGCCATAGGCTTCGTCAGCTCGCATATTGTTTTTATCAGTTTGATAACATTGGTTTTGGTTTTTTTTATTTCAATTAGTCCGGCATCAATTTTTGCACTTTCTAAAATATCGTTCACAATGCCTATTAATGATTTGGCCGAAAAATCCATCAGCTTTAACATTTCATTCTGCTGCTCATTAAGGGGGGTTTCGTTCAGCAGGTGAAGCAGGCCTATTATAGCATTTAAAGGTGTACGTATCTCATGGCTCATATTAGCCAGAAAATTTTCCTTTATTATTTTGCTTTTCTCCGTTTCTTCAAGCGCCTTAAATAATTCAGCCTGGTAATTTTCCAATTCTTTATTCTTTCGCTCTATCTCTTTTTGATAGCTGACCAAAGTTATTAATGAATTAACTTTAGCTATAGTAATATACAGATCAAGCGGTTTAAACAAGTAATCAACAGCGCCCTTGCTTAAGCCTTTTACCACATGTTCTGATTGCATGGAGATACCAGTGACCATTATCACTAAGATATGGGTAGTTAAAGGGTTTTGCTTTAATATATCCAGCAGGTCAAAACCATTCATTTCAGGCATCTGGACATCAATAAGGGCTATAGAAATATCATTTTTAATACAGATATCAATAGCATCTTTAGGCGAGGTGGTGGTAAATATCTTTAATTCATCCCGCTCTAATGACAGTTCCAGGGCCATTATATTATCGGCCTTGTCATCAACTATCAGGAGATTGACCACTTCTTTGGGGTGCATGCAGATAATGGTAAAATATGGTTGGGTTTACCGGATACTTTTAATATTGGCTAAGTTTCAATATGATCCTTATCTTCGCCGGTTTCGGTTGTGCCGCTGCCATGGTCGGGTTGTGGTTCCTCTAATTCGGGTGCATGATAAGCGGGTGCCGGGCTATTGTCTGTATCAGTTGAAGGATTGTTATCATCTTCCCCAACTTTCAACTGATCGGGCAATTCAAGCGGGCCTGGGGTATTCGGCTCAGAGTGTGCATTATCATAATCGGGGCTGCCTTCCTGGCCTGCTGCCTTAAAATTGTTATTGGCGGTATCTTCAATCAAAGGTTCGGTACGTGCAAAATAAGCGTTACGGTAATGTGCATTTTGTGAAGGGTTATCTTTATCGTCGCCGGTGGGGGTAAGGTTACCTTCATTGCCAAAATTATGACCGCCCATGCCCTGACCTTCCATGCCAGCAGAAGTTTGATCTTTCATAGTTCCGGCACCGAAAAGCGGGTTGGCTTTCAGGTCTTTTTCTTCGGTTTGTTCATCATCATCTACCCTATAGCCGGTAGCCCGGCCCTGCGTTGTATCAGCGGTACTTTCATACTGTCCATCCCGCTCAGTTTTTTCGTTAAACAACATAACCTTATACTTTTATTAATAAAAGCAATGATGGCTTGTTTTGTTTGATAACATTAAGAAATAAACGGCTGATGTTTATCTTTTATAATATCGTTGATGATTATTGATGCATGCACACGCGAGTTTTCAATGAACCAGAGGTGAGTGTCCATACCGCCGCAAACAACGCCGGCCAGGTATATGCCGGGCAGGTTAGTTTCCATGGTATCAGGGTTATAATGAGGGATTGATTTCACATCTGCAGAAAGGCTGATACCGATTTTTTCCAAAAATTCAAAATTTGGCCGGTAACCGGTCATCGCCATTACAAAATCATTAGGGATGGTAAACAGCCCCGCAGGGGTATCGATATCTACTTCGTTCTCTCGTATGGCAGTCAGATCGGAGTTAAAAAAGGCCTTTATGCTGCCTTCATTTATACGGTTGATGATATCAGGGCGTACCCAGTATTTAACCCGTTGGCTAACTTCGCTGCCGCGAATAATCAGGGTAACTTCAGCCCCTTTGCGGTAGGTTTCCAAAGCTACATCAATAGCTGAATTACTGCTGCCCACCACTACCACTTTTTGTAAGGCATAAAAATGCGGGTCCTGGTAATAGTGCTTCACTTTCGGCAGGTTTTCTCCGGGGATATCCAGGTTAACGGCTATATCATAAAAGCCGGTGGCAATAATAATATGCCTGGCCCGGTAAACGGCTTTGGCAGTAGTAATGCTGTAGTAGCCGCCCAAATCCTGCACCTGGTTTACCTGCTCAAATAAATTAACAGGCAATGCATGTGAGAAAGCCACCCGGCGGTAATACTCCAGCGCTTCTGTACGGTTAGGGCGTTTATTGGTAGTTACAAAAGGCACCCCGCCAATTTCCAGCTTTTCGGAAGTAGAAAAAAAGGTCATGGTGGATGGATAATTATATAGGGAGTTAACCAGGCAGCCCTTTTCCACTATCAAAAATTTAAGCCCGGCCTTTTGCGCGGCCAAGCCACAGGCAAGGCCAATGGGGCCGCCGCCAATAATTAATACATCCAGCATAAGGCAAATTACAAAATAAACAGCGTACAGCCTAACAAGTATGTTTGCACCGTATCATAAATGAAAAAATCCCGTCGGCTACGCCAGCAGGATTTTTCTAAATACGGTTAATTTCAAATTATTTTGAAGCAGCAGCTTTAGCTAAAGCTTCATTGTTCTTTGCGATCTGGCTGTGCTTAGACTCCGCAGAACGACTTCCTAACTCAATGTTAGTAGCTAATTTTAAAAACTGGACTTCTAAACGCGAAGTGGTCTTGTTTTTCCTGTCTTTTCTTTTTAAACGTGTAACGCCCATGATAATTTCTTTAAAATGTTAACCTCTTGAGGTCGAGAGCGGATTCGAACCGCTGTAAAAGGTTTTGCAGACCTCTGCCTAGCCACTCGGCCACCCGACCATTTTTCAGGACTGCAAAGGTAATAAATATTTGTTGCAAGTGAATTATTATTTAAAAATCATATAATTGAAAAAGGAATGTTAATTAACCATTGTTGTTTTAACAAACAATAGCTTCTGTAACAAACGGTCTCTTAATCCGTCAAAATTAAATTTATCCGGTAATAAATTATATATGTACGTTAAATGACAAAAGAACATGGTCATATTTCATTACGGACTGCTGCCGTTATTGCCGGTTTTGCCGTATTAGGTATGGTAATATGTGCCCCCTTTGCCGAAATTTACGTTTATCCAAAGCTGGTTATTCCGGGAAACATTGCGGTAACAGCAACAAATATTAAAGGCCATCAAGCGCTGTTTGCTGCTGCTATTTTGGCTTATACATTAACCTGTATTTTTGATTTGCTGGCCGCATGGGCGCTTTATATTTTACTTCGGCCTATAAATGCTTACCTTGCTATGCTTACCGCTTGGTTTAGATTAGTGTATACAACAATTACCATAGTTTCCATCCTAAATTTAGTTACCGTTTTTCATTTAATAAATGATGCTGATAATTTAACCATATTTAAACCCGATGAATTACCTGCCCAGGTGATGCTTTTACTCAATGCCTTTAGATATGGTTTTCATTTTGGGATATTGTTTTTTGGTATCCACCTTGTATTTTTAGGTTATTTGGTTTATAGGTCCGGCTACATTCCCCCGATATTAGGAATATTGCTTGTGTTATCTGGTTTAGGATATCTGGCAACTGCTTTAAAGCCAATTTTATACCCCACCGTAAATATTGATTTTGCCGTTTACACTTTTTATGGGGAATTAATATTTATGTTATGGCTGCTTATTAAAGGGTGGAAGATACGGGAACCAACTAATCATGGTGTGTCTACATCATAGCATTAAGTAAACAAATTCAGGAAGCCTACCGTGATCGGTTCCTAAAAATTTCTGAACAGCATATAGCCGTAGCAATGGCTACGTTCAATGACTCGGCTTTACCTGTACGCGGAATAGTGATTGCCGTGTTCACCAGTTTTTGTAAGCCGGCACTTATACCATTGCCCTCATTGCCCATCAGCAACAATCCCTCATTATCAAATTCAGTAGTATAAATATTTTGTCCGTTTAGCATGGCGCCATAAACAGGCAGGTTAAGGGCGGGGATTGTAGTTTTAAGATCGGCGTAATAAACACTCACCCTTGCCAAAGAACCCATAGTAGCCTGCACTACCTTGGGGTTATATACGTCTACCGTATCTTCTGAACAAACTATGTGGTTAATGCCAAACCAGTCGGCCGTGCGGATAATGGTTCCCATGTTACCGGGATCCTGTATGCCGTCAAGCGTCAGGGTATATTGTTTTTTTAATAATGCAGCGTTCAAAGCAGGCCATTCAGGTATCTTTATCAGCGCAACAATATCAGGCGATGTGGTTAAGCCGCTTATTTTAGTTAAATCGCTCAAAGAAGTTTCTTGAAAGTTTATTTTTGACGATAATTTAAGCAATTTTGGGGCAGTTGATTCCGTATGATAAATTGTTTGGACAGGGTACCCCGAGTTAATGAACTCAGTAACGGATTTTAGCCCCTCCGCCACAAACAGCCCATGAACATTGCGGAACTTTTTATGTTGTAAAGATTTTATTAAACTGATCTGCGATTTTGAAAGCATATACCTGGTTAAAACATAAAGGCTTTGCAATATTAGTTATTCTGCTGATTTATTTGATCCAAGGATGCAGTTTAACACGCCGCCTGAAACCCAACCAGGCGCTGGTACGTAAAGTGACCATAAAAGGTATTGATAAAGAATTTAAAGAAGCTGCGCCAACCTACGTTGATAAACAACAGCAGCCTAATAATTGGATTAACCTGCAATTATATTATGCCTTCAGCAAAAATGGCAAGAATGACGTAGGCGAGCCTCCTGCTATATTAGACAGCGCACTGGTTGAATTTTCACGTTTGCAGATCGAAAAATTTTTGCAGCATAAGGGGTACCTGAAAGCCAGGGTGAGGGATTCTGTTATAGTTAAGAACAAGAAGGCTGAACTGTTATTTACCGCTATTGAGGGCCCTATGTTCAGGATACGCAAGTTTCAGGATAGCATACTGGATAAAAACGTTGAAAAGTTATACCGCGAGAACAGGGCCTCGTTTTCACATATACAGCCGGGCGGGCGTTATGATGAGGACAGCCTGGCTTATGACCGTGAACAGATTTACCAGTTAATGAAAAAAAACGGGTATTATGATTTTTACCGGCAATACATTAATTATACCCCGGATAGTACATTTAATAACAGTGTGGTTGATGTGAAAATGATTGTTACCAACCCCGAAGGTAAATCAAAGCACCCTGTATATACCATAAATAACACGTTAATTACCATTGCCAACAGTGCCGGCCGTACGCCCGGCAGGGCTGATACGCTGCAGGTTGATTCGCAATTCCGGTTTGTTGATTTTTCGCACAGCTATAATCCAAAGGCAGTTACCTACTATATTTTTCAGCGGAAGGGAGATCTATATGATATTACCAGGCAATCATTAACCACTACGCGCCTTTCTGAACTGAATGTTTTCAGGAACGTGCCTAACCCAACTTATGTTAAGTTACCCGACAGTACAAACAGGCTGAACACTAAAATAGATATTGTTCCGCTTAAACGCATGAGCGACCGGGTAGAAGGTGAGTTTATATTTGCCGGCGGCCGGTATGGTTACAATGTAGGCAACACCTTTACCGACCGTGACCTGTTTAAACGCGCCGAAATATTACAGGTAAAATTAAACTGGAGCGTATTATTTGATAACGCCGCAGGCAGCAGTGCCGGTACCGCTATTGAGAACCAAGACTTCAGGACGGGTGTCAGCCTTACCTATCCGCGTATACTGGCGCCGTTTAAGTTACCGATATTGGGGAAATATGGCGTACCGCATACCACCTTTTCTACCAACTATTCCCTCTACTATCAGAAAGACCTGGTAGAGCGGCAAAGCTTTATTAATACGCTTACCTACGATTTTGCCGAAACAGGCCATAAGGTACATACCTTAACCCCAATTGATATTGAGTTTTCATCAGGTGTTATTGACCCTACAGCTAAGCAAGTGTTGTTAAGCGCCGACCGTTACTCTTACATTTACCTTATCGGGCGTACGGTATTTACTTTAGGCAGCCAGTATACGTACCAGGTTAATGCAGACATGCTTAACTCGGTTGGCAGCTTCGAATATTTCAGGGGATCATTAGATGTGGGCGGCAATACGCTTAATTTGTTAACGCGGCTGTTAAATACCCCGCGAGACACTTTAAACCAGCGTACCATCTTTGGCCATGCCTTTGCTCAGTACACCAAGGCCGAGGTAGATTACCGGGTTTTCCGTAATATTGGCGGCGAGCGGCAATTTGTTTTCCGGGTTGATTTTGGCATTGGTGTGCCGTATGGCAACAGCACCCAATTGGTTTTTGAAAAGAACTTTTATGCTGGCGGCGCAAATGATATCCGGGCGTGGCTGCCGCGCACTTTAGGCCCCGGCCAGTTTAACCGTGCTACCGCCTATACAGATACTACTACACGGAGCCGTTTAAAATATCTTGACCAGTTTGGTGAAATAAAGTTTACCGGTAACATAGAGTATCGTTATAAAATAGCTGACAACTTTTTCGGCTCTAAACTTAAAGGCGCCTTTTTTACCGATTTTGGCAACGTATGGCGGTTACATAACGATACAGAA
>CAZZVY010000138.1:4379-8818 GCA_964657585.1 uncultured Mucilaginibacter sp. | reverse complement strand
ATAAAAAAATGAATTTATAATTTTTAATAATTTTTTAACATCCGGTTTATTAAGTTAATAAAAATAAGCTCAAATAACCGTATGAAACAAAAAAATTGCCGGTGTTAATGACAATTTTTTACAATAAAAACCAAATTTTTTAAGATTAGCAAGTACTCCGCTTAAAAACTGTGTAACTTAAGTGATATAGTAACGTCTAAGCGGGAAATAAAGAAACCTGGCGGCGGCTATCCGCCTGCCTTTTTTGCCTTATAGCCATCAGCTATAAGCAGGGTCAGTATCTTATCACGGTGGTCGCCTTGTATCAATATCTCGTTATCCTTTACCGAACCCCCTACGCCGCATCTGGTTTTCAGCTTTTTACCCAGGTTTTCCATATCTGTTTCGCTGCCAACAAAGCCGGCTACTGCAGTCACCATTTTGCCGCCGCCTTTACGGTCTAAAAAGATACGCAAGTTTTGTTGCTGCGGAGGTAAGGTGCCGGTAGCCTCAGCGCTTTCAGGCTGGTACATGAAACCGGGGTTGGTTGAGTAAACTACTCCGGTGATATTTTTATTTTTTTTGGACATCTCTTATAATTAAAACAAAAATGCTCTATTCCGTAGAGAATGGTTAAGCTTTGTAATTACTGCCTGCAATAATGTGCAATGCCGACGGCAATACTTCAATTTTAATCTCGGCACCCATTAACTGTGGTTCGCCATCAAGGTGTATCGGGCCGCCTTGCTTACGTTTAATAAATATATGCTTTCCACGGACGATCTCGACATAGCGCGACTTACCAGCCATTTTAGCAAACATAATCAGTCCCATCAATATAAATTTATATAACGGAAAAGGTTTTACCACACATACATCCAGCAAACCATCCTGTACGGACGCGCCGGGAGATATGTGCGCGTTATTGCCATATTGCGACGAATTGGCTATACTGAGCATAAAGGCCTGGCGGGTATATTCGCTGCCATCGATATTTATAATATAATCTTCGGACCGGTATTTTATAATTTCCCGAAAAGACGACCTGATATAAGCGCCGAACCCGCGCTTTTTATCATGTGAGAACACTTCGCTGATGTGGGCATCAAAACCCATACCGGCCATATTAAAAAAATACCGGCCGTTTACGCTGCCAGCATCAATGGTTTCAACCCGGGCATTATTAATATTTTTAATAGCGCCAACTACATTCACCGGGATATTTAAAAACCGCGATAAACCATTACCCGAGCCAAAAGGAATAACGCCCAATATCATTTTTGTATTTACAAGTGATGATGCCACCTCGTTTATGGTACCATCGCCCCCTACCGCTACAACTACATCATACCTACCTGCAGCTTCGGCAGCCAGGCTGCGGGCATGGGCTACGCCTGTTGTATAGATAACGGCATAATCATATTTATTGGCATCAAGGTGCTTTTGCACTAATGCAGGCATCTTATCTTTACTTTTCCCGCCCGAAATGGGATTAATGATAAATAATATCTTACTTTTCAAGCTTTGTTTTTCAGCCGCCAAAAGTAACCTATTTTCGGCTTTTGTAAAATTGTTTTACATTTGCCTAAAGTGGACTGATTTTGACGCCAAACCCCTCTCCGGTAGCTACCGGCAGCCTGGCCGGATTGCAACCACGTAAAAAAGTGCTAAAACATCTGCTTTTTTCTTTGCGATCCCCGTCATTATCTCCTTTTATATTAAAAATATTTTTCTATGCCCTATTTATTTACCTCAGAGTCTGTATCAGAGGGGCACCCTGACAAGGTTGCCGATCAAATTTCAGACGCATTAATTGATAACTTTTTAGCTTTTGACCCTGAATCAAAAGTGGCCTGCGAAACACTGGTGACCACCGGGCAGGTAATACTGGCCGGCGAAGTAAAATCAAAAGCTTACCTGGATGTGCAAAAGATTGCCCGCGATGTGATCAATAAAATAGGTTATACCAAAGGCGAATATATGTTTGACGGGAGTTCATGCGGTGTACTATCAGCTATACACGAGCAATCACCAGATATCAATCAGGGGGTCGACCGCAAGGCTAAGGAGGAACAGGGTGCCGGCGACCAGGGTATGATGTTTGGCTATGCAACCATTGAAACCGATAACTACATGCCTTTAGCCCTTGATATTGCCCACGCATTATTACTGGAATTAGCCGTGTTGCGCCGTGAAGTTAAAGAGATCAAATACCTGCGCCCGGACGCAAAATCGCAGGTTACGCTGGAATATGACGACAATAACCAACCCATTCGCATTGATGCCATAGTCATATCTACCCAGCACGATGATTTTGACGAGGAAAAAGCAATGCTGGCCAAGATCAGCGAGGATATGGTGAACATCCTGATTCCCCGCGTAAAAGCGAAATATACAAAATATGCCCACTTTTTTAATAATGATATTAAATATCATATAAACCCTACAGGCAAATTTGTAATAGGCGGCCCGCATGGCGATACCGGCCTTACCGGCCGTAAAATTATTGTGGATACCTACGGCGGCAAAGGCGCCCACGGCGGCGGCGCTTTCAGCGGTAAAGACCCTTCAAAGGTTGACCGTTCGGCCGCGTATGCAACCCGTCATATTGCTAAAAACCTGGTAGCTGCCGGTGTTTGCAATGAAGTATTGGTACAGGTAAGTTATGCAATTGGCGTTGCCCAGCCAATGGGAATTTATATAAATACTTACGGCACTGGTAAAGTTGACCTGAACGATGGTGAAATTGCAGCTAAAGTGGAACAAATATTTGATATGACCCCTTATGCTATTGAAACGCGCTTTAAATTGCGTAACCCTATTTACAGTGAAACTGCAGCCTATGGCCACTTTGGAAAACCAAACCAAACTGTAACCAAAACTTTTTATAGCCCCGATGGAGCATCAATAAGCAAGGAAGTTGAACTTTTTACCTGGGAAAAACTGGATTATGTTGATAAGGTGAAGGAAACGTTTAAATTAACCTAAGTTCGGGATAACAAAACGGCAAAATACATACTACCTCAACCCTTATTAAAGCCAGTTCTTTAGCACTGCTGGTACTTTATCCTAAAATTTAGGGGAACACTAAGTTGGTACAACTTGCAGTAGCTTTAATAAGGGGTTGAAAAAGGGTACAAAGTCCTTATCCCGAACCTACGTTTAAATTATAAAACCGTAGAACAAAATTACTTCATCAGGTAACTATAACAGTTTGGTACTGATCATGAAACTTCGAATCCCTTGTCTGGTATTGCTGTTTTGTTACTTTGCAGTGTCCTTTTTAGGCCATATTACCGACGTGCTTACGCTAATTATCAATATGCCCAATATAATCAGCAAAGAATTGACAGTAGTTAAACCAATTTGCTCAGCATAGCTGCCGGCCAGCATTTTAAACCCAATAAAAGCCAGCAACACCGCCAAACCGGTTTTAAGGTAATGGAACTTATCGATAACATTTACCAGTAAAAAAAACATGGAACGAAGCCCCATGATGGCAAAGATATTAGAGAAAAAGACGATATACGGATCCTTGGTTACTGAAAATATGGCTGGGATAGAATCAACAGCAAATATCAGATCGGTAACTTCGATAATAAGTAAAACAAGGAACAACGGCGTGATGAGTTTCTTTTTATTTATCCTAATAAAAAATCGGTCCTGGTCAAACTTAGGATGTACGGCAAAATATTTTGAAGCGAACTTAACTACTGCGTGATTTTCAGGGTCAATTTCATCTTCCTTGTTTCGGTTAACAAACATCATTATGCCTGTATATACCAGAAACAGCCCAAAAATGTACATTATCCAATGAAAATGCCCAATTAGCGTAGCCCCAACAAAAATAAACAGGAAACGCATTAACACTGCTCCAATAATGCCCCATAGTAAAACCTTATGGTAATATTTAGGGGCAACCTTAAAGGCCGTAAATATGAGTACAATCACAAAGATGTTATCCACTGATAATGCATATTCTATTACATACCCGGTAATAAACTCCAGCGCCAGGTTTTTACGGTAATATTGAAGGCTGCCTGCAAAATTGGCCGGGTTTAACTTTAAGTGGTGAAAATGATCGGCATTGATTTTCTGTAGCGCGGCGAAATTGTTAATATGGTGCAGCAAATGCCCGTAATTGAATATAAGCGCGTAAAAGCCAATTGCAAGGCCAACCCACACTGCGCTGGTTATACCAGCCTGTTTAAGCGATACTGGTTTATCAGACTTGCCGAACACCCCCATATCCACAGCCATCATCAGGAATATAAAGGCCACAAACCCTATTATGAAAATAATTTCGCTTGGCATTTTTACTTGTTCCTTTCGGTTGTAAAACGCACCAATTGCTCAAGGCCGGTACGTGCATCGCCCGGGGTAAAGGTATCCAATATTTCAAAGGCCTCGTCCTGATACAATTTCATCTGACTGTGGGCATATTCCAGTCCGCCGGTATT
>CAZZVY010000138.1:0-4369 GCA_964657585.1 uncultured Mucilaginibacter sp. | reverse complement strand
GATCTCAGCTATCTTACCCGCATCATCATTATGGTTTTTAACCAGGTTTATCATATGATTCTTTTCCGTCGGCGAACAATTTTTCAGGGCGTATATAAGCGGCAGCGTTACCTTTTTTTCCTTAATATCAATACCCAAGGGTTTACCTACGTTGTCCGTCCCAAAATCAAACATGTCATCCTTTATCTGGAAAGCGATACCAATCTTTTCCCCAAACAACCGCATTTTCTCAATTGTATTTTCATCGGCCCCTGCCGAAGCCGCCCCGCAGGCGCAGCATGAAGCAATTAAGGAGGCCGTTTTCTGACGGATCACCTCATAATACACCGGCTCGTCTATATCCATACGGCGTACCTTTTCTACCTGTAATAATTCGCCCTCGCTCATTTGCTTAACCGCATCTGATACTATCCTTAACAAATTAAAATCGTTGTTATTGATAGATAGCAGCAAGCCTTTTGACAGCAGGTAATCGCCAACTAATACGGCTATCTTATTTTTCCATAAAGCATTGATGGAGAAAAACCCGCGGCGCTGGTAAGAGTTATCCACTACATCGTCATGCACCAGGGTTGCGGTATGCAGCAGTTCAACCAGAGCCGCACCGCGATGGGTAGCCTCGGTAATACCGCCGCATAAACTGGCCGAAAAGAAAACGAACATAGGCCGTATCTGTTTGCCCTTGCGCTTTACAATATAATGTGTTATCCTGTCCAGCAGCGGTACCGTACTTTGCATAGAGGCCTTAAACCTGTCTTCAAAAACATCAATATCCGCAGCTATAGGTTTTTTGATCTCGTTGATGCTTAACATTGCAAAGTGGGCGCGTGTATATGCTTTATTACTATGACAACAAACATAAGTTAAAAAATTTATCCCCGCGAATGAACGCAGCTTTTAGGAATTAAACCTTGCCATATTTTGACAGTGATGATTTTAAGATTGTATTAAAGCAGGATTGTATTACTTTTGCAAACTTGTTGAAAATGGCTTGATCATTTCAATTGCTTTATAAAAATACGGAGAGGTGTCTGAGTGGTCGAAAGAGCACGCCTGGAAAGTGTGTATACGCCTAAAGCGTATCGAGGGTTCGAATCCCTCCCTCTCCGCAAAATTCAATATCAAAAACAGACAAAAGCCTGCAAATCAAATGATTGCAGGCTTTTGTTTTTGGGTCAAATGCCCGTTTTACCCACCAATTCGCATATGAAAAAAGTGCGTTACTAGATTTAAAACTCGGGCAGGACATGGCATTGCTTAGGCAAAAGTTTGTATAGATTAACCTAATTACCAGTTTGAGATCACAAATTGTGATTTCAAGTTTAAAATCTTATTATCATTGAATTTTTAGAATAATATTAAAATGAGCGGAGAACCCATAATACCTGATGAAATAATAATGAATCAAATTTACTATATGCGTGGGCATAAAGTAATGTTAGATACGGATTTGGCAGAGCTTTACGAGGTAGAAAACAAACAACTTAAAAGGCAGGTTAGACGAAATGCAGAAAGATTTCCCGACGATTTTATGTTTGAACTTACCTTAGATGAGTACAATTCTTTAAGGAGCCAAATTGGCACCTTAAAGCGTGGCGAACATGCTAAATATTTGCCGATGGCATTTACAGAACAGGGCGTATCTATGCTATCGAGCGTATTAAACAGCAGCAGGGCGATTAAAGTAAATATACAGATCATCCGCATATTTACCCGCATCCGCCAAATGTTTATCGACAATACAGAATTACGCTTAGAAATTGAAAAGATCAAAGGCAAGCTGGATAACCAGGATAAAAACATGGAAATAGTATTCCGCTATTTGGATGAACTGTTAGAAAAAAAGAACGAGCCTAAACCACGAAAAAGAATAGGTTATAAATCTGATGACCTGTAATAATTAGAAGCTTCGTCTTACATTCCTTATTCACCGCTACAGCGAAGATAGCCCACGCCGGGATAAAAAGTAAAGGGTATATAAACGGACAGGTGTGTTTTGTTTTTTATTGGCTTGTCCGCCCTTGATATTTTACCCGGCTTTGCGCTGTTGGTTGCTTAACGGTCGAATAAGGACTGGTGTGTTCAATAGCATTGGCGGGTTTATCCTGTGAAACATTGCGTGGCGAATAACCTAAATTTTTAATGTCCAAACGCGAGAGCGGGGGAGCAAGCGGAAGTTGGGCAGAGCCCTACTTTGCTTGCCCTACGCTTCGCTACGGGGGTTTGACTTATAAGTCAATTATAAGTTGCCTCCCTCAGTATAGTTTAAAGGCTGTTTTTACCATAAGTCGGGTTATAATTTGGTTAAAAACACACGATGAAAAGTCTATAGTAAGGTAGTATTCGCTCAAATTTCATAAAACTGATTTTGACGACTAATAACAGCATTGTAGATTTACCCAAACAACACATCATTAAACCCATATTTTAGAAGAAACGAAATCTAAATGACTGGCAAGTTTTGGTTCTGGTATTTTACCAGGACGACTATTTTTTAAAATTTAAAATTGATGGCTATACAAGAACACCCTTTTTATATTCCTCTGGAAGAAAACGCTATAATTTGGAGATACATGAATTTGAAAAAATTCGAAGATATACTTGCCAAAAAAGCACTGTTCTTTTGT
The DNA here is from genome assembly GCA_964657585.1 of uncultured Mucilaginibacter sp. GTDB lineage: Bacteria > Bacteroidota > Bacteroidia > Sphingobacteriales > Sphingobacteriaceae > Mucilaginibacter. The sequence continues at coordinate 1,742 of CAZZVY010000138.1, read as the reverse complement.
CGGGCCGATAAATTTACAGACTTAAATGAGGGTGCAATTCCTAAAAAAGAAACAGAAAATAGACTTAAAGCTCAAAGACAGGTAAGCGAACGTTTTGGCAATCCATATAATCATGTTGAAGCTTCAAAAAACATTATTGCTTTGGATGAATTACACAAAGGAATGAAGCGGGGTACTCTGGTCAATTGTTGGCATATAAACAGATTTGAGTCCGGGAAAATGTGGGAATTGTATGTTGGAAACGATCAAGGGGTAACTATTCAGAGCAATAAAGAAAGAATAGAAAGATGTTTTGGACTATTAACAACTAATATTGAAATGAGTAAGGTTCGATACTTAGATTATGAGAACGATATTTGGTTTCATAAAGATGAATTTCCTCATTATTCATATACAGCAATTACACCACTGATACATAAGAAACTGGAATTTGAGCATGAAGCGGAATTTAGAGTTTTTCTAATTAATAATGAAGCTATTAAAAAGGAAGACTATTGGAATGATTCAATTGGTATGGATGTCAATATAAACGTTGAGGATTTAATAGAAAAAGTAATTGTACCCCCTAATTCCGACTTATCTTTCAAGAATAAAATTGAATTAATTATTGAAAAATATGGGTTTGATTTCAAGGTAGAAAAATCTACATTTAGTGGTTAAACTAATTTGGTTCTTCAACAATAATAAAATATGGATACAGAAATAGAGGTACTTACAAAATGCACCGAATTATTATCAAAATTAGACCAGCCCTCAAGGGATCGCGCTTTAACATACCTTGTAAATAGATTTAGTAGCGCATCAGCACCTATATTGGAAACTAAAACTGATTATGAAGAAATTTTAAACTTGCTAATAGGCAACAGTTTGTTTTTCAAATTTTTGGTGTCTATGTACTATCCATTTTCATTAGAAGAACTTAAAAAGTTCAAGGATAAAATATTATTTGGTGAGATTTATAAAGGCACATTTGTTGAAAAGTCAGACGATTATTTTGATGAGGATGACGATGATGACAACGACGATGATATGGTTTGGGATGAAGAAATGGTTGTTGTTAACTATGGTTTAATATTTAATTCAAATATAGACTGGCGCGATAAGGATATTAAGCAATTTTATAAATTATATTTCGATCAATTAAAAATTAAAAACTTAATCGAGTATGATTTGCCTATTGGAATAGAAACAGTTAAACAAGTTGAATTGGATGCAATTGATGACTTTTATACCGATCAGTTTCAAGTTATTGGATATGATGAAGAAGACTTTATTGAAATAGAACTTTCAAGCCTTGGGATATCGACTTATTCCACGAATGAACGAGGGGAAATAATTGACCCGCCTGAATTAAATAAAGCCATGAAGGATTTTAACGATAAAAAAAGAGCGCCTTTAAAGTTAGCATACTCAAATGAAGTTGCTGAAATTGAAGAGAAATTTGCGCCCACTATATCTAACGAATTATCAATAGAAGAAATTAAAAATATATTAGAAAAGGATGGCTTATATATTTTGAAAAATCCAATAATTTGGGAGAAGACATTTAAAAAAATCCTTAATAAGGATACAATTGAAAGGGTTTTCCAAGCCATAAAATAATTCAATATATCCATAGCAACCACCGGGAGCAATGGCAAGTTTGCCCCGGACCGAAGGCATCGGGGTAGTTTTTGTGGTAATAAAAACACAAACTTGCTTCTTATCGGCAAACCTCTTTATAAAATGGGCATAGTCGTTCA
>CAZZVY010000137.1:4298-8871 GCA_964657585.1 uncultured Mucilaginibacter sp. | reverse complement strand
TTCATTTTGAATTTTTAGGTTTCGTACCGCGTATGTTGTTAGGGGCGGCGCTGGGCTACTTCTTCATATGGAGCGGCAGTATATGGCCTTCGGTATTAGCGCACTTTTTAAATAACGGCGTATCGGTAGTAGGGTATTACATGTACCAGCACCACCAGGTAGCAACTGATCCTGACAGCAATACGCCAATGTTCGGCCAGTTATGGATATATGTATTAAGTTTAATAATTTCAGTTATGCTGATGCTGCTTTACCGTAAAATATCCATTGATAAACATTTAGTTAACGATGGAGAAGAACTGGGTTAAGATATATACTTCAACCAACTATTACCGGGCCGAGATGGTAAAGCATGTGCTGACCGAACACCAGATAGCCGCAGTAATGATGAACAAACAAGATTCATCGCACCGTACATTCGGCCATATTGATGTGTATATTCACCAGGATAATTTTAGCCGGGCCATAGAAGTGATGATATTGAACGAGATTAATAGCCCCTCCTGAATTCTCCCCTTAAAGGGAGGACTTGGAACGAGTTGTTTAAGAATATTTTTGACCCCGCTCCGTTGGAGAGGGCAGGGAGAGGCCATGAAAGACATAACCACTGCTAAAGAAAAACTGCTTAAAAAAGTGCGCAAGGCTTTACTGGAAAAGCGGGATAATCCATACCCCAATCTGGAAGATCTGCCTTTATACGCAATGAATAACGAGCTACTGGAAGTAACGTTTGCCGAGCAATTGATGGAAGTAGCCGGTCAGTTTGCTTTTTGCGAGGACGAGCTGCAATTTATTGAAATACTGCTTACGCTGGCCGAAGAACGCAGCTGGCGTAAAATTTACTGCTGGGAACCTGCATTGCAGCAGATATTAAATAAATATGAATTCCCTTTTTTTGAGACCGATAAGGATTTTGACATGGCAGAAGCAGGGATTACGCTTTGCGAGGCGCTGATAGCGCGCAACGGCAGCGTAATGGTATCAAACGCCAATGGTGCAGGGCGCAGGTTAAGCATTTTTCCGCCGGTGCACCTGGTGGTAGCCTACTCATCGCAGTTGCTGCCTGATCTAAAGGATGGCTTTAAGCTGATCAAACAAAAATACGGGAAGGCCATACCCAGCATGATCAGTATTATTACCGGCCCAAGCCGTACTGCCGACATTGAAAAAACACTGGTATTAGGCGCCCACGGCCCTAAGGAGTTAATAGTTTTTTTAATTGATGGTGAACCGCCGGCTGTATAAGTCTGATAACCTAAGTCTTGCTGAAACTTTTCAACACCTCACTTGCAATTCAACACAACAGGCGCTATGCAGATGAATTTCCGAAACAAGTTCGGGATAACTTTACTACCTACTTTTTAATCTTTAAAGCCGAAGCTAAGGCCACACGCTGGTCATTCTCCTTTACAAAAGCTTCCCAGCCTGAATAAGATATTTTATTGCCGCGCCCGGTGGTTATTTTTTGAAAGCTGTGACAAACAGCAGCAGCCAGCCCATCTGTAGCATCTAAAAACTCAGGAGTTTCTTTAAAGTTAAGTAAGGTTTGCAGCATGGCGGCCACCTGTTCCTTGGTAGCATTGCCGTTGCCGGTTATGGATTGCTTTATTTTTCGAGGTGCATATTCGGTTATTATTACATTGCGCGATAACGCAGCAGCCATCACCACTCCCTGCGCCCGGCCTAATTTAAGCATAACCTGAATATTTTTGCCATAAAACGGGGCTTCAATGGCCAGGCAGTCGGGTTTATAATTATCTATCAGCGAGGCTGTTTTTTCAAAAATGCGCTGTAATTTCAATATATGATCATCAATACCGCCCATCTTTACCACCCCCAGGCTCATCAGTTCCATTTTGTTGCCTGTTTCTTTTACAAGGCCGTAGCCCATCACTGCGGTACCGGGGTCAATACCTAAAATAATCCGTTCTTTTTGTTGGGGCTGCTGCATTAACGCAAAGCTACTGTTTTCTGCCTCAACCTAAATTTATGGAAATTTATAATTTTCAGATAATCAATCAGGTCAACAAGCAAGATAGCTCATAAATGCTTCACGGCTAATCATCCCTGCGCCTAAAGATCTGAAGTGTTCAGTCGGCATCTGGCAGTCTATTAATTGATATAGCCCGGTTTGACATAGCCATATAAGGGCTAATTTAGAGGTGTTGCTTACCTTACTGAACATGCTTTCGCCGCAAAAAACGCTGCCAACGGCAATACCATAAAGGCCTCCGACCAACCCGTTATCCTGCCATACTTCCACCGAATGCGCATGGCCAAGCTGGTGGAGGTTGACGTAGGCATCTATCATATCCCGGGTTATCCACGTACCGTCCTGTCCTTCCCTGTATGCAGCCGAACAGGCCCGAATCACAGCGCCGAAGCATTGATTGTAAGTGACCTGGAACGTGCCTGAGCGTGTTAAACGCCGCATACTTTTGGATATGTGCACTTTATCGGGATAAAGCACAAATCGTTCATGCGGCGAATACCAAAGAATGGGCGTATCATTGCTATACCAGGGAAATATGCCATTCCGGTAAGCCAGCAGTAAGCGTTCGGCACAAAGGTCGCCGCCTACGGCAAGCAGGCCGTCGGCTTCGGCCAAAGCAGGATCCGGAAAAATTATTTGCTTGTTGAGCCTGAATATCATGTAAAGGCAAAGTTATGCCTTGCATTTAATATCATATAAAATAACGTCAGTTTGCAATGACAAACCACCTGTAAGATGATGTTGTTTTAACCCATTATTAAAGGCAATGTTATAGCAATGCCTTTGCTTTTCCCTAATTTAGGCGAATACTACTGCCTGTGCAATTGCAATAAATTTTAATAAGGGGTTGAAAAAAGTACAAAGTTCTTATCCCGAACTAACCCTAAAGTACTGTTAACGCGGGTGCGTACTGCCCGAGTTTTGCACAATTATCTTACTTAAATTATAAAGCATTCCATCATGCAGCGGCGTACCTTTAATCAAACCTTTATTGAATAAGGCGGTCAATATCGTTGCAGCTTGTGATCTGACTTCCGCAGGGTCAAGCTTTGCATCAAATGATAAAAGTTTGCTTTCCACATCATTGGCAGTGCCTGCGCCAAGCCCTGCAAGGGCAAATACAATTTTATCTTTCCAGCTATCATCGGCGTGGTAAGCTGATGGAATATGCAGGGGTTTATATGCCTCGTTAAAAGCTTCGTCAGTGATCATACACCGGTTAACGTATAAATCAACCGTTTGTTTAGTAATGCCTAACCGGTGCGTTTGCCATGGCCAAGAAACAAAAATTCTTTCATCCCTGCCAGATGAAATATTTTATGGTCTTTTAAAGTATAGTCGGGCTTTGTAATCGTTGCTATAAAAGCGTATCAACGTATAATATAGTGGACTTACTTCCCAAATGCCTTTCCCCATTTTAGCGTTGGCTCCAACAGTAAACTGCCTGGTCATATTGTGGTGCTTCCCAGCCTGCTTTGTGGAAAAATTTGCTGTAAAATAGCTGCATGTTAATAACTTAATGTGAAAAGTCTTCGTTTAACAATATAATTTTACAGCAGATAATAAGTCTATAATTAACTTTTGTCCTTATAGTTAACATTTGCTAAGTTTACAAGCTATCATTATTTAAAACCGAACATTATTATAGTATAATTGGCATGGCCCAAAACCGTTTTTCAGCGCTCTTATACCTTCTGTTTATTATCGGGCTGTTTTTTTGGCAGGGTGCGCTGGCCGAAGGAAGCAAGGAGTTAAGCGCTAATGGCGGCAGCCGGGCCTTTCTTGTTTCCGGGTCAACCGTTACAGATCAGTTCCAGTTTCCTACCAACGGTACAATGAAGGTTTATGTAAACGCCGGCGAAACTATTTATGCAGGCTCCAGTGTACAGGGCTTTGGTGCGGGTACAATCAACTTGCGTTCGCCCAGCGGCACTACATTTACCAGCGGCAACTCGGCAACTGTAGGTTTAATTGCTAATCGCAGCCAGGAGTTAGCCGGCCCGCAGCCTAACGCAGGGGGTTACACCCCTTATACCCACTTAGTTGACCCTACCGAAGTTGGTGTTTGGGAAATAGACTTTATATCGCAAAATGGCGGCCAGGGCAGCGAAAACCCGGTACCAATAGCCGCAAACGGCAACTGGGTGCAGCCAACGGGGCAATATATTGCCGCATTTGATGTATCAGTGCAAAATACAACTAAAACAGCATTTTTAACAGGCCGGGTATATACCAATATTTACTCCGGGATATTAGGTGATTTTGCTTCAGGGTTTAACGGTATATTTCAGATATTAACTAAAGACGGCTATCAATACAGTTTAGATAATAACGGACAGGCAGGTAACGGTTTTTCTTTTTTTGCAAATAATAAGGGGTTCAGGCAGGCCGATGGTACTCCCTCCTACAAAAGCGTAAACAGTATCATAGCGCCTAACATACAGGATCCGCGCACCGCAGATACACAAAGTGATGTTACCTATAAAATATTTTTTAATGCCCCGGCGGCCGATCTGCCGGCAACGGCTAAAACACCCGGCGGCACTACCTGGCTTTTAAACCCTATGGCAGCGCCTACCT
>CAZZVY010000137.1:0-4288 GCA_964657585.1 uncultured Mucilaginibacter sp. | reverse complement strand
CCAAACAAAGCCGGTACTGCGCCTTTAGGGGCTACCTTTGCTTTTACAGCAAATAAAAGCGGCACTTATACCGTATCTATCGACGTTGATAAGGACGGCTTATTTACCAGTGCTATAGATCGTAAGATAACAGGCATAGTGGTATCCGGTCAAAACCAGGTTATTTGGGACGGGCTGGATGGGCTGGGCAATAAAGTGCCTGCTGGTAACTATGCTTCACATTTAGACGTGGTGCTATTTGGGGGCGAGGTGCATTTTCCGTTCTTTGATGTGGAACGAAATGTGAATGGTATTAAATTAACCCGTGTTGATCCCGTTACGCTTATTCCTGATTTTACAGTTTACTGGGACGATAGCAACATTTCGCCAACCGGTACGCCATCAAACCCAGTTGTTAACACTACAGGGTTAAACAGCCAGGTAAACGGGCATAAATGGGGCACGCCCGGTACAAGCGCCAGTGATTTTGGAGATAACAGGGGTATGGATACCTGGGCTTATATTGCAGGTACTCCGTTAGTAGCAACTCTTAACTTTCAGCTGCAGGAAGCCGACCTGGAAATAAAGCCAATCACCAGTTTATCTACAGGTGTTAACTGCGCCGGGCAGCAGCTCTCTTACAGCATAACGGTGCAAAATAACGGCCCCAGCGATGTTACAGGCAGCGGGTTTGCTATATCACTCTCATCAAACCTTACCAATATAACGGTTACCGATGCGGCAACCTCGGGTATATCGGCAGTTAACGGCGGCGCACTGTCAGGACAAAATTATACGGCTACGCTCGACCTCAAAAACGGGGCTGTGCATACATTTACAGTTACCGCTAAAGCCAGCACAACTGGCGCTGGTTCAGCCTCCATAACGGCCGCAATACTCCGGACAGCAGATATGACCGACCCTGATGCCACTAACCCGGATGCCAATCCGCCGTCTGATGCTACGCTTGAATGTAATTCAGCGCCTTCAGGCGGGGGCTGCAATAACATACAAACCTTTAATATTACGTTTATTGCCCTGCCTAATGCCGGCGCCGACCAAACCATTTACCAGAACGGCAACGTTACTTTAACCGATGCCAATCCCGGCACATGGTCGCAGTTAGGTATCACGCCCGTAGTTACCAATATTGTTGCCGCTGCAGCTTTAAGCACCCAGGTTACCGGTTTTACCGATGTGGGGAAATACTATTATTTACGCACCAATGCCCTGGGTTGTACTGATACGGTTATGATTAATGTAGTACCCAGTACTTTAGATATACCCACCATATTTACCCCTAATGGCGACGGTAAGAATGATACCTTCGCTATTCCTAATATCTCCGCCTTCCCGGGTACGCAATTGTTTATTTATAACCGCTGGGGCAATGAAGTTTACCGTTCTATGGATTATCAGAACACCTGGACGGGTTTTGGGCTTAGTGAAGGCACCTATTATTATCTGATCAATAAAAAGGAACCTACGGGCAGTTTTACACCATATAAAGGCTGGTTATTTTTAAAGCGATGAAGGCCCCAACAATAAGAACTTGAAAAAATATATACTACTATTATTGCTGGCTTCAGGCCTTAAAAGTTATGCCCAGCAGGGCATACAGTTTACGCAGTATGCTTTTACTGGGCTTACGGTAAATCCAGCTTATGCCGGTTATAAAGAAGACTGGACATTAAATATGGTAAGCCGGTTGCAATGGACCGGCATACCTGGTTCGCCCCGTACAGGCGCAATTTCAATTGACGGGCTAACCGATGATGTTTACAAGAATGTGGGCCTGGGCGTTGTTGTAACTGCAGATCAGTTAGGGCCGCAAACTACATCGTCAATTTACGCCAATTATGCGTATCGCCTGCAGTTGAACGCGGAAGACACCAGGCGTCTTAGTTTAGGGTTTGGGTTTGGCGCATCGCAATATAGTGTTGACAATTCAAAGCTTAACGCAACTGATGGTACCGACCCTTTGCTGGGTACAGGTACTACCAATAAAATATCCCCTGACCTGCGCATCGGTTTTTTTTATAATTCACCGGCGTGGTATGCCGGGGTATCGGCTTTAAATGTTCTGTCTGACGCAGCTTTTAAAGATAATACCACAGTTGTGCGCGAAGCCCGCAGCTATTACCTTACGGTAGGCTTTATGCTCCCTATCAGTGATGGGCTTGACTGGAAACCCTCGGCCTTGATTAAGGAGGATTTTAAGGGGCCAACCAACGTGGACCTGACCACTAATTTTTTGCTGGCTAAAGCCTTATGGATAGGGGCATCATACCGTACAGGTGTTAAAACGTTTAATAAAGCGGCCCTTGCTGATAATATCAGTAATTACGACGCCATTGCCGGGATTTTACAAGTGTACGTGAACAACCGTTTCCGCTTTGGTTACTCTTATGATTATAATATGAGCAAACTGGCTACCGCTCAAAACGGTACGCACGAGCTTTCCATAGGGATAAGCTTTAACCGCAGGAAGGAACGAATATTAAGTCCGCGGTATTTTTAAAAGATTGTTGACATGGCCAGATATATACTTGTTTTTTTGTTGATACCGCTTTGCTGGCAGCCGTTGCATGCCCAGGAGCTGGCAAGCCGCAGGGCACAGGCCGACCGCTTGTTTGACCGAGCCGAGTATTTTAAAAGCGTTGATATTTACACCGACCTGGCTAATGAAAGTAACGCTGTTGACCTGGTTGAGCGCGTAGCCGATTGCTACCGTTTAATGAATAATTACGACCAGGCCGAACTTTGGTACAGTCGCCTGGCCAAAGCTGCCGGCATACGCCCGGAAGACCTTTTGTATTACGCTGAGGCACTGCAGCGCAATAAAAAGATGGACATAGCCAAAGACCAGTATAAGCGCTATTATGCCATGAAAGGCAATAAGGAGGAACTGGCCGTTAAACTGGCCGCATGCGATTCGGCAGCCTTATGGATGAAGCGTGAGGGGAACTATAAGGTTACCAACGAAAAGAAGATGAACAGCGCTTATGCGGACTGGGGCGTAAGTTACCTGGGCAAAACCGACCTGCTGTTCACTTCAGACAGGTATACAAACGACCGTAACCACACCAAGGAGATATATAACCGCACTGGTAACGAGTGGCTCAAGGTTTTTGATTATAACCTCAAGAGCAGTAATGCAACTGAATTAGTTTTTGAAAGAGGCGGCAGCATTAATTTGAGCAATGATTACCACACCGGCCCAATGGTTACCAATGCCGCAGGCGATACCGCATATATAACGGTTACAACGCGTGCAGGTAAAGGAAGCCTGGCCGGCGTGAACACCCCTTATGATAAAAAATTGTACATCCGCCGGCTGGAATTAATGATGGCTGTTAAAAAGCAGGGCAAATGGGGGCAGCTAAGCCGGTTTCCTTATGACGATGTGGCTAAATATTCGATTGGGCACGCGGCGTTATCTAAAAACGGTCGTGTCATTTATTTTACTTCAGATATGCCGGGCGGATATGGCAGGACAGATATCTGGTATTGCGAAAAAAATGCCGCAGGTAAATGGGGCAAGCCAGTTAATTGCGGCAAAACCATTAACACTGCCGATGATGAGGCTTTCCCATCTGTTGGCGGCGATGATAAACTGTATTATGCATCTCGCGGGTTGCCGGGCATGGGCGGGTTTGATATATTTTCGGCCCAGGGTGCGGCCAGTGCATGGAGCAACCCTGTTAACTTGAAATACCCGGTTAATTCAACCAGCGATGATTTTAGCTTTGTTACTGCTGATGGTTTGTCGGGTTACCTATCGTCAGACAGGCAGGGAGGCCAGGGTAGCGATGATATTTACAGCTTTGTTTATACCGGTAAAGACGATCAGCTGCAACGGAGCCAGCAAAATATGGCGGGGCTTGCAGCGCCGCTTATCCCTCCGCCATCAGGCAATATGGGGGTAATGCTTCCGGTAAACGGCGCGGTTTATAGCCATAGCGGCGGCCAAAGCCTTGATTCGGTAACCGTATTGCTTAAAAATGCCGATGGCAGCACCATTGACGGCACCATGGTGCTGATGAACAAAAAATTCTCCTTTAGTGTCCCCTCCGGGCAGGATTATGTTATAGAAGCGCGTAAACAGGGATACTACCCCGTGTCGCAGCGGGTATCGGCCAAAGAACTTTCGTCGGCCGCCACTTTAACCAATCTTAAACTAATGATGGAGCCGCTGGAGGTTGGCAAGGTGTTTATTATCCGTACTATTTATTATGATCTTAACCGCGCTGCCATCCGGCCGGATGCAGCCGCAGAGCTGGATAAACTGGTAGCTATTATGCGGGAG
>CAZZVY010000136.1:4355-8934 GCA_964657585.1 uncultured Mucilaginibacter sp. | reverse complement strand
TCAACGAACATGGTATGGATAAGTACAATGATATGATTGAACGCCTGGATGACCCGGACAAAATAATGCATACACAAAACACTTTGATACCGAATTTTTTGGATGAGGCAATGGGTAAACCAATTACGAAAGGCGAAATGTCAATTGCAAAATAATAAATAAAATAAACGTCATCCCGAAGTTGTTTCGGGACCTCACCAGACAGGTAGCCTTTATGATGGGATGCCAAAACAAGTTCAGCACGACACACTGGTATAATGAAAATGCTTAATTATGGATCCATCAGCACGCAAAGCGTTTAATGCTAACTTTACCGACGAAAAGTATCGTCAGTTTTTGATAGATATTAATAATGGCTTACGCGAACCCATTGCTTTCCGCATGGCAGAAACCCCTATTTTTATCTCGGATGAATTTTATGCCAATCTGCAGCAGGCTTGCGACGATGTGATAGCAACTATTGTAAAACCCGGTTTTAAAGAACTGACCGAACGTGCCATCCCGAATAAATGGCGCATCCCTGATGAGAATGACCATGCCCACATCATTGCGCTTGATTTTGGTGTTTGCCGAGACAATGATGGTCAACTGGTGCCTAAATTGATAGAACTGCAAGGCTTCCCATCGCTTTTCGGTTTTCAGGCTTATGCAGATGAGCATTATCATAAAAGTTTTAATATCCCCGAAGAATGGACAGGGTATTTAAGCGGTTTAAATAAAGAAACCTACATTGCCCTGCTCCATAAAACTATTGTTGGTCCATATCAACCGGATGAAGTTGTATTGATGGATATTAATGCCCCTAATCAGAAAACTTCGGTCGATTTTTATATTACCCAAAACTATCTGGGCATACCGGTAGTATCTTTAGAAGAGCTGGTGCAGCAGGGAAATCAGCTTCTTTACAAAACCGATGATGGCGGACTGAAACCGATCAAACGAATATATAACCGCCTGATATTTGATGAGATAGATAATGACCCGGATATATTTAACAAAGTGGCAGATATACGCCAGCCCCTGGATGTACAATGGGTGCCGCACCCGCACTGGTTTTACCGCATCAGTAAATTTACTATGCCATTTTTGTCAGGCGATTATGTGCCGAAAACACAGTTCTTACACCAGGTTGACCCCATCCCGGCCGACCTGGAAAATTACGTGTTAAAACCATTGTTTTCATTTGCAGGGCAGGGCGTTATTATTGATATAAAACCTGAAAATATAGCTAACATTACCGACCCTGAAAACTGGATATTACAGGAAAAGGTTAATTACGAACCTGCCATACAATCACCAGATGGTGGGGTAAAGGCGGAAATAAGGATATTGTATTTATGGCCTGATGGGGATGCGCGGCCAACAGCGGCAATAACACTTGGCCGTTTAAGCCGGGGTAAAATGATTGGTGTGCGCTACAATAAGGATTTTGACTGGGTAGGCGGTACGGTTGCATTTGTTAAAAGGTAAATGATATACTTTTGTTACCATTTTAACGTATATATCCTTACTTATAGTTAAATTTGCATTAATTATGTTACAAGGCATTATTACAGCCATAATATTTGTATTAGCGCTTGCTTACATAGGCCGGATGTTTTACAATACCCTGTTTGTGAAAAAAGGCTGCGGCGATAATTGTAAGTGCGGAGTTGATTTTACAAATATAAACCAGGGCAAAACCACACTTAATTAGCGCACCGATATTATTGCAAACTATTGCATTGATTAATGATTTTATTGCTTAATGGCTGATAAACAGGTTTTTCAAGCTGATACTCCTGGTAGATGGAACCGTTTTAAGTGGCTTAGCCGCTCTATAATCGTAATTTTAGTATGCAGTGTTATAGCTGCCATTGTCACCATTAAATCTACCCAGTACCCCTCCCTTCCAAATTTAAATGACGCCCCAAGGAAGCTGTCAAAAAAAGATCTGGAATTTATCAAAAAAACCAGAAAGTTTAACTCTTTTAAGGTTGATACAGAAGAACTTGTAGAACTAAACCGTGACCGCATACGGCACCGTAAATTACATCCTAACAATAAAGACCGCATTAATGCCGGTTTTTACAAAGCCTGGGAAACACAGGCCTATACATCGCTTGTTGATAACATATCCCACCTGGATATGATCATCAGCGAAGGCTTTGTAATTACACCCAAATCTGATACCCTTACTGTAAAAATTGATACCGGCCTTATCAACCTTAACAGGCGGTATAACAAACCTGTGCTGATTTCGCTGAGCAATTATATTAATGTAGATAACGTTCACGGTTATATTGACTCGGTAACTATTGCCAGGATCATTAAAAATAAAAAAACGCGCGGAAGGTTGATTAATGATATTGCCGCAAAGCTTACAAAGTATAATTTTCAGGGTATTAACCTGGAACTGGATAACATCAGGAACCGTAATTCAAAAAATTTTATTGCTTTTGAGCGGGAATTGTATGAAACGTTGCATCCGCAGAAATTTATAGTAACCCAGGATGTAATGCCTGATGATGAAGACTATAACCTTCCCTTACTGGCTAAGTATAATGATTATCTTTTCGTATTCGCCGTAGATCAGCATAACCAGGACAGCAATGCGGGCGATGTTTCGCACCAGCATTGGGTAGAAGAAATTTTGGATAACGTATGCTCGGAGATACCCAGCAGCAAGGTGATTTTAACTATAGCCGGCGGCGGGTATGATTGGCCTTTGAACAGCCAGGGTACATCAGTAGGCTATCAGCAGGCGGTAAGCACTGCAATGGAAAACCAGTCAAAAGTTATATTTGATCCCGAATCGGCCAACCTGCATTATACATATACAGCGCAGGATAAAGTTGAACATAGCGTATATTTTGCAGATGCAGCTACCAATTTTAATATTATCCGTATGGCTGACGACTGGGCTACCGGCGGGGTTGCCTTATACCGGCTTGGGATGGAAGACCCTCGGTTGTGGTCTTTCTTTCAAAAGAATTTATCTATAGATTCTTTGCATAAAACTAACATTGATACAGCCAGGTTAACAACGGTAGGTTTAAACAATCATATCGATTACGCAGGCGATGGCGAGGTGCTTGATCTGGTTACAACGCCGAGCCCGGGAAAGATAAAGCTGAGTATCGATCCTAAAACTTTTACCATAACCAACCAAAACTATATCACACTGCCTACAAAATATGTGATCAGAAAGTACGGCTACAAGGCCAATAAAATAGTATTAACCTTTGATGATGGGCCCGACCCGGCCTATACCCCGCATATACTGGATATATTAAAGCGCGAACATGTGCCGGCAACTTTTTTTGTAGTGGGGTCTATGGCGGTAAAAAGCATACCCATAGTGCGCCGCGAATTTGATGCCGGTTATGAAATTGGCAACCATACCTATTTCCATCCGGATATATCAACCATAGGCCCCGAAAGGGTGAAGGTTGAGCTGAATGCCACACGGAAACTGATAGAAGCCATTACGGGGCGCAGTACCATACTTTTCAGGCCGCCGTTTAACGCCGATGCCGAGCCGCAAACACTGGCCGAAGTGCTTCCTGTGGCAGAAAGCAAAAGCCAGAACTATATTAATATCGGTGAATCAATTGATCCTAATGATTGGCAGCCTGGAGTAATTGCCGACAGTATTGTTGCACGTACAATACGCTACAGTAAAAACGGAGGTTCGGTAATACTGCTGCATGATGCAGGCGGCGATACCCGCGAAGAAACCGTAAAGGCCTTGCCCCGCATAATTCAGTATTTTAAAAGCCACGGTTACCAGTTTACCACTATAGCCGATATATTGGGCAAAACACGTAATGATCTGATGCCCCCCATCAGGGACGATGCCAATAGTGGTATCATTGGCAGGTTTTATGATATTTTTATAGGCGCTTATTTTTATGGTGGTGAGATACTGCAGTTCATTTTCTTTTCGGCCATATTCCTTGCTGTTGGCCGTATTGTTTTAATCGGCGTTCTGGCCTCAAGGCAATATGCTGATAACAAGAAAGAAGAAAAAAGCATGCCTGCCGCAGGTACCTTGCCTGCAGTTAGCATCATTATACCTGGTTATAACGAAGAGGTAACTGCAATACGCACAATCCAAAGTTTATTAAAGACAGACTTTCCTGCTTTCGAGATCATTTTTGTGGATGATGGGTCAAAGGACAGAACTTACGAGATAGTTAAGGAGGCTTTTGGCAAAGACAATGTAGTACAAATACTTACCAAGCCAAACGGCGGCAAGGCATCAGCCTTAAACTTTGGTATTGCGCATGCCCGGTATGATTACGTAGTGTGCATAGATGCCGATACCCAATTAAAAACTGATGCTGTATACCACCTGATGCGTTATTTCACCGACGAAGAAATAGGCGCGGTTGCCGGTACTGTAAAAGTAGGCAATGCTAATAACCTGATCACCAACTGGCAGTCTATCGAATATATTACCGCGCAGAATATGGACCGCCGGGCCTTCGATCTTCTTAACAGCATCACAGTAGTGCCCGGCGCTATTGGCGCCTTCAAAAAGTCGGTGATTTATAGGGCGGGCGGCTTTACCACCGATACCCTGGCCGAGGATTGC
>CAZZVY010000136.1:0-4345 GCA_964657585.1 uncultured Mucilaginibacter sp. | reverse complement strand
ACTATGCGCATACTTAAAATGGGCTATATTGTGCGCAATTGCGATGATGCCATTGCCTACACCGAAGCCCCTGAAACTTTAAACGGGTTAATGAAACAGCGCTTCCGCTGGAGCTTTGGTGTAATACAAAGCTTTTGGAAAAATAAGGATGCCCTGTTTAACAGAAGGTATAAATTTTTTGGCATGGTGGGCATGCCTAACATCCTGCTGTTCCAGATCATCCTGCCCTTATTCTCTCCCCTGGCCGATCTGATGATGATCTTTGGCTTATTTGGCGATAACCCGCATAAGATAATTATATATTATTTATTTTTTGTGGTAATAGACCTGCTGGTATCAATACTGGCCTTCTGGATGGAGAAGGAAGACTATAAAAAGCTGTTTTACATTATTCCCCAGCGTTTTATATGGCGGCAGTTAATGTACTGGGTATTATTTAAATCTATACGCCGTGCACTAAAAGGCGAGTTAAGCAGCTGGGGCGTACTTAAACGTACCGGTAATGTAAAAGTGAAAGAAACTGCTATTGTAAAAAGCAAGGTTGGCTGATACATAATCTGTATCATTTGCTTATCTTTAAGCAGCCTGTAACTTCCAGTTCATAATGCTTCACAAATCTGCTTCGCTATTCTTTAAAAAAGGGAACCGCCATCGTATCTTGTTATTAGTAATCGGCCTGGTGGCAGCAACGTTGGGTATTATTATATACGTTATACCCCCCGGCGTAGACCCTGACCCCTGCTGGGGCTTTTTAGTTATGCACGGTATGGAAACAGGGCACCCCTTCAACATGCTGATAAGCCCTGACCCGCATAACATTGCATATAATCATAACGAATTTTTAGCCTGGTGGTCGCCAGGGCAATACCTTGTACCTTATTTCTTTAAACTGTTTTTCAAAATAAATACCGGCCATGCAGTATCAATAACCATCTTTCTTTGCAGTCTGTCAGGAATATTGGGCTTATACCGGCTTTTTGTAAAACTGGGCTTTTCTAAATGGATAGCGGCCATAAGTGTTGCCTTTATCATTACCCAGTTGTTTTTTGTGGCCGCATTCAGGTATTACAATGGCGGCGAAACCTTGCTTTTCGCTTTTTCCGGCTGGTTCATATATGGCTGTTTCAGCTTTAGGAAGATAAACTGGCAGGCACTGCTATTTGTATTTTTTGCCGGTTTATTAGGCTTTCTCTCAAAGTCGTCGGTATTATGGATGTTTGCTGCGGGGGTTGCCTGCCTATGGATAAACATTTCAATTAACGAAAAAATGTCCGGTCAAACGGTCCGGCCAAGTCGAAAATTACCTCATGATCTGAACATCAATATTGTAAAAAAATGGTTTTTAAACGGCCTGCTGCTGGCAATTCCGTTTGTAGCGGCCATAGCGGTAATTTATATAGGCTACTTATCAAAAGGCGCCAACCCAACATCAGACCCGGCGAATTTTATGGTAAAGCCCCAAACCTTTACTTACCCGCTGGCTTCGCCCTTGCTTTCCGCCTTTTCGGTTGATGAACTGGTGGATGGTTTACTTTATCAGCCCGACGGCTCAAACGTTTCATACCATACTGCCTTAATTATTATTGTAATTAGCGCATGCTGCAGCCTTGTCTTTTTATACTTTATTAATAAGTTATCCGTTAACAGGCGCTATAAACTGGCTGTAACTGCCCTTTACCTTACCGGTGTATTATTTTTTAGTTATATGTTTTTTAAGCAGGTTAATATATCTTACGAGGGGCGGCATTTTAGGATATTAGGGCTGCTTTTTATACCGGGCTTAATATGGCTTTGCTTTAGCACCAGGACTACACAACTGCTGTTTTTTGCAATCTGGTCGTTTTATATTTATACCAGTTTTAACTTTTTACGGAACGAACTTAGCGCCAACCGCCACGCCGCGCGCGGTAATTCAGGCTTAAGCCAGCAGGGATATGATAATGCCACTTTGAACGCTATTGTAAAGCTTGATCGTGATCATTCAAACCATGCGCTTTTTGTGGTAATGTGCCCTGACATTGCTATTGAGGTGGTAAACAACCGGGTAATAACCTTTGATGATGATACCCCTGACGCTGAATTTTTAACCATGAAATATATAGGCAAAGCCGGTACCTTATATATGTTGGTACCCGAAAGTTATGTTAACAGCGGTAAAGATTTAATCATCAGCAGGTGTTTTATAAACTATCATCACTTTGAGCGCAAACAGTTAGGTAAGGAGTTTTGCTTATTAAGCGCTGAAAATTAGCAATTTAGGTTTATTTAAATAATCGCTTAAATTTGTATGACCACTCCATATAATGAAACGCTATCTGATTCTGTAATCCTATATGTTTACTTGCCGCATAGCATCTGCACAAACAGATAGCATGCATAGTGCAAATGCTCCTGTAACAGTAAAAATATGCGCACCGAGCAGGAAGCAATTATTGCATCCGCCTAGCCTGGAGGCTATTTACATTATTTAGGCAGGCTGAACCAAAAGGTACTGCCTACCTCCGGAATGCTGTTAACACCGATCTTCCCGTTATGCCGTTTAATTATTTCGGCACAAATAAATAAACCAAGACCAAGACCTGAATATTTACTGCCCTTATTTTCAACCTGGTAATAACGGTCAAACAGGTAAGGGACCTTTTCGGGGCTGATGCCAAGCCCTTTGTCGGTAACTTCGACCAGAACAGTATCCGGAAGGCTGGTGATCATGATGGCTACCTGTTTGCTTTCCGGTGCGTATTTAATGGCATTGCTTATAAAGTTATTGACCACCTGCTCAATACGTCCCTCATCAGCAAATACGGTCGCTTCTTTCGCACCCTCTGTCGTGATCTCGTACTGCTTGTCCATCCGTATGTGGTGCACGCAATCTCCGATCAGTTCCGCCAGGTTAATCTGTGTTTTGTTTAGGTGCAGCCGGCCTTCGTTCATTTGGCTGGCATTAAGCAGGTCTTCTACCAGGGCATTAACCTTATTAACGTTCCTGTTCGCTTTCTCGATCAGCCCGGGGATCATTTTATTGGCTGGCTCAGCTTTAAGTCGGTCAAGTAATTGCAATACTGCTTTTAAACTGGTAATCGGTGTTTTTAATTCGTGGCTGGCAATATTTATAAATTCATCCTTTTTCTTCAGCGCCTTCACGTGTTCATTGATATTGGCGCAGGAACCGAACCAGTTGGTCAGATTTCCATCTTCATCAAGGAATTTGGCCGCTTGTAACAGGTGCCACTCGTATTGACCGGCCGGGTTGAGCAGCCGTACTTCAAGCTGAAATTCGCCGCCTGTTTTTAAACACTGACGCCATCCCCATAACAGCGTCTTCAATTCATCAGGATGAACCTTTGACAAAATGAAGGATGACCTTGTATCCTGGCCGTCGCAGTTAAAGTATTGGCAAAACCGTGCATTCACATAATCAGGGTTGCCTCTGGCCGTCGCCGTCCAGATGATCTGCGGTACAAGGTCGGCCATAAACTGCAAGCGTTTCTTTTCGCTCTCGGCCGTTCGCTTGGCCTGCAGCAGGTCTTTTTCGTATTGTTTGCGTTCGGAATTATCAGTTAATATCGTATTAATAGCAGCTACTTTTCCCTGTTGATCTAACAGTACGGAAGCATTCAGCAGCACCGGCATTACTGAACCATCCTTCCGGATGATCTCATAGCTCAGTTCCTTTACCGAATTTTTAACGCCGGCCATCGGCATGAAAAACATTTCAAAATGCATCTGCCCGCCTTTTGATAACAACAGGCTGAATTTTTGCCCGATCAGTTCCTCTTCAGTATAACCCAGCCAATTTAATAAAGTATGGTTGATCTTTATAATAACGCCGGTGGGCAAAAGGGAACAATAGCCGCACGGCGCATTGTTGTACAATTCAGCGGCATCAATGAGCGACGTGAGAAATTCATGTTGCCCGCCAGCCTGGTTTTTCATTTCTTTAATTTACGCTTAAATAAAATTTGATGGCGGCGATGGTTTCATCGGGTTCGCTGATGTGCGGGCAATGCCCGGTGGCATTTAACTGAACTAAGGTATTGTTAGGCATATTTTGGTGTACATATTCACCTACAACAACCGGCGCAATGATATCATCGGCACATTGCAGGGTTAGGCTATGTACAGTGGATTTAGAAAGGTCGGCACGGTTATCTGAAAAGAAGGTTACACGGGCAAAATCACGGGCAATGTCAGGATTAGTTGAACAAAAGCTGCTGGTCAGGAACTCACCCAGTTCCGGACGCTCGGCATTGCCCATAATAGCGGGCGCCATCGCGCTTGACCAGCCTAAATAATTGCTGTCCATAAACTCAAATAAGCCTTCCAGATCTTTTTGTTCAAACCCGCC
>CAZZVY010000135.1:0-8951 GCA_964657585.1 uncultured Mucilaginibacter sp. | reverse complement strand
AATGTAGTGCCGGCCAGTTGTGTATTTACAGTTGATGTACGGGTTACTGATGCTTACCGCAATGAAGAGGTGTTGGATACCATCCGTAAGCATATTAATTGCGATGTTAAACCAAGGTCTATCAGGTTAAAACCATCATCTATAGATAAAAATCATCCTATAGTGCAGGCAGGTATAAAATTAGGGCGCACAACATATGGATCGCCTACTACATCTGATCAGTCATTATTAGACATCCCATCATTAAAGGTTGGTCCAGGCGATTCCGCCCGTTCACATACGGCTGATGAATTTGTTTTTATTGATGAAATAAGGGAGGGTATTGAGTTGTATATCAAGATGATTGGCGAAGTGGTTTTTTAGTATTATGTACTGCAGTCCATATTCCAGGTTTTCTGCAGTATATTAATCATCAGCCTATAGCCTGTAAAATTTCCTTAAAAAAGCCGTTCATCAAACGTAAAAGGCTCATTACCTAAAATTTTTATCGCAGCTGCCTTATAATGTAACGGATTTATCAGGTAATTAAACTCCTCTTTTACAATGGCCGACGGCACTTTCATCAGCAAATGCTCATTCTGTTTAAGAAAAAAGTCGCCAGTACGTTTAAGTATCTCTGGTTCAGGGAAACCTCTCCAATTAGACGGGAATAAAGCAGTATCGGCCACAAAAACATCTTCGGGCGCGTCAAAGGTTACTAAACAAAAATCTTCAGGCAGGTTGGCAGCTGGTAAGTGTACCAAAGCCTCCAGCGTTGCCAATGATCTTGATGATGCGGTATAAATCATAGCCCGGCCTATGTTATTCCACCGCCCGCCATACAACCGGGCGCCTGTACCGTTTATATCATTGGCATAGATACAGCGTGTGATACGGTATAACAGCATGCCGTTTAAGCAAAGATACCATGTTCAATACGGCCTAACTCCCTAAGCACCATATCAAAACCAACAGAGGTATCAAGCAGTGAAACAGGTGTTTGATCCCTGAATACATGGCTGGGTGTTTTCATCCAGCGGGTAAATTTATCCATAGAACCAAAAACTTCCTGACCGCGGATATATAAACGTGCTAATTCTATAGCCTTTTCAGAATATTCAGACTTTACTACTGCATCATCATTGTAACGCTGCAAAGTACGTTCGGAAATATGCATAATATCAGATAATTCCTGAAGGGTAAGGGATATTTTTTTAGCTAACGTTGTTAACACTTTTTTAGGTAAACCCTGCCGGGTAAGTTGCAGCAAATCAAAATCAGTACTGAAACGTATTGGTTTAACCCCGCTTAACAGCGAATAAACAGAATTATCGGCACCTGCGGCCATGTAAGCTACCATAGGTTCATTAACCTCTGATGGCTTAATATGTTTGTTTTTGTACGACATTAATCCAAAAATACAACACTTTTGTCGTATTTGCAAATTTAAAAAGAAATTTTTCAAAGTATGCCAAAGTTATGCTCGCGTTAACTTATCCGGCTTTAGGCTTTAGTGGCTACTATTAAAAAATAATTCTTTTTTCCTTTTTGCGCTACAAGGTATTTGCTTTTAATGAGGTTTGATGTATTAAAAATATCATTAATCCCGTCTACCTTAGTTCTGTTAATAGCCACCCCTCCGCCAGCAATCATTTTTTTCGCTTCATTTTTGGATGGGAATACTGCAGTTCTTTCTGCCAACAAATCAACTACATTAATTCCATGCTTCATTTCATCTGTACTAATGGTAAAATGAGGCACGCCATCAAATAACCCAAGCACCTCGGCATCATCTAACTCATTTAAAAATTCTATACCTATATTGCCGAACAAAAATTCAGAAGATTTTATAGCCTTTTCATATTGCGCATCACTATGCACACGGATAGTAATATCCTTTGCTAACTCTTTTTGTAGTATGCGCAGATGCGGCGCTGAATTGTGTTCGGCTTCTAAAGCTTCAATGGTCCCTTTATCAAATAAGGTAAATATGCGTATGTATGTTTTAGCATCATCATCGCTGGTGTTTAACCAAAACTGGTAAAATTTATAAGGTGTGGTTTTAGCCGCATCTAACCAGATGTTGCCGCCCTCGCTTTTACCGAACTTTGTACCATCTGTTTTTTTAATTAGTTGAGTGGTTAAGGCAAAGGCTTCGCCGGCATCTTTACGGCGTATCAGTTCGGTACCCGTAACAATATTGCCCCATTGGTCGCTGCCGCCCATTTGCAGGGTGCAATTATGGTGTTTCCACAGGTAATAAAAATCATAACCCTGCACCAACTGGTAACTAAACTCAGTGAACGACATGCCGGTTTCGCCGCTGATACGGTTTTTTACCGAATCCTTAGCCATCATATAATTAACGGTAATGTGTTTGCCTACCTCGCGGATAAAATCCAGAAAGTTAAAACCTTTAAACCAGTCGTAATTGTTAACCATCCGGGCGCTGTTATCCCCGCAGTTAAAATCCAGAAAACGTTCTAACTGGGCCTTAATGCCATCAAGGTTGCGCTGCAATACATCTTCTGAGAGTAAGTTACGTTCAACTGATTTACCCGATGGGTCGCCAACCATGCCGGTGGCTCCGCCAACTAGTGCAAACGGTTTATGCCCGGCACGCTGAAAGTGTATCAGCGTCATAATCTGAGCCAGGCTGCCTACATGCAGCGAATCGGCGGTAGGGTCAAACCCTATATAACCTGATACCATACCGCTGTTCAACATATCCTCTGTCCCGGGCATAATATCATGCAGCATGCCACGCCAGCGCAATTCTTCAACAAAATTCATCTTATAAAATACAAGTTACAATGCACAAATCTAACAAATGTGCAGATGCGCAAGTGTGCAAATATGCTAAATAAGAAAAGCATCATTAGCACAATTATGTATCTGTATATCTGCAAATTGATTTTTGTTGCATATCTGCGGATGATAGGGTAACTTGCAATAACACAGTTATGAATTTTTTATCGCATTTTTATTTTGACAGATACTCTGATAACTGTTACCATATATTAGGTACCGTGCTCCCCGATCTGTTGAAAAATGCAGATAAAACTATTGTTCTGCACCCCGAAAAACTGCACCACCATACTGATAACGTTAATTATATTATACAAGGCTGGCAGAAACACCTGGATGTAGACAGGTATTTCCATTCGGCTGATTTTTTTTTGCTGCATAGCAGGGCGCTAAAACAAGCGCTGCGACCGGTTATTGAAGGCTCGCCGGTAAAACCTTTCTTTTTAGGCCACATTGCTATTGAACTGATATTGGATAACCTGCTGCTTACCACCCGCAAAATAACGGTTGATGATTTTTATAAACACCTGGGCAGCTGCAATGAAGAAGTGATCAACGAGTTTTTAATGTTTAGCGGCCTGCACAATACCGATGTATTCCTTACATTTTTTGAGGCCTTTAAAAAGCACCGTTACCTGGAAACCTACCACGATACTGCCCAGGTGGCCTATGCCCTTAAACGTATTTGCATGCGGGTTTGGCACCATCCGTTTACGCCGCAGCAGGAAGCCGACATGAATGATGTTATCACCACTTACCGGCTTAAAATCCATGACGGTTTTATGCAGATATTTGATGAGATAGAAAGTATGTTAAAAACTGACTTCTGATTACAATCCGGCAATGTTTAGCTAAGTAATTAGATGCAAATTATTTTAAGTTTATACATAACCTATAACTTTTATTGATATGTTTATGTCAAGGTACATTAACCATAATCTAATCACTTTTATGAAAAAAATTCTAATCACCACACTCACAATCTTATTTGCTGCTATTACTTTCCTTAGTACGGGGTGTGCAACAATTTTAGGACACAGCAACTATTCAGTATCGGTAAACAGTAATCCCGCTTCAACCGTTACCATAACAAACCGGGCCGGCATTGAAGTTTATAAAGGCTCAACTCCGGCAACTATCAGTTTAAAATCAAGCGCAGGCTACTTTTCAAGAGCACTTTATCAGGTAAAATTCCAGGCCGCTGGCTATCAGGAGAAAATAATTACCGTGGAAAGCCATTTGAATGGATGGTATATTGGGAATTTATTATTAGGCGGTGCATAGGAATGCTTATTGTAGATCCGCTAACCGGAGCAATGTACAAAATTAACGATGTTAACGTTAATGCCAGTTTAGATAAAGCAGTTACGGCTCAAATATCTAAATTAGAGATAATCAATATCAATTCATTACCTGCATCATCTTTAAAACATTTAATCAAGGTTAATTAATAATATTATATTTATGTACCTCAATAAACAGCATACGCCTTATCAGTTAACCACATAAGGCTATGCTGTTCCTATCCCATTGGTGTAATAATATTTTCCTTTCTGCGGTTTAGTATTTTATCGGCAGTTCTTTTAAAATAAAGGCCAAATATGGCAGCAGTAACAACCCCGCTTAGGCCCATAATAAACAACACTGTTCTAACGCTGGCATGGTGGCCGCCAAGCCCTACAAAAAAACTACCGATAGGTTGCATCCCCTGGAAGGCCATTACGTAGTAACTGATCACCCGGCCACGCATATTATTGCTTACGTTTGTTTGTATAAAGGTATTGGTACCGGCTATCTGCATCATCATACCAGTGCCGGCCAGCATAATAAATATCAGCGCCAGCCAAAATTGCGTGCACCAGGCAAAAATGGCAATGCTTACCCCAAATAGCAGGCAGGCGTATATAACAGTGCGCTGCAAGTTTTGAGTGCTTTTTAAACCGGCCATATATATTGCTCCGCCTAAGGCACCCAGGCCCGATAAACTGTTAAGCAGGCTATAAGTAACCGCATTGCCATGAAAAATGTCTTTTGCGAAAACCGGCATCAATGTACCGTACGACATTAAAAACAAGCTGGTGAAGGCCATAAGCAATATCATAAGTTTTATATTATGGGTATGCCGCAAGTAATCATAGCCATCTTTCAGGCCTTGCCAAACAGTGGTAGTAAGGGTTACAGGCGCCTCTGGCGCCAGCTTCATCAATAATAACGATGCTATAACCGCCACAAAGCTTAGCGCGTTTAATACAAAACAAATACCCGTGCCAACAGTAGTAAGCAATATACCGGCCACCGCCGGGCCAAGCAGTCGGGCCAGGTTAACCATAGATGAATTTAGCGCAATGGCATTTTGCAAATCCTTTTTATCGTCAATCAGCCGTATCATTAATGATTGCCGCGAGGGGGTATCAAAAGCATTGATAACACCCAACGCCACGCTTAAAGCGGTGATCAGTAAAAAGCTGTAAGTATGCGTTAACACCAGAATGGCCATGATACTGGTTTGCAGCATGGCCGATATTTGCGTAATAAGTAATATTTTATAGCGGTTATGCCTGTCGGATATAGCGCCGCCGTAAGGAGAAAGCAATAAGGTAGGTATCTGCCCGGCAAAGTTTACTATGCCCAATAATAGTACTGAATGGTAATTGGTATAAACCAGCCAGTTAACAGCGATACGCTCCATCCAAGTACCAATAAGTGATATGGACTGGCCGAAAAAGAATAACTTAAAATTGCGGTAGCGCAACGACCGGAAAGTAACAGATAAAGCAGACATATCAACCTTACAAATTTAACGGCATTTAGTTTATTGCAGGTAACTTATATATCAAATGCATCTGTTTTACCAATGGTTACCAATAGCCTTTAACATTTGAATAAGCCGTGTCATAAATCAAACGATGCGATAATTTATCATGTCGCACATCTTCATTGCGCACGAAGCGATTAGACTTTTTATAAAACTTCCGCTTCCCTTACCTCAAGCCGTTAGGCTTGCGGTAGACGTATTGGGACTGTCACCCTGAGCTTGTCGAAAGGTGCGTGTGGAAGGGCTGCCCAACATGCTACGACATTTACCGCCGTCGTTGGAGTTGTCTCCAACGACCATAATCTGTTTTAAGCCCGGGAAAATTATCGAAAACAATTCCAACAACGGCCCCTGTAGCTGTGTTGAGAGGTTATATTGTAAAACACCAACAAGACACAAGATAGCAGGACAGTACCAATAGCCTACAAACAAAAAAGTCCCACCTTTCAGCGGGACTTTATATACTATCAACATCAGATAATTACTCCTTTGTTTCTTCGGCTTCCTTTTTGTTCTCGCCGGATGACTTTACGTGGACCACGATCTTGTCGGCTTCCTTGTCGTAATCAACTTCCATCAGGTCGCCGTCAACCAGTTCGCCTTTGAGTATTTCTTCGGCAATCGGCTCTTCAAGGTATTTCTGGATGGCCCGTTTTAACGGACGTGCACCAAATTGCGAATCGAAACCTTTGTCGGCCACAAACTCTTTAGCGCCCAGTGTCAATTCAATTTTGTAACCCAAGCTGCTCACGCGGCCAAACAAGGCAGCCAGCTCTATATCAATGATCCGGAATATCTCTTCTTTACCCAAGGAGTTAAATACGATCACATCGTCAATACGGTTCAAAAATTCAGGCGCAAAAGCACGTTTTAAAGCGTTCTCTATTACGCCGCGCGAATGGGTATCCACCTGTTTGCTCATGGCGCTGGTACCAAAACCTACACCCTGCCCAAAGTCCTTCAACTGGCGTGCACCAATGTTAGAGGTCATGATAATTATGGCATTCCTGAAATCAACCTTGCGGCCTAAGGAATCGGTCAGTTGGCCTTCGTCCAATACCTGCAACAAAATATTGAATACATCAGGGTGCGCTTTCTCAATCTCGTCCAGCAATACTACGGCATAAGGTTTGCGGCGTACCTTCTCGGTTAATTGTCCGCCTTCTTCATAGCCCACGTAGCCCGGGGGCGCACCTACCAGGCGGGATACGGCAAATTTCTCCATATACTCGCTCATGTCAATCTGTATCAGGGCATCCTCGGTGTCAAACATAAAGCGGGCCAGCTCTTTGGCTAACTCTGTTTTACCAACACCGGTAGGGCCTAAAAATATGAATGAGCCGATAGGTTTTTTAGGATCCTTTAAGCCTGCACGGGTGCGCTGTATGGCACGGGTCAGCTTTTTAATGGCATCTTCCTGACCGATGATCTTTCCACCAATATTATCAGCCATATGCAACAGTTTCTGACTGTCGGCCTGGCCAACCTTTTGTACCGGGATGCCGGTCATCATGGCTACTACTTCGGCCACATTATCTTCGGTTACCGTATAACGCTTAGATTTAGTTTCGGCTTCCCAAATGGCTTTAGCCTGGTCAAGTTCCTCCAGCAAATGTTTTTCGGTGTCTCGAAGTTTGGCAGCTTCTTCATACTTCTGGCTGCGCACCACTTTATTCTTCTCTATTTTGATCTGCTCAATCTTTTGTTCAATATCCAAGATATCCTGCGGAACATGGATATTGGTCAGATGCACACGCGAGCCGGATTCGTCAAGTGCATCTATCGCCTTGTCAGGTAAAAACCGGTCGGTGATATAGCGGGTGGTTAGCGAAACGCAGGCCTGTATAGCCTCGGGGGTATAAGTTACCCCATGGTGTTCCTCATATTTATCCTTTATCCGGGTCAATATTTCCACAGTTTCATCAGGAGTGGCCGGTTCAACCATTACCTTCTGGAAACGGCGGTCTAACGCTCCGTCCTTTTCAATATACTGGCGGTATTCATCCAAAGTAGTAGCGCCGATGCATTGTATCTCTCCCCTGGCCAAAGCCGGTTTAAACATATTAGAAGCATCTAACGAGCCGGAGGCCCCGCCTGCACCAACAATGGTATGTATCTCGTCAATGAACAGGATAACATCCGGCGATTTTTCCAATTCGTTCATTACGGCCTTCATACGCTCTTCAAACTGCCCGCGATATTTAGTACCGGCAACCAGCGAAGCGAGATCAAGCGTAACCACTCGTTTATTGAACAACACGCGCGATACTTTACGCTGAACAATGCGCAGGGCCAGGCCTTCGGCTATGGCTGATTTACCTACACCGGGTTCGCCTATCAGGATTGGATTGTTCTTTTTACGGCGAGATAATATTTGCGATACCCGCTCAATCTCTTTCTCACGGCCAACAATCGGGTCTAAACGGCCTTCTTCGGCAGCTTTGGTCAGGTCGCGGCCAAAGTTGTCCAGTACGGGTGTCTTTGACTTTATATCAGACACCTTTTTAGGCTGACTGAATGATTCTTCTTCCTTAAAATCATCATCGCCGCCGGTTGGCGAGCCCGGCATTTCGTCTGTTACGTTGTTCTTGTGCGAATCTACCTCGTGTTTAAATATTTCGTAATTCACGTTATATTGTAATAATAACTGCGATGCAATATTGTCCTCGTCGCGCAGAATTGATAACAGCAAATGCTCTGTGCCTATAACATCGCTTTTAAATATCTTTGCTTCCAGGTAAGTTATCTTTAATACTTTTTCGGCTTGTTTGGTTAAAGGTATACTGCCAATATGCACATTTGTACCTGTGGTACCCTTAACGGCATCCTCTACAGAGCGGCGCAATTTGGTGGTATCCACATTTAAACCCTTTAACAATTTTATGGCAACGCCGTCGCCATCACGTATAAGCCCAAGCAGTAGATGTTCTGTACCGATATAATCATGCCCGAGACGTAAGGCCTCCTCTCTGCTATATGATATGACATCTTTTACCCGCGGCGAAAATTTAGCTTCCATATAATACCTTTCAATAATTATGAACGTCCTAATCTATAAATTAGTTTCATAAATCCCGACATTCGCTTAATAAATATCAACAATATTGCCAATAAATTAAAAATAAGGAAAACATACAATTTAATGATGCATTTCCTTGTATAAAAGTAATCTTGAATACCGGCTGCTAATATGATGCAGAGCGTAATTTATCAATTATAAGCCGATTAATTAACAGTTTGATGATAATTGCTTTTACTGGTTTAAATATATTTATTAAAGGCATCTATATAAGGCAAATAGTCATCATTCTGCCAATTAGACATAGTATCTGATCTTAAAAATACCTTT
>CAZZVY010000134.1:0-8986 GCA_964657585.1 uncultured Mucilaginibacter sp. | reverse complement strand
CTGTGCGTTTTTGGCTAATGATTGTCCGTAAGAAGGGATGATCTCTTTCAGTTTAGCTTGCCATTCAGGCGATTGTGCCTGTTGCTTAAAACAACGTTCTATCAGCTGGATCATAATGGGGACGGAGGTTGAAGCGCCAGGAGATGCACCTAACAGAGCCGAAATGCTTCCATCGGCAGCGGTAACCACCTCCGTACCAAACTCCAGCACACCGCCGCGTTTGGCATCTTTTTTAATTACCTGTACCCGCTGGCCTGCTATATCCAGTTGCCAGTCTTCTTTTTTAGCATTAGGGTAATAATCGCGCAGGGCGCTCAAACGGTCGTCTTCCGATTGCATTACCTGGCTTATCAGGTAGCGCGTCAGCGGTATGTTATCAATACCGGCGGCCATCAGCGCCCGGATGTTGTTTAGTTTAATGGAACCGAACAGGTCCCACAGCGAACCTTGTTTAAGAAAGCGGGTAGAAAATCCCGCATACGGGCCAAACAGCAACGAGCGTTTGCCGTTGATGAGCCGCGTATCCAGGTGAGGCACCGACATGGGCGGCGACCCTACCGACGCCTTGCCATAAACCTTGGCCTGGTGCCGGTCAATAATTGCCTGGTTATTGCAAACCAGCCATTGCCCGCTCACCGGGAAACCGCCGAAACCATTGCTTTCCGGTATGCCTGATTTTTGAAGCAAGGGCAAAGCGCCGCCGCCGGCGCCTACAAACACAAACCCGGCGTTCAGTTTACGCTTGCCGCCGTTTTTAATATCCTTAACGGTAACCTGCCAGCCACCTTTTTGTGAGCGTTTAATATCGGTCACCTCGTGGCTTAAATGAACGTTGAACCCGTTTTTAGTTTGAGCAATATTGATCAGGTCCTTAGTAAGGGCACCAAAATTTACATCGGTACCTAAATCCATTTTATTGGCTGATACTTTTTCATTAGTATCGCGGCCTTCCATCACCAACGGCATCCAGGTATCCAGTACCGCAGTGTCTTCTGAATATTGCATCTCGCTGAAAAAATGGTTTTTGCTTAGCGCTTCATAACGTTTTTTAAGGTATGCTACATTCTCATCGCCCCAAACAAAACTGATATGGGGTACTTTTGTGATGAAGGTTTTGGGTTCATTAAGATAGTTTTTTTCCACCAGGTAGGCCCAAAACTGCTTGGATATTTCAAACTGGTCGGCTATTTTAATAGCTTTGCTGATATCAACCGAGCCATCCGGCAACTGGGGCGTATAATTCAATTCGCAAAAGGCAGAGTGTCCGGTACCCGCATTGTTCATCGCGTCCGAACTTTCGGCAGCCATCACATCCAATCGCTCAAAAAGTTCAATTTCCAGGTCGGGCTGCAGTTCTTTCAGCATAAAGCCAAGCGTAGCGCTCATAATACCCGCGCCTATTAATATTATATCAACTTCTGTATTCGGACCGTTATTGCTCATTTTATTATATAAGGCAAGTTTAAGGAATTTTTTTGTAAAGGCAATCCACTTATCATAGGTAAACAAACCCGGTATAAAACCATCTTTTCGGTCAAATGTTAGCCGCAGTACCTGTGTTTTGTAAAGATTTTATCGTCGGTAAGATTAATTAATATTAAAATAATAGATTAGCAGAAAAAATGGTCTGCAGACCGTCACCAATTACTAATAACCGATGAATAAGCTTAAAGGCCGCAATACTTTAGTTAAACTTTCCATGCTAACGGGCGTTATCGCCATATTATCATTTACGCTGCAACAAAGGCATATCACTGTTTTTTTGGCCGGCGATTCCACCATGGCCGACAAGGCGGTAAAGGAGTATCCGGAAACTGGCTGGGGAATGGCATTTAAGGCTTTTTTTGATAGCACGGTTAACGTAACCAATTTGGCCAAGAATGGGCGCACCACCAAAAGCTTTATTAACGAGGGCCTTTGGAAAAAAATTGCTGATAACATGCAGGAAGGTGATTATGTATTTATCCAGTTTGGGCATAATGATGAAAAACCTAATGCCGTTAGTCCGCAGCAGTTCCATGATAACTTACTGCGTTTTGTAAACGAGGCGCGAGCTAAAAAAGCTACCCCGATATTGATAACGCCGGTAGCCCGCCGTAAATTTGATGCCAACGGAAATATACAGGGCACACACGAAGCATTTTCGGCTATTGTGCGCAAACTGGCGGCCGATGAGCACGTTCTATTCATTGATCTTGATAAAGAAAGCCAGGCAATGCTGCAACAAATGGGCCCCGACAAATCGAAATATTTATATAATTACCTGGAGGCAGGCGAGCACCCCAATTACCCTAACGGACAAAGAGATGATACGCACTTTAGCGAACTTGGGGCGCGTAAAATAGCTGGTATTATATTGGCAGATGTTAAAGCGCTCAAACTGGACCTGGCTAACCATATTGTTGTTTCGCACCTGGGTTTAAAATAGTTGGGCGGGGATGATGAAATTGAAAATAACGGCAACGGTTATTACACAATTGCTTTTTATTTATATGGCTGCAGCGCAGGTAAAAACTTTACAAAGCATGCCTTATGTATCAAAGGTTTGGGTGGCCGACCAGGGTAACGGCACCTATAAAAACCCGGTGTTAAATGCCGATTACTCCGACCCTGACGCTATCAGGGTAGGTGACGACTACTATTTGGTCTCATCAAGCTTTGAAAGCATACCTGGCCTGCCGGTTTTGCACTCGAAGGATCTGGTAAACTGGTCTATCATTGGTCATGCGTTAACCCGTCAGCCCCCTTTTGATCATTTTAATATACCGCGCCACGGTGAAGGGGTATGGGCGCCATCAATACGCTTTTATAATGGTGAATTTTATATTTACTATCCTGATCCTGATTATGGTATCTACGTAATCAAAGCTAAAAATCCGTCAGGGCCATGGAGCGATCCGGTGATGGTATTTGCCGGTAAGGGCATCATTGACCCATGTCCGTTACTGGATGACGACAGGCAGATGTACCTGGTACATGCCTATGCCGGTAGCCGTGCCGGTATAAAAAGCATAATAGCCGTGAACAAATTGAACAGGGAAGGAACAAAAGTAACGGACCCCGGTGTAATTGTTTACGACGGGCACCAGGATGATGAAACCATAGAAGGCCCTAAATTTTATAAAAGAAACGGCTATTACTACATTTTTGCCCCGGCAGGCGGTGTAGGTAACGGGTACCAGTTGGTGTTACGGTCTAAAAACGTTTATGGGCCTTATGAACGTAAGATAGTGATGGATCAGGGTAAAACCACCATTAACGGGCCTCACCAGGGCGCCTGGGTAAACACCCAGACCAGTGAAGATTGGTTCCTGCATTTTCAGGACAAAGGGCCTTATGGGCGAGTGGTGCATTTAGAACCGATGGTATGGAAAAATAACTGGCCGGTTATTGGTATTGATAAGAATGGAAATGGCAAAGGCGAACCAGTTTTAACTTATAAGAAGCCCAATGTTGGCAAAGCATATCCCATTACAACTCCTGCCGAAAGTGACGAGTTTAACGGCATATCGCTTGGTTTACAATGGCAATGGATGGCTAACCCCGAGGCTACCTGGGCATATATGGATGCCGGCCAAGGTGTATTGAGGCTATTCTCTGCTAAGATACCTGATGGCGCAAAGAATTTGTGGGATGTGCCCAATGTACTGCTGCAAAAATTTCCGGCTGAGCAATTTGAGGTTACTGCAAAATTAACCTTTAAACCCAATCAGCGCCTGGAAAATGAACGCTGCGGGTTAACGGTTATGGGTTTTAGTTATGAGCTGATCGGTATAAAAAATAAAAGCGATGGGCTATACCTTATATCCGGGATTTGCAGGGATGCAACCAAAGGTAAAGCCGAAGACGAAAAGGTAATAACCAAACTAAGTACCCCGACCGTGTGGTTACGGGTAAAAGTAAGCATAGGCGCTAAATGTGATTTTAGTTACAGTCTGGACGGTCAAACCTATGTCGGTGCAGGTACGCAGTTACAGGCAGAAGTAGGGCGTTGGATAGGGGCTAAGGTGGGCTTGTTTTGCACACGTGATACGCAGACAAATGATTCAGGCTATGCCGATGTGGATTGGTTTAGGGTAGTTCCTTTAGAGAAATAATTTATGAGAAAGCTTATTTTAACCTGTTTGGCAGCAGGCATAATATTTTTTAGCGGATATGCGCAGGAAAAACCATACTCACAGCGTATGGCGACTACAGCAATGGCTAAATGGAGCGATACTTCATCAACAGCTAAATGGACCTATGAGCAGGCGGTAGTATTTAATGGCATTGAGCAGGTATGGCTACAGACCGGCGATAAAACGTACTACGACTATATCAAAAATTATATTGATCTGCTGGTAGGTGCTGATGGAGCCATCAAAGATTATAAAAAAGACCAGTATACTTTAGATAACCTGCTTCCGGGGCGGTCTGTGCTTATGCTTTACAATACTACGGGAAGTGAGAAATATTATAGAGCAGCCAATACCCTGCGCGACCAGTTAAAAACGCACCCCCGTGTGCCTGAAGGCGGTTTCTGGCATAAAAAGGTTTATCCTAACCAAATGTGGCTGGACGGACTGTACATGGGTGGTACATTTTATGCAGACTATGCCGCTACATTTGACGAAACGGCTGACTTTGATGACATAGCCAACCAGTTTATCTTAATGGAAAAGGTATCCCGCGACCCTAAGACCGGCTTGCTTTATCATGCCTGGGATCAAAGTAAAAAGGAGAAATGGGCCGACCCTAAGACCGGACTATCTGCAAACTTTTGGGCGCGAGCCGACGGCTGGTATGCCATGGCGCTGGTTGATGTGCTGGATAAGTTTCCGGCCGATCATCCAAAACGCCCGGAGCTTTTAGCCATATTAAACCGATTAGCTGCCGCAATTCAAAAATACCAGGATGCAAAGTCGGGGGTATGGTATGAAGTGATGGATATGCCAATCAGAAAGGGTAATTACCTGGAGTCTTCAGCTTCGTGTATGTTTGTATATGCATTGGCCAAAGGGGTAAGGGAGGGATATCTGCCACAAAATCACCTCGCGGCAGCAAAAAAAGGCTACAGTGGTATCATCAAAGAATTTATCACAGTTGATGATAAGGGACAAATCAACTTAAATGGTACGGTAAGCGTAGGTGGTTTAGGCGGAAACCCGTACCGTGACGGCAGCTATGATTATTATTTAAAGGAAAAGGTAGTTACCAACGATGGCAAGGGCGTAGGCTCATTCATTATGGCTGCCGTTGAAATGGAGAAACTACCCACCTTATTGGCAGCAAAAGGAAAAGTTACTTTGTTGGACAGTTATTACAACGATGAGCATAGGATAGATAAACTCACCGGTAGAACCATATCCTTTCACTACAAATGGGAAGAAACAGATATTAACGGCTACTCCATGTTAGGGCATTTGTTTAACAATTATGGCTTCAAAACGCAAACGTTGTATGCAGCTCCCACCGCGGAAAATCTTAAGAAAGCTTCGGTATATATCATTGCTGATCCTGACATTCCAAAAGAAAACCCGAACACCAAATATATTGAGGACGCTCATGTTAAAACGATCAGTGACTGGGTAAAGGCTGGCGGCGTTTTGCTGATACTGGCAAATGATACCGGTAACGCCGAGTTTACCCATTTGAACAGGTTGATGGCTAAGTTTGGTATTCAGCTTAACCAGGATAGCCGTAACCATGTAACCACTCCGCATTTCGAGACCGGCGCTATTAATATTCCGGCAGGTAATACTATCTTTAAAACTGCCAAAAAAGTTTATATTAAAGAGTTAAGCACTTTTAAGCTAACCCCGCCTGCAACTTCGGCTTTGACAGATAAAGGCGACGTGATAATTGCAACAGCCAAATATGGTTTAGGAACGGTATTTGCCGTTGGGGACCCCTGGTTTTATAATGAATATACCGATGGCCGCAAATTACCTGCCGACTATGATAATTACAAGGCTGCTGAAGATTTGGTGAACTGGGTAACCAAACAGTTACCGGATAACAATAATAAATGAATAAGCGTTTCTTTGTACAGTTAACCATGTGCCTGGCATGTGCAGCCTTTGCATTTATACAGGCTACACCGCCAAAACTGATAGTGGTTGATGCAAGCGGAAAAGGCGATTTTAAAACCATTCAGGAAGCGTTGAACAGTCTGCCGGATTCATCGGTAACGGACAGGGTTGTCCTGATAAAAAAAGGCACTTATCACGAAAAGGTATTTATCACCAAAAACCATGTTGTGCTGCAGGGCGAGGATGAAAAAAGCACCATACTAACCCAGGCCGTAGCAC
The DNA here is from genome assembly GCA_964657585.1 of uncultured Mucilaginibacter sp. Classification (GTDB taxonomy): domain Bacteria; phylum Bacteroidota; class Bacteroidia; order Sphingobacteriales; family Sphingobacteriaceae; genus Mucilaginibacter. The sequence goes on along the minus strand of CAZZVY010000134.1, from coordinate 2,696 downwards.
GCGATATATGGCGCTGCGATGGTAACGCTACTGATTGGGGCGTAGCTACCCTTAACTTACGCGGCAGCGATATCACACTAAAAAATCTAAGCATTATTAATAGTTACGGCTTTGACCACAAAGGGGATACAACGATCAATTGCAAAATTGATGATAAAACAACTCAAAGAACGGTAGCCCGTAACGGTCATCAAATGGCCCTGCGTTCTTTCCAAACCACCAGGTTAAAAGTAATTAATTGTACGCTTAGGGCATATGGCGGCGATACAGTTAGTCCCTGGAATACACAGGACGGTATGTATTATTTTAATGGATGCATTATGGAGGGAGGGGTTGATTTTTATTGTCCGCGCGGTTGGGCCTATGCAGAAGGTTGTAAGTTTATTTGCCACAGCATGGATGCGGCTATATGGCATGACGGTTCAGGAGAAAAAGCGCAAAAAACTGTGTTAAGGGATTGTAGTTTTACAGGCGACAATGGTTTTAAATTAGGTCGTTATCATAAAGATTCGCAATTTTACCTGATCAATTGCACATTTGCCCAAAATATGGCCGATGCGCCAATTTACCAGGCTGCAAGTTCAACAGGGGTGCAGTATGGCAGGCGGGTATATTTTTATAACTGTAAACACCAGGGCAATAATTACAGCTGGCTAAAAGATAACATTAACGAAGCCGCGGGAGCGCCCTATGCGAATAAAATAAATGCCGCCTGGACCATGGACGGTAAATGGGACCCGGTATCTGAATAGAATAATAAGTATGCACATAACTATGATTTTATCCAAAAATAAGCTAAAGGAAATTAATAGTCCTGGGTTGATAGTCCCGGACGAACAGCTATTTAATCTCCCTGAAAAAGTGCTGCAGTTTGGCACAGGCGTACTGTTGCGCGGCCTGCCCGATTATTTTATTGACAAGGCTAATCGTCAGGGTATTTTCAATGGCAGGGTGGTAGTGGTTAAATCAACCGATACCGGCTCGGCAGATGAATTTGATAAACAGGATGGTCTTTACACTTTACACATAAAAGGTATTGAAGATGGCAGGGAAGTTGATGAAAAAATGATCTGTTCGGCCATTAGCAGGGTGTTGGCTGCGGGTAAGGACTGGGATGCGATACTTGATTTTGCCAAAAGCCCCGATCTTAAAGTGGTGATATCTAATACCACCGAAGTAGGTATACAATTGGTGGATGATGATATTGAAAAACGCCCGCCGGTTTCGTTTCCAGGCAAATTGCTGGCTGTTTTATATGAGCGTTACAACGCCTTTAACGGAAGTAAAGGAAGCGGCCTGGTTATAGTACCGACAGAACTGATTGTTGATAACGGTAAAAAACTTAAGGAAATTGTTATTGAACTGTCGCGGTTAAATAAGCTTGATGACGAATTTGTTAACTGGTTGATAGATGATAACCATTTTTGCAATTCGTTAGTTGACAGGATAGTTCCAGGTAAGCCCAATGCTACAGTTAGCCAGCAACTTGCAGAAGAATGCGGTTATGAGGACGACCTGCGTATCATATCAGAGGTGTACAGCCTTTGGGCTATAGAAGGGAATGAAGAAGTAGCTGAAGTATTAAGTTTTGCCAAAGCCGATAAAGGCGTGGTGATTACCCCGGATATTGAAAAGTTCAGGGAATTAAAGTTGCGTTTATTAAATGCCACCCATACGCTTAGTTGTGCGGTGGCTTTCCTGTCGGGCTTTAAAACAGTGAAACTGGCTATGGATAGCGGGGATTTCTCACATTTTATTTTGCAGTTGATGCAGAAGGATATTGCACCGGCTATTCCCTATAATGTTACCACTGCCGAAACTGATGATTTTACCTATAAAGTGCTGGATAGGTTCCGCAACCCGAATATCGAGCATCAATGGATAAGCATATCGGCACAATACTCCTCAAAAATTAAAATGAGGGTATTGCCTTTGCTGCTTAATCATTATAAAAACTCAACAGTGGTGCCGAGGTTCATGGCCTTAGGCTTTGCGGCTTTCATCAGGTTTATGAAAGTGAATAAATTTGATGGTAAATTTGCAGGGGACATCAATGAGAACAAATATATGGTAACCGACAGCCAGGCTGAACATTTTTACGAGGCCTGGACAAACCCTGACAGCAGCATGGTTGTTAAATATATTTTAGGTAATATAGAACTTTGGGATACCGATCTGACTCAGTTGCCTGGCTTTGAAACTGCCGTTGTTGGTTTTTTAAACGGGATAGAGGATAAAGGCGTGCTGAAATTGTTACAGGATTTAGGATCATAAATAAAAGATGAAACAAAGCATATTAAAGGTGCACCCTGATGATAACGTGTTAGTAGCGTTAAGGGACCTGCAGGCAGGTGAACAGGTTGTATTAGACGGTGTAACTTATAACGTAACTGATTTTATACCTGCCAAGCATAAATTCGCAATAAACAGTTTGCCGCCGGGCGCCGATGTTATTATGTATGGCGTTTTAGTTGGTAAGGCGCAAAGCGAAATACCTGCCGGCGGTTTGCTAAGCACTAAAAATATTAAACATGCTGCCAGCGGTTTTTTAGAAGGCGGCAAACATCAAAACTGGAACAGTCCGGATGTAAGCCAATGGAAAGACAAAACCTTTAATGGTTTCCACCGTGCTGACGGTAGCGTGGGCACGGCCAATTACTGGCTGGTAATACCAATGGTTTTTTGCGAGAACCGTA
>CAZZVY010000133.1:0-9032 GCA_964657585.1 uncultured Mucilaginibacter sp. | reverse complement strand
AGCGCTTAATTAAATTAATAATTTTGATGGATGCTTCCGGTTGATCGTTTCAAAGACTTTGTTCTGCAAAACCTGTTATTTGACAATGACGATAACATTTTGGCGGCGGTTAGCGGCGGCATGGACTCTGTTTTAATGGCTCATTTATTAGCTGCGTGCGGTTATCAGTTTGCTATGGCTCATTGTAATTTCCGGCTTAGGGGTAAGGAAGCCGACACAGACCAGCGCTTTTGCCGCCAGCTTGCCAAAAATTTAAAGGTGCCTTTCCATACCATTGAATTTGATACCGTAGCTTATGCCGCCCAACAAAAAATATCTATTCAAATGGCTGCCCGCAACCTCCGTTATCAATGGTTTCAACAACTGCGCCAGCAATACGGCTATACCGCCATTGCGTTGGCACATCATCAAAACGATGCTATTGAAACAATATTGTTAAACCTTACACGCGGTACCGGCATTGCCGGCCTTCACGGTATCTTGCCTAAAAACGGAGCCCTGATTAGGCCCATGTTATATTTAACGAGGGAGGAAATAGCCAATATTGCGGCAAAAAATAATTTAGTTTACACTGAAGATAGTTCAAACACCTCGGCAAAGTATGCCCGTAATAAAATCAGGCTGGAGGTAGTGCCGAAGTTGAAGGAACTGAACCCTGCGCTGGAAGCAACCTTTCAACAAAACCAGCAGCGCTTTAAAGAACTGGAACAATTGCTGGAGCATGAAACAGCCCGGCATCGAAAAAAATTTACCCTACATGATGATGAGTTGCATATACCCATAGCTGCGGTAAAGGACTTATATCCGCAGGCATTACTTCTGTTTAATTTACTAAAGGATAGCGGCTTTAACCGGGAACACATCGTAAGCATACTGGCATCACTGGACAAACATTCCGGGCGGGTGTTTGAAACCGGTACGCATAGCCTGGTGCTTGACCGTGATAAGCTGATCCTTAAAAGTAAAGCGGAAAAAATATTACAACCGGTAACCATAAACAGCGAAGCCACTGAACTTACTTATGGCAGATATCGCCTTACATTATTGCAGGAAGATGGTCCGTTGATTGTAAAAGATAACCCGCTTGCAGCTTCGGTTGATGCCGGTTTACTGATGTATCCGCTCACTATGCGTCCATGGCGCAAAGGCGATTATTTTTTTCCGCTGGGGATGGCCTCCAAACAAAAGCTCAGTGATTTTTTTATCCATCAAAAAGTTCCTCTAACCCAAAAAAACCAGGTGCCCGTGCTTGAAAATGGTAACGGTGATATTGTCTGGATTGTGGGCTACCGGCCCGACAACCGTTACAAAGTAAGCGATAACACTAAAAAAGTTACTATCTTCGAACTGTATAAATTAGCATGAACCATAAAACGGTATTCACTGAAAAACAATATCTGGGCCGCGAATGGATGCCTATCACCATCCGCCTGGTTTTAGCTATGTTTTGCTTTGCCGCCTACTTTTTTACCGACGAACGCGAGCGCAACGGCGATCTGCTGCTGGTAGTAGGTTTCAGCATACTTATCATATCCATCATTATGGGGTTTTTACTGCATTTCCGTACCCGGGTAATTAATAAAAGCATTTTGGTTGACGGCCTGTGGAGCAGTAAACTGGTAAAAATTGACCTGAACAGCATTGTAAAAGTGGAAAAAGGAAAATACAGCACCTACCTGTTTAATAACCCGGTTTATAATTTACACAAAAGCGGCACCATCCGTTTTTACACCGCCGGTAACGAGGCTGTCCACCTTACCGACCGCGATGGGCTGCTTTACATTATTGGTTCGCAGCATGTAAATGAGCTTTTAAGGGCAATACAGGAGGAGATGAAGAAGGAGTAAGCGCCACCCAAACCCTCCCCGGGAGGCGACGACTTAAAAGTTTCAGTACTCTCTCACGGCTTATTGATTTACAAATGTCCGATCTTACACCTACCCAACGCGCATTGCAATCATTTAAACGCAATAAACTGGCGGTTGGGGGATTAGTGTTTATTGTATTTTCAGTAATTGTTGCCGTACTGGGCTACCTGGTAATGCCAGATTCTACCCCACAGGCTAATGACATGACCTTACAGATCAGCCTTAAGAAACCAGGGAGTAGTTTTATGATGCTGCGCGTCCGCAAAAGCAGCGCGGTTGACACAATGAATATATTTCAAAAGCTATGGTCGGGCCAGCCTGACTTCTATACCAATGTGCCGGTAGTTAGTGCTCATTTTGAAAAGGACTTTATTATTGTTGACGAATACGTTGGCCCCGAAGATAAGCCGGAACATAAGGCGTACCCTGTGTTTGAAGTTGTGACAGGGAAAAAGGCAAGCGGAAGAATACCAGAAGCTGCAATTGTTAAATACCAGCAGCAAATAGTAAAGGATCAATTAATCAGAAAAACCTACCTGCTGGGTACTGACCTGTATGGCCGCGACCTGTTAAGCCGATTGATCCTTGGCGCGCGCATTTCACTTTCGGTGGGGTTAATGGCGGTAGTTATCAGCCTGTTTATAGGCGTAACCGTAGGTGCATTGGCCGGTTTTTACGGCGGCTGGATAGATAATGCGTTAAGCTGGCTGATGAATATTTTATGGTCGCTGCCGGCTTTACTGCTGGTTATAGCGCTATCTTTTGCCTTAGGTAAGGGTTTATGGCAAATATTTATTGCAGTAGGCCTATCTATGTGGGTAGAGGTTGCCCGACTGGTACGAGGCCAGGTGATGGGCTTAAAACAAGTGGAATTTGTGGAGGCGGCGCGTGCGCTTGGCTTTAACAACTATCGCATTATCACCCGGCATATATTACCCAACATTACAGGGCCTATACTGGTATTGGCTTCATCAAATTTTGCATCGGCCATACTGTTGGAGGCCGGGCTCAGCTTTTTAGGCTTTGGCGCACAGCCCCCTATGCCTACCTGGGGGGCAATGATCCGGGAGCATTACGGTTATATCATTATGGACCTCAGTTACCTGGCCCTTGCGCCCGGACTGGCCATAATGCTGATTGTATATGCTTTTAACCTGGTAACCGTTGGGCTGCGTGACGCTTTTGACATAAAATCGGCCAATGCCCGTATATGAGGAATTATTTATCTAATTTTATTCCTTAGTAAGTGCCAATGCAGAATACCAATCCAGACCCGGGCCAGGACGAATTAGTACGGTTGTTGCTCAAACGGCAGTCTGAGTTAAATGCCCTGCTTGAAATTACCCGCGCCATCAATAAAAATTCGCCCACGTCGGTGCTTATAGAAATGATGGAAAGTGTTTTGAAAAGCCAGTTGAATGTAGGGAAGCTGCGTTTGCTGGTAGAAAAAGATAATGGCTTTATCTGCATATCCAGGTATGGCGGCCATTTTGAAAAGGTCCCGGCGTTGTTAAATGCCTGCTCTGGCTTAAAAAAGCTAAGGCTGCCTTCGCCGCTTAATGGCACGGGGCATCAGTTGCTAAAGGACTATAATTATTTTATTCCTTTTTACGATAAAAGCACCCCGCTTGCCTACACGCTCATTGGCGATTTTAAGCCGGACGAAGAGATGCTTTATAACGACCTTGGCTTTATCCAAACGCTGGTAAATGCTATTGTGGTGGCCCTGCAAAACAAAAAATTGGTAAAACAGCGCCTGGTGAATGAACGTATACAGCGCGAAATGGAACTGGCTTCGGAAATGCAGAACATGCTAATGCCGGTTAAAGCGCACAAGGACAGCGCGGTGGAAATGAATGCCAAATATTTGCCTCACCAAAACATAGGCGGTGATTATTTCGATTTCATCCGTCTTAACCCTCATGAGTTTATCTGGTGTATAGCAGATGTTTCTGGTAAGGGTGTTCCGGCCGCTTTGCTGATGGCTAACTTTCAGGCCAGTTTGCACGCGTGGGCGCAAGTAGAGGATGACCTGGTGGATATAATTACAAGGCTAAATACCATTATTTATAAAAATACCCGCGGCGAAAAATTTATTACCCTTTTCCTGGCCAAGTACAACCAGCAAAGCCGAAAACTGAACTATATCAATGCCGGTCATAACCCATCAATACTGTGCAACAACGGTAAAGCCGTACCGCTAAAAACCGGTACAACTATGATAGGAGCTTTTGACGAGCTGCCTTTTATAAATCAGGGCGAAATAACCCTGGATCCGGACGCATTTATAGTAAATTATACCGATGGACTGCTTGATTTTGATGCTGACAACAAGTTTTGGGACGAGGAATACCTGTTTAAATTTGTGTGCAAACAGGGCCACCACCCGCCAGGCCATTTTAACCAGTTACTGTTAACCCATGTACAAACAGAAGTAAAAGGCAAACCAATTGATGATATTACCGTGCTTACGTTGAGGGTATTTTAGGAAGTATCATTACGTAATGCAAAAATGGTTAAAAATCCAGTAATAACTGCTCTGCTTTAATCGCCGTTTTGCTGCGGGGGCCATCCCCGATGCAATAAACGGCACTTTCTTCATGCCGTGAGGCAACCGTTACCTGCACCCCGCTGGCATGTCCCTTAAATAAGCTGCTAACCAGTTCCGGGCAGTTATTATCCTGCGAGAGGTGCGATAATAGCAGGTGGCTCAAATGCTGCGCACGGTGCTCTATAAACAGTTGCAGCGCCTGCCGGTTGGATAAGTGCCCCCTGCCGCCGCGTATCCGGTTCTTCAAATGCCAGGGATAACGGCCCTGGTCAAGCATGGCCTCGTCATAATTGGCTTCAAGGAAAATGGCATGGCATTGTTTAAAATGGGCTATCAGTTGCTGGCAGATATTTCCCAGGTCGGTAAAAACGCCAACTCTGATATGGTTGCAGGCCACTATAAAGCTATGCGGATCAATGGCATCATGTATTTTAGGGAAGGCGGTAACAGTAAGGTTGCCAATACAAATTTCAGTGAATGCCTGCAGGTACATTACCTGGTTTGGGTCAAGTTCTAACCCGCCTGAATTCCTCAACGTGTTTGGTGTAATGTAAACCGGCAGTTTATACTTCCGAGCTATAACAGGGATGCCGCGAATATGGTCGGAATGCTCATGCGATACAAAAATGGCCTTCACCTTGCCTATACTTAGCCCGGCACGCACCATTCGGCGCTCGGTCTCGCGGCAGGAGATGCCGGCATCAATCAGGATAGCTTCATGATGATTGCCAACATAGTAACAATTACCATTACTGCCCGAATTAAGTGAACAAATAAATACCGACATTCTGTAACTGCAAATTAACCGTATTTTGGATAAAGTTTAATTACAGTTTTGCAAATTTTTTTAGCTAAGAAGGCTTCCTGGAGTATGCATGAGCCATTGTAGTTTTGAACAAAAAAGGCCGGATAAATCCAGCCTGATCGTTTATTAATATGTGAATCTATTTTTTAGTACTATTATCAGGCAATCCTGTATTTTTAAGCGTTTTTATAGCCTTCTCTATTTTTTTAATAACAAGCGAATCATTTGCATGGCTTTTAACCTGATTGCTGATAATTGCGGGGCCAAATCCTTTTTCAATTGGTATGTTTTCTGTAATTGCAGACATAACGCTTTTTCTAATCTTAAATCAAATATAACTATTTACTTTCTTTTAACCAAAAATGCTTCGTAATTTACACTGTTAGGGTTAAATTCATGCCAGCCACTTTCTTTCAAACCGTATACCTCAAAATCCGCGCTAATTTCGTTCCATAAACCAGCAATACCGATTTGGTACAACCGGGTACGTGATGAGGTGCTGCCCTCAGCATATATATAATGTTTACCGTAATGATCACAAAAGGCAGTTATGGTATTTGCTACTGTTGCCAGTATAATATCCCTATCCTGGTTATTGCTGATAACAGCATCATCTAACTCACCGGTAACCGGGTGGACATCACCAAATGCCAAATTATAAATCGGTGGTTCGGTATCAGGTATTTTGGTAAAAGTTACTAATTTCCTAATGCGTCCCTTTGGGCCTTCGCTAAAAAATTCATAATCCTGGTAATCATTTGTGAAATAACTGTAGCGGTCTAAATTCATCGTAATAACGAAGCATATTTTAAAATGAAAATTCAAATATAACAGCTTAGTTCTATAATAAATTGCATACTTGAATGGCTATTTGACATGCTACAACTGAATTAAATATATCTTCCCTCACAGCATCAATATCTTCACATATGATTTTCCTTCCGCGCCCCAGTTATCCATGGCTTCGTCCAGTTTACTGCGTAGTTGCTTGTTGTTGACCACTTTGCCTTTAGCGGGCGGCGCTACCTTGTTTTCAGGTACCGGCATGTCGGTAACCCTGGTGGCGAACCAGGTAATATTATCGTGGGGCAGGGCTACGCCCAGTATCATTCCCGGCAAGCCTGAAAATGACTCCGGCCCGGCGCTCACGGGGATATCATCGCAGTAAAAGGCTACTACATAAACCGAATCCATGATGATAGCGTTTGCCCGGCGACAATTGTAACCTGCAATTTCCCGTTTTTCATCAGTGATCTTCCAGTTGATCTTGCGGGTGCTGTCCTTTACCAAAAACACTTCTTCAAAGGCTTTTTTCTGCGTTATGCTTAACCCGGTGGTTAAATCGGTATAGGTTACGTTATTTTGCTGTATAGTGGGCGCGGCGCTCCAAACGCCGCTATTGCCTGCCGGCGCTTCTTCAATTATGGGGGTAAATAATGCTTTGTCTTTAGAAAAGGTAAGCACGCTTTTCAGCGTTTTAAACTGCGGGTTGTTTTTAACGTAGGCATCATAAACCGGCTGCATGTAACTTTCGTTATCCTTATCAATCTGCTTCTTTATCATGGCAAACATATTTATGCGGCGTTCAAATTCAACCGTGCCCGAGGTAGTGAAGTGGGCATTTTGCGCCAGCAGTACCTGTGTGCAAATCAGCGCTGTTATTAGTAGTGTTAACCTTTTCATATACAAATTTATTTTTTAGCAGGCGCCGAAGAGCTGCCCATCTGGCTAAAATCCCAGGTGATCGAAAATAAGAAATAACGTTTAATGGTGGTATAACTGTTTTGGCTGATGTTACCGTTGGAGGCATTACGGTCGAAACCCACGTTTTGGTTTAACAGGTCGTTTGCTGAAACAGACAGCTTCAGATTATCGCCTTTAAGGAAAGTTTTGATAAGGGCCGAATTTATGATCAGCTTTGAAAAGGTTTGATCAAACGATTGCGTTTTGCCCCGGTAATCGTAATTACCATCAGATGTTAACTGTAATTTGCCGGGCAAATAAAAATTGAAATAGCCATAGCCGTTAAAAGTATAGCCATTATTGTTAATATCAGGCTGTAAGGATGTTTTGCCAAATGTATAACCAGGACCGGCGCCAAGGTTAACATCATACTTTTTTTGTTTTGATTTATACAGGGTTAACCTGGCGGAATAGTTGTTGTTGTTGGTTGCATTTAATATGCCATTTACATAATTGTAAGACCGGCTTCCGTCGGTACGTAATTCTAAACCAATGCTGGTGCCAATAAACTTAACTTTTTGACCGTAATTGATAAAGCTGTAATAGTTAAAAGGGGTTTGATTGGATAGGTTAACAGATCGATACGTGCTTTTGCCCGTAGCAGGATCTGTGGTGTTTGCATTTATGATAGCATTATTGGTAAGGCTGTAATTGCCATAAATATAAAAAGACTGATCAGAAATGATCTTATAAGAATTATAGCTTAAATTAAAATTGCTGCGGAACGCCGGTTTCAGGTCGGGGTTACCCAGGGTGATGTTAAGCGGGTCGGTATTTATGCGCACCGGCTGTATCTGATCTATAGTGGGCTGGCTGGTGTTGCCATTATAGCTGACACGTAATGAACGTTGCTGTGTAAAACGGTACTGGTAGCTGGCATTAGGATTAAGTATAATGAACGACCGTTTAAAGGAAGTGCCGTTGTACTGGTCTGTCTGGTCGTAATTAACATCAGAACCACGGGCGCTGATATTTAAGGTAGACTTGACTGCACGGTAGTTATAGGTAGCCCCGGCACTGTTTGATAGGCGGTTAAGCGTATAATTATTACTATACCGCGTATCTAACATATTATAAACACCGTTGCCGGTGTTGTTAAATGATTTGCGGTCGGCGCTGTTATTATTGTTGCTTAAGCCATAATTTAATATCAGCGATGCTTTTTTGGATAGGGGCTCGGTATAGGTAGCGTTTGAGTTAATGGCCGTACTTCGGGTATAAGTGGTTTTATACTGATCGGTAAGGCTGTCGGTTTTAATGCCTGCGCTATAATAACTAACATCCGAGTTAAGATAGCCTTTGGCATCGCTGGTATTTACATTGCCGTTTACGCTTAATGAAATGGTACGCCCCTTCTTTTTTAGTTTTTTGGTATAAAGTGCGCTGGCGTTGAATATCTGGTCGTTCACGTTATTGGTTATGGTGCGTGCGTTGCGGTTAAGCAGCGTATCGCCACTGTTTGTGCTGGACGATAGGTAGCGCTCATTAGTTTTGCTGGTTTTTAACGTACCGTCAATAGTGAATTTTAAAGTGGCGGTAGTATCCAGCTTTACCTGGTACATCAAATCCAGCTTTTGCCTGAAAACGCTTTTGCCATAATCCTGGTCGCTGTTGCTTTTTATAAAGCTGCCTGGCAGCGTATTTTGGTTCTGGCTGTTGGCCACCCCATTAATGTCCAGGTAGCCTATTTTATAGTTGGTGTTAATGGATTTATTATCGTTACCCCATTTATTATCATAATGTATTCCGCCGGTGCGCGCAATAGGAATGCCCTGTCCTTCATAACGCCCGTCGAACGAGTCCAGGTCGCCGCTGCCGCCGCCATAGAAGATGATGCCGCCATCATCGGTTACCTCCGTTTCACTGGTGCCGTATTTGTTGCTGTCTTCCCAGCCCAGGCCGGTTTTCCCGGTATTTGAACCTATTGCGTAGGCGGCCAGTTTTTGCTTACCCTTAAAGCGGTTATATAAGGCCTGCCCGCTATAATAACCATCGGTGCCGGCACCGCCGTCAAGCTTGCCAAAGTAGCCGTTCTTTTTGTCTTCCTTAAGTTTAATGTTGATGG
>CAZZVY010000132.1:0-9055 GCA_964657585.1 uncultured Mucilaginibacter sp. | reverse complement strand
AGACCATGGCTGACGTCCGCCGGCAGCGCGAAGCCTGGTGGAAGGACGAAGCAGAGAAGTACGGCATCGCCTTTGAACAGCACGACGACCGCTATGCCCGCACCGCCGAATGGCTGGAAGTGGTGGATAACGTTTGGAAGAAAGATCACTACAGCTTTGAGGGCAAATATTACAAGGTGAAAGACAACGTATTACAGCCCAAACCTATTTCAATCCCACGCCCGCCAATATATGCCGGCGGTGAATCAGATGCAGCTAAAGAGCTGATCTCAACAACCTGCGATGGTTATGTAATGCATGGCGATTCACCGGAACTGATCGGTCGCCGTATTGCCGATCTGAGTGAACGCCGCATTAAAAAAGGCTTGCCGCCTATGCAGTTTGGCGTGGCGGCTTACAGCATCATCCGCAACAGCGAACTTGAAGTGAAGAAAGAAATTGACCGTATAACCAACGTGCAGGAAGGCAGTTCGGGCTATAAAAATTACCAGCAGTGGCTGGCGGGTACGCAGTTAGATCAGCATGTTTCGCTTGCTGATTATTCGGTATCAAACCGTGGCTTGCGTACCGGCTTAACCGGCACACCGCAGCAGGTTCAGGATAGGATCGGCGAGTTTGAAAAAGTGGGCGTTAATTTCTTTTTGCTGCAATGCAGCCCTCAGCTGGAAGAAATGGAACGCTTTGCCGATGCGATCATCCAGGTGCCTGCATTGGTTTAGCTGAACCAGCATTGGATTGGTGGAATGGCCGGGTGGCTTAGGCTAAGACCTTAACAGTTATGACGGATTATGCAGCCATTCTGAAGAGTTAATTACGGCACGGGTAGGTGGTAATCTATCAAACGAAAACTTCACCAACCTTGAATTTGACGAATGGAGCCGGTAATTGAGATTTCGGGTGGGATTGTATTACACGTACCGCCAGGGCTTTAGTCCTCGAAACTGGCAACTTTGCATTCTCTTCAATAAAGCCATTTTGGGATCCTGGTGGATGAGCTTAAAGGTGATCCCATAAAGTTGTTTACAGAAAGCCAGAAGATCAATCGTTTGAATTGTCATTATGAAAACAGCTGGTATAATAAGCGGTAGGAAATAAATCAATATACACATAAGTAAGCTAAGTAATATTATTTTCAATAAAGGGAAATTATTTACTATAAGTTATAACAATCATCACTAACACGTGTTGTTTAAACAAACACATAATATGATACCACAAAATAATGATCAGCGCGAAGGCCGTACAGCTATCGCTATTGAAGAGCAAACTGCAAAGATCCCTTCAGATGTTTTCTTATGGGCAGCGTTAGGTTCTATGGCTGTTTCCTTAACTTTTAAATTTTTCAAAGACAAGCAGCATACCGCATTATTTGTGGGCCAGTGGGCTGCGCCATTTCTGTTGTTGGGTCTCTATAACAAAATAGTGAAACTGGAAGGCCACGATAAAAACGATGAGCAGCATGAGCAGTAAAAATTTAGATACGCTGCACCATGTCGGCATCATTGTCAGTGATATGGAGAAATCAAAGGCTTTTTATTCACGCCTTTTAGGCGCCACGGCAAAAACCGATACAACAATCAGCGGCCCCGCGCTTTGGAAACAGACTGAAGTTGATGGCGCTGCGATGCGGATTGTCTTTTTAGAATTTGATAATGGCAGCACCGGTCTGGAACTGATCGAATTCGTTAACAAAAAAGGTGAACAGGCAGACACCAGGCAAAACACAACCGGTTCCTTACATTTTGCCTTTAAGGTGAACGATGCCAAAGAAGTATATGCGCAGATGGTGGAAGAAGGGTATGAATTTATTGCCGAGCCGCAGTATATGGACAAGGATTATGGCCAGATGAAAGGTTACACCTTCGCTTACCTGCGCGGGCCCGATAACGAATTGGTAGAGATTATCGAAAACCCGGGGTTCCTGGATAAACTAATGGGTTAATTAACAAACTATTAAAACAAATATTATGAGCAAAGATAAAGGCGGAAAAAACGTCAAAAAAGCACCTGCTGAACCAGGCAAGAAAAGTACATCAGATTACCAGTCCGGAAAAAAAACCGTTGCTAAAGACGATGTAGTTGGCAAAAAGAAATAATTTTTACCGGTAATTGAAAAGCGGCTTAGGAGGGTGAATTATAGAGAGCCTTTCTATAGCTTTATGTTAAATTGATGGAAAACCGTTGGTTTTTACCATATTACAACATAAATAATAACAATCAACAAAGAAGCAAAAAACGCCTTGAGTGGTTAAGTAGCTGTAAAATAAATTATGTTAAAGGTAATTAATTACACTTTGACACGGTTTGTTTACACCCTCAAGAAGATGATAGAAATCATTGACGAATAAAAAAATATCTTACAGTGCTACAGGTAGAATTCTGGGGGTGCACCGCTTAATTGTCTATTCATTCGTACGAGAAAAAATACAATACCTGTTTTAATAACAGACGACAGGCCTGCAACCTGCCAAACCCACCCTCCCTTATTCAACTGTTAAGCAACCAGCAGCGCTAGCCGGTTAAAAAGTCAAGGCCGAGCGGGGCCGCTGAAAGCGAACAACTCCCGCCCGCTTGAATAGTCTTTACTTTTATCCCGGCATTGGGCTATCTTCGCGTTCAAGTGAATAAGGAATGTTAGCTATTTTGAGCAGCGGCAAAAGTAAATCGGTTATGAGCGGAGCAAATTTTCCGTTTTGTTGTGCGCAGCGAGCTGACGGCGGAATGAAACCCGGAGCTAAGTGCTTGGTGCAACGCAGCCGTTCGCCGCAGCCGGGAAGTGACCTGGCTGTGAACAAAAAGGAAATGTTGCAAAACACTTCTTTTTTTTAATTAACTTTATTTTACCGGCCTATTTTTTATCTTCAATTGCTAACTAATGAACGTGATGGGAATGTCAGGCGATACCTGGTGAGGTAACTTGTTGGACATTTCGGAGTTATTGACCACCTTGTTCCGGAACATTTTGACCATATTAATTTATTAATTGCGATGTTTTTTAATTGCTTACATGCACCTCGATACCCCCAAGTGCAGAGAATAACCAGTTTAAGCCTCCCGAAATATCTAATTGGGGAATCTATCAGAGACCTTAAAAGCAATTTATGCCCGTTTAAAGCGGTTGAACAATAATACCGAATGGTATTGTTTTTTATCCGGCAAACTAATGTTAGAATAAACCTATGCTTATTTTTCTCAATTAGCTTACAAAAAAACGCAATTAGCTTAGAATCGCCCAGTCATATCTGTCGACCTTTGCTGTACGAAAAAAACATGTAACTATGAAACAAGAAAACGAAATTAACAGTCATAAGCGAATTGCTTTAGTTACAGGGGCCAATCAAGGGGTCGGTCTACAGGTTGCCATGGAACTGGTAGCAAATGGAATAACTGTGCTGCTCGGATCACGCAACTTCGAAAAGGGTGAGGCGGCTGCTAAAGAAATCGGCCCGGGCGCCATTGCAATTCAACTGGACGTAACGGACCAGGCATCGATCAAAGCCGCTGCCGGACGCATCTACAAAGAATTTGGACGCCTTGACCTGCTGGTTAATAACGCGGCTATTTCAAACGCCAGGAAAAATAAAGTGTCCCTTGAAGAATCTTTTAAGTTGACACTTGCGAGTATCATATCCATAGATGAACTTAAAGCTGTATGGGAAACCAATGTATTTGGCGTTCTTGCCGTATACCAGGCTATGCTGCCATTACTACGTAAATCTTCTGATGCCCGTATCGTTAACGTATCCAGCGGTGTCGGTTCTTTGACCAGGAACGCTGATCCGACTTTTCCTTATCACAAAATGTATAATGCAGGGTATCCCGCATCAAAGGCAGCACTTAATGCTATAACACTTGCTATGATGGTGGAACTGGAGGGTACACCAATCAATGTTAATCTGGTATCTCCTGGCTTTACAAAAACAAACCTTAACGGCTTTGCGGGTACAGAAAGTGTTGAAGACGGTTCCCGCGAAGTAGTACGTATTGCATTATTAGGCCCTGAAGGTCCAACCGGTACGTTTACCCTTAGGGAAAATACAAATATTCCCTGGTAACCGATCTAAGCCGTCAAACCATTGGTTTGACAGCTTAGTAACTTTCCTAAATGGTATTGTTATCTTAGTATTTTGAGAAATGAAAAAAGAAGCAGACATTCCATATAAATTTGAGTCCCTATCCGACCTTCACCGGATGCTGGGCTTGCCAAAGCCTTTGCACCCCCTGATCAGTTTAATATTTAATACGGATGGCAAACTTCCATCCGGTAATAACATACCGGATCAATTCATTTTGTCTTTTTATAAGATATCGTATAAACCTAACCTGCAAGGAAAAATGAGATATGGCCAGCATTATTATGATCACGACGAAGGCGGACTTTTTTTATTTCCCCAAATCAATTAATAGGAACAAGTGAAAAAAATATAGACTTCACGGGCTTTACCTTATTCGTCCATCCCGATTTCTTGCTGGGGTACCCATTGGCAAAGAGGATCAAACAATACGGTTTTTCTCTTATTCCGTCACCGAAGTGTTGCACCTTTCCGACGCGGAAAAGACGACCATCCTTACAATTGTTAAAATTATCGATGAGGAGTTGAAAAGCCGGATAGACGACCTCAGTCAGGACGTCATCATCTCTCAGCTCGAACTACTATTAAACTATAGCAACCGTTTTCATAAGCGCCAGTTTATCACCCGCAAAGCTGTAAATAATGACCTGCTGCAAAAGATGGAGGAAATTTTAGACAAGTATTTTACAAGTGAAAAATCTCTACCTGAGGGCATTCCGACTGTTCAATATCTTTCGGATGAACTGCATATTTCTCCAAGCTACCTAAGTGATATGCTACGCTCACTAACTGGCCAAAATGCGCAGCAGCATATCCATCAAAAGCTAATTGAAAAAGCGAAGGAAAAATTATCTACCACCAACTTATCTATTAGTGAAATTGCCTATGAGCTGGGTTTTGAGCATCCGCAATCGTTCAGTACATTATTTAAAACAAAGACAACTCTTTCACCACTGGAATTCAGACGGTCTTTTAACTAAATTTAGCCAAGATAATTAATTTGCATGAGCGCGGATCTTCAAAGCGAGCGAATTCAATCTGTTTTGAATTCAGCATTGGTCAAGCCAACAGAAAAGACGAAAAAGACTACTATAAACTCTTAAGTTTGATTTCATTAACTTTGCGGTATGGCCGTTGAAGCGTTTGATGGAATTCCGGGTATAAATATGGCGAACCTGAGGCTTACGGGCTTCAAAGTTCATAAATTACCCGCAGGTGTAAACATTCCGGTTTCGCGGGGTAGGCGTGATTATTATAAGATGGGTTTGATAACGGGTGATATGACGATTAGTTATGGCGACCAGCTATTGGAGTTAAAGGATACAGTGCTGTTTTTTGTTAACCCGAATGTGCCTCGCTCCGTGATCCGGCGTTCGACGGATACGATCGGTTATGCCTGCATTTTTACGGAGACATTTATTAAACGCACAGGTATTATAAAAGAATCCCCTTTATTCCAGGCCTGCGATAATCCTATTATCAGGTTGAACAACGAGCAGGTAAGGTTTATGAACGGCATTTTTGAAAAGATGCTGGCGGTTTATAACGGGGATTATCCCCATAAGGGCGAGCTGATCAGGAATTGTTTAGAACTTATAATTCACGAAGCACTGCGAATACAACCTTCGCGAAACGCTTTGCCAGTAATCAATGCGGCATCCCGGATCACGCATTTATTTATGGACTTACTGGAAAGGCAGTTTCCCATCGAGCGGAGGGGAGAACCTTTGCAATTGCGGACTGCGCAGGATTTTGCGGAAAACATTTCGGTTCATGTCAATTATCTAAATCGTTCGGTCAAGGAAATGACAGGCAAACCCGTCTCGGTGCACATCGCTGAGCGGATTGTTGCCGAAGCAAAAGCCCTTTTACAGCATACCGACTGGAGCGTTGCTGACATCGCCTACGCCCTCGGCTTTGAATATCCCACTTATTTCAATAACTATTTCAAGCGTACGACGGGCGTTACACCTAAGTCTTTTAAAAAGGTTTGAAAATCATACTTATTGGTTTGATTGTCTTTAGCAGAGGCGTCATTTATCGCGGAGCTTTGTTTTATGAAAATATTAGTTACAGGCGCTACCGGAAAGGTAGGCAGTAGATTTGTCCCAAGGCTTTTAGCCAGAGGGTATGAAGTTAATATATTGGTTCGTGATGAAACTAAAGCCGCACCCTTGGCTGCGCTGGGCGCGAAGGTTGTACTTGGCGATCTCTTTGATGAAGCCACATTATTAGCAGCGGTAACAGGCGTAGATGCTGTGATCCATTTGGCTGCTTTATTCCGCACTTTTACAGATAATGATGGCATCGTTAAAACCAACCATACCGGAACGATAGCACTGGCTAAAACCGCTATCGAGGCAGGTGTCCTAAAATTCATTTTTGTGAGCACCGGCAATGTTTACAGTTCAGGTTACGGTCACCCGGCACGGGAAGATGATCCTGTCAATATTAAGGACCCACGGGCTTACTCCGCAAGTAAGATCGCTGCGGAGCAGGAATTGCTCAAAATGGATCTGAATGTAACCGTGCTGCGATTAGGCTTTGTTTACGGTGACAAAGACCCCCATATTGCCGAAATACTGCCTTATTTAAAAAGGCTGAAAAGGCATTCCGGCTCAAGAATGCATATGGTGCACCATTTGGATGTGGCTCAGGCGTTGTTTTTGTTACTTGAGGCAAACAGTTTAAGTGGCGAGATCTTTAATATCTCGGACGACGCACCGATTTCATTATATGAACTGGTGGAATCTGTCGGAAAAGCAAGTGACGTTTTCGAGTCGGCAGAGGGGCCGTTGGCAGATCCTTTTGAAGGTATTATGGACATTTCTAAACTCAGATGCAAAACCGGTTTCAGGCCATTGGTTCCAAGCTACTATGTGGCGCGTGATATGGATTTGTTGTAGACCGAAGGTTATGATATGTCGTTTATTTCTCGGCCAACGATTTACAATAACGAAAAAACCATTAATGCAGAATAATGGCTTTTTCCTTGAAAAACTTCGTTAGCTGCAAATTCACGTTCCCGAGGCTGGGCTGAATTTATCGTGGGTATTTTCTTTACTTTACAGTGAATTTCTAAGAGTCAGGAGGTAAGGGACTTCCCAGTGGTGTATCGATCTGTCCCTGATCAATTTCGCTGCCATGGTGCCCATGAGTTTAAAATCGACCGCGATGGTCGTAATCCCGTTCGCAAAAATTCGTTTTAACGGCGAATCGTTATAGGAAATCAAGCCGACCTGTTTTCCGATAATTAGGCCCGTGCGGGAGATCTTTTCGACCAAAGCAACCAGGTCGTCTTCGAGCAGGTCAATATAGACAACGCCTTCGTCGATCTTTTCATGAAACAGGTCGACAACGACGCCGAAATTAAATCCATGACTGACACAGAAGTTTCGCAGGCCATTGAATATTTCTTCGGGAAAAACGTCATCCTTCGGCGCGAGGATCTTGAGGGTATGGTATTTTTTAAGCCGTACCAAAGCCTTGCTTAATACCTCGACAATATGCTGTTCGTGATTTTCAACGATGGAAGAATATAACCCTTCAATGCGCTGGGTTTGTCTTTCCAGTATCAATAACCGGTCTTTGGGAATCTGGTTGATCATTCCGTAAGCGATATCGTGCCCTATATTGAAATGCGGTATGATGACATAATGATCATATTGCCGCTCATCTTTTAAGAGCTTCTCAAATACTGAGGCACTGTTATTGTATACGCGTACCTCAAGATCAGCATTGTTGTTGATCGCAGATGTGAAGGCGTTATAAAAGATCGTTTTTTGGCCGCTTAGCTTATTTAAAAGCAATAGGATCTTTAACCTTTCCTTAGACTTTTGTTCCCTGGTATAAAAGCCCCTGCCCGGCACCGAATCCAGTACCCCCGATGACCTGAGGTATTTATAACACCTTTCGGCAGTTCCCCTGGATATTTCGAGGTTACAATTGAGTTCGTTGATAGACGGTAATAATTGGGCAGGGGGAATAGTTCCTTTTTTTATGGAATCGATAATTGAATTAGCCACCTGTAAATATTTCGGGATGACCGAATTCTCTTTTAAATGAATGTCCTGAAAAAAATCGTTCGAATTCATAGCTTATCAGCCAATAGGTGTAATCCGCAATAATTAATTTGAGGAAACATTATAGTTAGCTATCGGGTTCCCCGAATCGGTCGATGTCGGTGCATTCGTTTTCAGTCCGCCGATCTTCAGGGTGTAGGCAATATCACAGGGCGGACCTGCCGGTAGTTTTACCTTCAGGCCATTAATATCCTGGCTAAATGATAATTGCTCCTTTGCACCTAACATGCTTACCACCGAAACACGTCCCGGTACTTTGCCTTGGGCCAGGGAAGTGATCGTGATGCTTTCCCCGGGCCATTTACCCGAAATGATGGCGTACAGCTCATTTCCTTTGACCGTAAAATAAATTTTAGGGACATCTTTACCGCCCTCGGCAAACGTGATCCAGTTGTGCGTATCATAAATAGCTTCCCCATTGACATCAAGCCATTTACCAACGCCCAATAAGGTTACCTGCTGTTCCTGCGGGAAGGTGCCGTCCGGCTTAGGCGATAAATTGAGCAAGAGTGTGCCGTTCTTGCTCACGACATCAAGCAGACGGTTGACAATAGATGCCGGACTGGCGATGCGCATATCGCTGGTATAGCCCCAGGTGGTGCCGATCTGGCTGTCGACCTGCCATTCACCTGTCCGTATACCCGGCGGGATCTTCCCTTCAAAATCCAAGATGGAGCCAATGGTCTGGATATTGGTACCGCTCGGCGCAAATGCCGCCTTCTTGGTGCTGATGGAAACTTCCTTGCCCCATTGTTTGGCGCGGTTATAGTAATAGCTGGCCACGTTCAGTTTTAAAGGGTCCAGGTAACGCTGGTCCACGCCGTTATCAAACCACAGCATGTCCGGCTGATATTTATCAATCAGTTCCACATTCCGCTCGTACCAGTTCACTAAAAATCG
>CAZZVY010000131.1:0-9144 GCA_964657585.1 uncultured Mucilaginibacter sp. | reverse complement strand
GCATTTTCCATTTGTGTTAAGGCGTTCTGTTTAGCGCGTTCCAGCTCTGTTTCTGTAAAGCCGAACCTGTGGGCGCGTTCCACCTCATCAAGGGTGGTTTTAACAGCCATCTGTAAACTGTCTGCCGCTTTGGCAACCGCTATAGTGGTAAAAGCATCCAGGTGGCCAATAAAACCTTCATAACTGGCCTGCGCAAATAAGTATGGTGGGTTAGGTTTTTGCAGCAATTCGCCTAAACGTGCGTTCATCATCTGGTTAAATAATTGTATACGCACACTTTGCAGGTAACCGGCGCTTGTTCTTACCTTCAACTGCGGGTGTTTTACCACTATCTGCGCCAATGTGTAAGGAAACTCTTTGTCGGTAACAATTTTTACGGCTGTGCCCGGCGTTGGCGGAACGGTAAATTTAGTACGCGGCTTCTCATTGGCCGGGTTTTTCAATCCTGAAAAGTTAAGCTTGATCAGTTGCTGCACCCGTTTGGGGTCAAAGTCGCCAACGGCAATTACCGCTTGCAGGTCCGGACGGTACCAGTCATGGAAAAAACTTTTAATGGTTTCTGGCTTAAAATTCTTTAAAACGGCATCCTTGCCAATAGGCAGCCGCTGCGCATATTTTGAGTTATTGAGTAAAACAGGCCAGGTTTGATGCTGCATGCGCTCGGAGGCGTTTTTGCCGGTCTGGCGTTCTTCTTCCAGTATTACGCCACGCTCGCTGTTAATTTCTTTCGGATCAAAAGTAAGCATACCGGCCCAGTTAGCTAAAATGGTGAAACCTTTTTCAAATAGTTTAGCGCTGTCTGTAGGTAAGGGCAACTGGTAAACCGTTTCATCAAAAGATGTGTAGGCATTAAGGTCGGCGCCAAATTTAACCCCCGATTTTTGCAGGTAATTTACCAGCTCATTTTTGGGGAAATCGCGCGTACCGTTAAATGCCATGTGCTCGGTAAAATGTGCCAGCCCTTGTTGTGCGTCGGTCTCCAGTATCGATCCGGCCTTGTTTACCAGATAAAGTTCGGCGCGATTTTTTGGTTCTTTATTTTTGCGGATATAATAAGTTAACCCGTTAGGCAATTTGCCGATCAGCACATCAGGGTCAACAGGTAATACATCGCCGTGCAGCTGGGGCGCTGCCTCCACTGGTTTTGTCCGTGGAGGAGCTACCGGTTTTGGTTTAACCTGCGAAAAAACGCTGACTACCGTTATCAGCAAAACTAAAGCGGTTACAGAAAAATTTCTGTTTAAATTCATATACAAATATTAAGCTGTGTTATCAACTAAGACGATAATAATAGTTAAAAATTACAAAAAAAATAAAAAGCAAGCAATTTTAGCAGCAGTATAAGCGGCGCGGCGCTTGTATTTTAGTATATTATAGATGTCTTACCCCGCAATTTATATCTGTATCTTGTAATGCGGGCACTATTGGCTTAGCGCATAGAACCTGGCAGAGCTATCATCCACCCAATCTTCAATTCGTTATAGTCTTAAATTAAAGCATATCTTGCTGCTGCTATCCTGTAGTATTATCTATAATATTATTATATGCGCCTGTTTTTAAAATATCTGCCGCTGTTATCTGCCGTTATTGTTTTAACGTTGGGTTATGAGTGCAGGCCGGCCGGCAATAAGATGCACAACATTGCCAGCCATAATGATACAGTTAAGCCCCGAATGATTTACATTAAGGGGGGAGCCTTTAAAATGGGGACTATCGATCCGGCTTTTGCTGATGCCCAACCCGTTCACCCGGTTACTGTTAAAAGTTTCTGGATGGATGAGCATGAGGTAACCAATGCCGAGTTCGGTAAATTTGTAGCAGCTACCGGCTACCAAACCGTAGCCGAGCGCCCGTTAAACCCGGCTGATTTTCCGGGCGTGCCTGCCGCGGACCTGGTGCCAGGATCAGGCGTGTTTACGCCGCCAGCCAAACCTGTACCCTTGGATAATCCTATGCAATGGTGGCGCTATGTACCCGGGGCCAACTGGAAGCACCCGCAAGGGCCGCTAAGTAATATTAGCAGAAAGCAAAACGAGCCGGTGGTACAGGTGAGCTATACCGATGCCTTAGCCTATGCCAGGTGGGCCGGCAAACGCCTGCCAACCGAGGCCGAGTGGGAATATGCCGCACAGGGCGGCAAGGGGCAGTATAAATATTATTGGGGCGATGAACTGAAACCGGGCGGTAAATGGCAGGCCAATATTTTTCAGGGCCATTTTCCTGATACTAACACTAAAGAAGATGGCTATGAAGGCCTGGCCCCGGTAAAAAGCTTTGCACCTAACAACTATGGGTTGTATGATATGGAAGGGAACGCATGGGAATGGTGCAATGATTTTTACCGCCCCGATTATTACAGGCATAGCCAGGCAGTTGACCCAAAGGGGCCTACAGACAGTTACGACCCGGATGAACCAAATGCCGTAAAAAGGGTACAACGAGGCGGCTCCTTTCTATGCAGCGACCAATACTGTACCCGGTACCGGGCTGGCAGCCGGGCTAAGGGGGAGATCAACAGCGCATCAAACAACCTGGGTTTCCGCTGTGTAAAGGATTATGTATCTGCTGTGAAATGAAGGCTTGGATATAATGAGATGAATTTATACCATTTCTGCCAACTGCATTTGGCTATGCGTTAGGTACAAAAAAATTTATACAGGTAATATTAATAGCTGTATCAGATTTACCTTTCGTGCATTTGTACCTAACGTATGGCTCTATTAAAATGATCTGATATCGCATTAAATATACCTGTTGATCAAGTTTTCCAGGTACTCCTGCTTGCCGCTGATGGTAGCCGGCTCGCCATTTTGTGCGGCATAATTGCGCAGGTCTTCCAGTGTTAACTTACCCTCCTCAAAATCCTTGCCCTTACCGCTGTCGTAACTGGCGTAACGTTCGGCCCGCACCTTTTTATAGTCTGATTTTTGCAGGATGTTATCTGCCGTTATCAAGGCCCTGGCAAATATGTCCATACCTCCTATATGCGCATAGAACAAATCGGCCGGATCGGTGGAATTTCGCCTTATCTTGGCATCAAAATTTATGCCCCCGCCCTGAAAGCCGCCTGCCTCCAAAATGATCAGCATGGCTTCGGTTATCTCGTTAATGTCATTAGGGAACTGGTCGGTATCCCAGCCATTCTGGTAATCGCCTCGGTTAGCATCCATTGATCCTAACAGCCCTGAATCTGCCGCTACCTGCAATTCATGCTGGAAGGTGTGCCCAGCCAGCGTAGCATGGTTAACTTCCAGGTTCAGTTTAAAATCATTTATTAGGTCATATTTCTGCAAAAAGCCCAGTACAGTTGCTGCATCATAATCATACTGGTGCTTGCTTGGTTCGCAAGGTTTCGGTTCAATAAAGAAAGTGCCTTTAAAGCCTTGTTTGCGTGCATAATCTTTAGCGGTATGCAAAAACCTGGCCAGGTGCTCCTGCTCACGTTTCATATTGGTGTTCAGCAGGCTCATGTAACCTTCCCTGCCGCCCCAAAATACATAGTTTTCGCCCCCTAAGGCTATGGTAGCATCCAGCGCTGCCTTTACCTGGGCTGCGCCATGTGCCAGCACATGAAAATCAGGATTGGTAGAGGCCCCATTCATATAGCGCCGGTGCGAAAACAGGTTAGCCGTGCCCCACAGCAGTTTTACACCGCTGGCCTGTTGCTTTTGTTTGGCATATTCAACCAGGGCTTGCAGCCTGGTATCATTTTCATTAATATCATTGCCGTATTCCACTACGTCCACATCGTGGAAGCAGTAGTAGGGTAAATTCATTTTAGTGATAAATTCAAACGCGGCATCCATTTTATCTTTTGCACGTTCTACAGCATCAGTTTTTACATCCCAGGGAAACAAATGTGTCGGCCCGCCAAACGGGTCAGCGCCGTTGCCCACAAAGCTGTGCCAGTAAGCGCAGGCAAAGCGCAGGTGTTCTTTCATGGTTTTGCCTGCAATTATCCTGTTTTCATCATACCAGCGGAAGGCCAGCGGGTTATCGCTTTCCAATCCTTCAAATTTTATCTGGTTTATACCTTTAAAGTATTCTTTGTCGCCTGTAGTTATCATTTTGTAAGTGTTAAACCCATTCCCATAAATATGGAACAGGTATTTGATGTTTATTTGTTTATTGCTTTAAATTTAATCATTACCGCTACCCATCAGCCTGCAGTTGCCGCTCCAGCAAATCTTTCCACTCCTGGTAAACCGGCTCGTAAGCTCGGGTTGTTGGTTTAATGGTTTGTATGCTATGTATATTTGCAAAGGCATCCTCGGCAGTTTTAAATATACCGCTGCCAATGCCTGCGCCCAATGCCGCGCCAATGCTGCCATCATTCTGGTAAAGTTCAACAGGTATGCCGGTTACATTAACAAAGGCTTCGGTAAATAAGTTGCTTAAAAATAAATTGGCTTTGCCAGCCCTTATCACCAGCGGGTCCATGCCGTTTTCACGCATAATGTCCAAGCCGTAACGGAATGCACAGGCAATGCCCTCCTGCACCGCCCTGAACAGGTGCTGCTGGCCATGCATATTAAGGTCTATATGATGAAAATGCACTCCTATTAGTTTATTGTTCAGCATCCGTTCGGCACCGTTGCCAAATGGTAAAATACGCAGCCCATCGCTGCCTAAAGGTGCCTTCATTGCCAGGTCATTCATCTGGGCATAGCTGATGTGCGCGCCAAATAAGTTTTTGGTCCAGCGGTTAAGGCTGCCAGTACCGTTAATGCAAAGCAACACGCCCAGCCTTTTCTGCGTATCGGCGTAATTAACGTGTGCAAAAGTATTAATGCGTGATTGCGGATCATAAGTCAGTTGATCGCTTACGCCATAGATCACGCCTGATGTACCAGCGGTAGCAGCCACCTCGCCCGGTTTAAGCACGTTCAGGGATAAGGCATTATTAGGTTGGTCGCCGGCTTTATAGGCCACGGGTATACCTGGTCTTAAGCCCAATTGTGCAGCAACCGGCGCCAGCAATTGTCCATGCGATGAGAAAACCGGTTTAATATCAGGAAATAGATCCCGGCTGAACCCGAAATAGTTCAGCAGTTCTGCTGATAGGCTATTGTCTGGAAAATCGAAGAAAATACCTTCTGAAAGTGCCGATACGGAGGTGGTGATTTCGCCGGTCAGTTTCATGGCTATATAATCGCCCGGCAGCATTATTTTAGCAATGCGGGTGTAAATTTCCGGTTCGTTTTGTTTTACCCAGGCCAGTTTTGCTGCTGTAAAGTTACCCGGCGAGTTAAGCAGGTTTGCCAGGCAGGCCTTATGCCCTAAATCGTCAAAGGCCTTATCACCAATGTCTACCGCCCGGCTATCGCACCAGATAATGCTGTTGCGCAACAATTTTTGGTCGGCATCAACCAATACCAGTCCGTGCATCTGGTAGGCAATACCAATGGCCTGTATATCACGAGGGGCATATTTTCCAGATGCATGGCACCGCTTAATGGCAGTTTGGGCCTGCTCCCACCACATATCCGGCGACTGCTCGGCCCAGCCCGGCTGAGACGATAAAATGGGTGATTCCGTATCGGGGTACTGCGCCGTAGCTACTGCCCTTTGCGTAGCGGCATCTACCACTGCAACCTTTACAGATGAGGTGCCTATATCTATGCCTAATAGTAACATATAACGATGAAGCTGTGCCTGCCAGAGAACCGGTTTATAATATTTATGGCTACTAAAGTAAAGGAAAGTTTTTAATTGACAATCGATTGCGTAAAATATTTTTCCTTTATTTTTTTTAACATTACGGGATAAACATGGATCCTAAAAAAAGAGTTACTATTTACGACATTGCCCGGCGGTTGAATTTAACGGCCTCGTCGGTATCGCGGGCGTTAAGCAACAGCAAGCACATCAATAAAGACACGCGGGAGCTGATCATTAAAACGGCTGCCGAAATGAACTATAAACGCAATACGCTGGCATCAAACCTGCGCAAAGGCAAATCGCAAACCATAGGCATTGTTGTACCCCGTATTAATCAAAATTTTTTTGCCAATGTAATAGCCGGCATAGAACAGGTTACCTATAAGCGGGGGTACAGCCTGGTCATATGCCAGTCGGACGAGTTGCATGATAAAGAAGTGCAGTGCGTAAACACGCTGATTAACCAGCATGTGGAGTGCATTGTAATATCAGTAGCCGCTGACGGGAATAATTATACGCACTTACAGAACGTGATAGACCATCATATCCGGCTGATACAGTTTGACCGTGTTGTAGAGGGCCTGGAAACTTTAAAAGTAATTAATAATAATGAGCAGGCATCAATGGAAGCGGTATTACATATGATTAGCCAGGGATACCGCCGTATTGCCCTGCTTGAGGGGCCGCAAAACCTTGATGTATTCCGCCAGCGCAGGGCCGGGTATATTAAAGCCTTACAAGCTCATAACTTACCTGTTATTAAGGAATTAATGATACCAAATGCCTGGACAAAGGAACGCGGCGTTAAGGCAGTGCGGGGTTTGCTGGGACTGCCAAAGCCCCCTGATGCTATCTTTGCATCAAGGGATGATTTTTCGGCCCTGGGCGTGCTGGAAGCAGCTACCGCTATGGGCATAAAAGTACCGGCGCAATTAGGCATTTGCGGATACTCGAACGAGGCGTTTACCAGTATAACCAGCCCGTCCATCACTACGGTTGACCAGCGCAGCCTTGAAATGGGCAAAGCGATAGCAAATGCCTACTTCTTAAAAGCAGACAATAAAAGCGCCCATCCCGGCAATGTTAGTGATGTAATTAGTATCGAGCCCACCCTGATTGCCCGTAATTCCACCCAAAGGCTGGCTCACGTGTAGTATTATGCTGGCAGGTATATTAATTATTCAATTCATTTGCCAGCAGCCACAGGCACAAGAAATAAGGTTATTTTTAATAAAGGCATTAAAATAAAAAACGGATGCAGGTATTTATGCATCCGTTTTAATTAACTATTAACTGATCTTATAAAGAACGAAATACACTTTGTATGATAAGACACCTAACTAATCAAATAGTTACATTTATGTTAAAATAATTTTTAAATTTTAGCAAGTACCATCATTTTATCCATGGTAGGGTTAATGCTGCCGCCCCTTGGTTCCAACGTTACTGCAAATGCCTGAGGCGACGAAACAGATTTCATTTCCTTCATAACGGTAGCTGAATCGGCTTTTGCATCAAAAACCCCCAGGTCAACCGGTTTACCATTAACAATGGCCCACAGCTGATATTGATGTGCCTGGTCGTTTACAGGCATATTCATATCAGCCATATCAATCATTACCTTTTTATTGGTAGGGCTCCACGCCATTGACATAGAAGCTTTTGGCGCTTTAGCAGTCCCGGGCAAATTTATTACTTTAAATGAGGTATCCCTGAAAACACTTAACTGCTCGTTTTGAAAGCTGACCGTTTTGGCAAACTGGTTGCGCTGCGTGGTTAATGCTGCTATCTGCTCGTTTGAACTTTGCAGCTTGTTGTACACATTAAGCAAGGCTACCAGGCTTACCAGCAGTAGTGCCAGGCAGGCAGCAAATGCATACTTATAAAAGTTAACCGTTTTTGCCACCGGCATTTGTACAACCTTTGTTTCTGTTAAAGGGGCTGTGTTTTTTTCAAATATACGGTCATCGCCTAAATTGGTAAGCAAACTGTTCAATACCCTGTTGCGCAACCCGGCCGATGGTTCTATCTGATTTTCATTTGCATAACCCTCCATCGCACGTTCTATCTCGCTTAATTCAGCCATGATAGCCGGATGTTTTAAAGCCATAGCCTCCACCTCCAACTTTTCGTTGTGGCTTACCTCGCCCATAACGTAAAGTTCCAATATCCCTGATTCAATATATGCTTTAATCTCTTCCACTCTAATTAAAATATTTCCTTAACTCCAGTATAGCCATTCTTAAACGGGTTTTTACGGTGCCAAGGGGTATGCCCAATTCGTCGGCTGCCTCTACATGCGTATAACCTTTAAAGTATACAAGGTCAAGTATCAGCTTTTGATCGGGCCTTAATTTTTCAACCAGTTCTTTAACGCCCAATAATTCGGGCTTATAGGCCGTGTTCCTTTGCACATCAATTAAATTTACGGTGTTTTCAAGATCCTGGTTTTTATTCTGGTTCCTAAAATCCTTTGAGCGCACTTTGTCTATGGATAGGTTACGGGCAATATTTACCATCCAGGTAAATAAGCGGCCTTTGTCTGCACTGTAGCTCGTAAAAGATTGCCATATCTTTACAAACGTCTCCTGCAAAATATCCTCGGCCAGGGAAGTTTCATTAACTATCCGGAAGATAACCCCGTACAATGATGATGAATACATATCGTATAAGGCTTCAGCAGCAAGCTTTTCGCGGCGGCGTAACCCTAATACCAGTTCCTCTTCTGTTAGCGATATTTTTTTGCTTTTACTCAACTGGGTGAATTTATAAAGAAAATTTAGATTTCAAACAGGTGCTTTTCAGCATGGTACGATGAACGTACCAGCGGCCCGCTTTCCACGTACCTGAAACCTTTTTCTTCCCCAATTTGTTTGTAATACTTAAACAGGTCCGGGTGTATCCAGTCAATTACCGGGTGGTGGTTGCGTGTTGGCTGCAGGTACTGTCCTAATGTTAATATGTGTACACCGGCTTCCAGCAGGTCGTCCATGGCTTCCAATACATCTTCTTCACGTTCACCCAGGCCCAGCATTAGGCCAGATTTGGTGCGCAGCCCCGCTACAGATATTCTGCTTAAAGCTTCCAGGCTGCGGTCATATTTAGCTTGTATGCGCACTTCACGGGTTAGGCGGCGCACAGTTTCCAGGTTATGCGATACTACTTCGGGCCGTACTGCTATTACCCTGTCAAGATTATCCCATATGCCCCTAAAATCTGGCAATAAAGTTTCCAGGGTAGTGCCTGGGCTTTCGCGCCGAATGGCGTTTATGGTTTCGGTCCAGATAGTGGAACCGCCGTCTTTCAGGTCGTCCCGGTCAACCGAAGTTATCACACAGTGCTTTACCTGCATTAGTTTGACCGATTGCGCCACACGGTCAGGTTCATCGGTATCTACTGACAGCGGGCGGCCGGTAGCCACTGCGCAAAACGAGCAGGAGCGGGTGCAGATGTTACCCAATATCATAAACGTAGCCGTACCTG
>CAZZVY010000130.1:0-9157 GCA_964657585.1 uncultured Mucilaginibacter sp. | reverse complement strand
ACTGAGGAACTTGACAAAAGAGGTAAGTTAAACATGTTATTTAAAGCATTTATGGTTAATACATCCTGGTTTAGCGAATCCACCTTTATCCAGCCGCCACTGTTACTTTTGCCTTTGCTCTTTTCGTTGAAATTCCGCGATGAGAGGTTTAGGTATTGATACCCGTAAAATACAGGGCCATATATTGCAAACTTACCTGTAGAGTCGGTTGTGGCCTCAAAAAATTTGAATTTCTCGGCCTTAGGCGCATGTAAGGCTATGTGCATACCGGCCATTGGCTTTTTGCCGCCCTCGCCGGTTACCCGGCCGGTAATAGTAATACCCTGCTCCACCTCCCGGCCGAATATAAGGGTGGTATCTTCTATGTGCTTCCACACAAAGCCGCGCCAGCCCTGGGTAAGCAGCAATAGGTCTAACTGCTTAAAGCGGTTAATATTAGTAGTATCAAAGTACATGGAGGCCTGCTCGATATGTCCGCGTACTTCTGATTGCAGTTCCAGATAGGAAACAATATTTTCGGGCTGTACCGGCACGGTCTGCGCATCAACCACTGCCAGTGAAAGGTGTGCAATGCCGGGCTTATTTAATTTAATACGGACTGTAGCCTGCTCTTTGGGCTGATAAACTGTTTTATCGGTATTGATGGCTAATTGGGTATGATCTGGTTGCCGGATATAAACCAACCGCTCGCACAGGGGCTGGTTTTTTGCATCGGCTACTGTAACAGAGCTGATCCCCTCCATCAGCCTATCGTCAGGAATTTTTACCAGCAGGTTTTTATCAGTAAGCAGTAAGGTTTGCCTGGTGCAGGTTTTGCCGCCATGTTTAACCGTCAGGTAAACCGGTTGGCCGTTGCTTTTATTAAAAGCAGCCTCGTTACAACTTAGGCTGATGGTTAATAAATGTTCCTTATCCTGGGCGTGCATAACAAAACCGGTAACCGCGGCATCAGGGAGTATGTAGCGGCGTTCCTTATGTCCAATGTTAACCAGCGCCTGGTAATGCTGCGCGGCATCGGGCAATAAGGTAAAGGCGCCAAAACCTAACGAATCGCAAATAAATGCGGCTATGGGTTCGCCGCTGTTATCGATTATATTGCCTTTCGCGGCTATGCCCCTGCCGTTCGCGTCCTCGGCCTTAACGGCAATAATTGAACTTATATTGCTAACCATCGATCCGCCCTCCGGGAAGAAACGGACTGTGGGGAGAGTGTCGGAAGGAGCAGTGGCAATATTTTTTTTCTTATCGTTCTTTACTACTACTGCTATTTTAACTCCTGCTGCTTGCTGGTCCCAGCCAGGGATCACGCGAATAGTTTTCTCAAAAATAAAGTTATCGCCAAAGTTGCGCATCCAGTTGGTGTAGGCGCGCAGGCGGTAAGTGCTTGCTGCAAGGGTATTGGCCAGCTTAAAATCGCCGTTACCTAAGCCGTTTTCCAGCCGCAGCATTTGCCGGGAAACAATTTTTCCCGCCGGACTTATCAATTCTACATACAAATTATGGCTATAATTAATAGGCTCATTGGTTTGTGCGTTTACCAGGTAGGCTTTAAACCAAATGTCTTCTCCCTGTATATACACATCCCGGTCGGTATGCAGGTAAACCTTTTCAAAAAATACCGGGATGGTTTTATCGGAAGGCGTCTTCGCATTTGCAAGATTATCTGCAGGGCTTTGGGTAAGATTGGCCGCTATAGCAGGCGCAGCAGCGCTGCTGTTCACATTAGCTGTAAGGGCATTTTCAACCAGTTCGCTTTTCGGCTGGTATATCAGCGGTTTATCCGGCTCATAATTTACGGTGCTTGAAAAATAGCCCACGCAACTAACTGTAACAGGAATTTGCTGTGATCTGGCCGGTAATTCAAACTGCCCGTATCTATCCGTGATAGTACCGGTGGTTGAGGCATTATAGTAAACACCCGCGCCGGCAATAACAGTATCTGTTCCGGCTATATAGACGTGCCCTCGCAGCGTTTGTGCACTTAGCGCTAACGGTATAAAAGCTAATATGGCGGTAAGGATTAAAAAGCGCGACCGGGGCATATTGATAATTGGTATATCAAATATAGTTGAATTACCGCTTATAATATAAGTGACGTAATTTTTTTAAACCGTTCCGCCTTTTTATTGTCTTACATCTAAATAAAAGCGAGATACTATGAAAACTGTATTTAAAACCGCGTTGATAGCTGCAGTTTTTGCTGCTGTTACCAGCGTTAGCCAAGCACAAATTGTTATCAGGGCACGTTTAGGCCGCCCGGCCGATAGGGTTATAGTGCGTCGCCCGCCGCCGCCATCGCCAAACCATGTTTGGGTTGATGAAGACTGGACACCACGAGGCCACAGCTATGCCTGGCATGGCGGTTACTGGGCTGCTCCGCCACGCCCTCATGCCGTATGGGTACCCGGCCATTGGGACCGCCGCCGCGGCGGTTACATTTGGATAGGCGGATACTGGAGATAACTAAAAATTATAAATTAATGGTTCATAGTTTGTGTTGAAAACTCAGGCTATGAACCATTTTATTTAAAGTGATATTTTAATTGTTAATAGTAAACATTACTTATCATACGCATTAATTAGTTATTATTATAACTATTTGCTTCCGTCAGCCGGTTTATTGCCCAGCATTATTTCTTTTATATATTTAACCGGGGCGCTGCCATAGCTTAAAAACTTCTCATTAAAGTCTTTCAGATTGTATTTATCACCCATCTTCTTTTTATATTCTTCTCGCAGGTCTGCTATTTCTTTATAGCCACTGTAATAGCTGGTTAGCTGCACGCTGGTTACGCTTACCCTGCGCCATTTGCCTTCGGCCTCGGCCTGCTGTTGAAACGCATCCCGTGTAAGTAGGTTAATGCATTCATCTCTGCCCATATTGCCGGTATGTACACTGTAATCAACTATAGTATTACATACCGAACGCAGGTGCCATTTGTACCACATCAGCCACATTTCGGGCTCGTTGTTGCCAAAGCCAGCATCCAGCATCATCTGTTCGGTATAAACCGCCCAGCCCTCAATCATAGCGCCGTTACCTAATATGGATTTAATCAAGCTTGGCGATTTATTGGCGTAAACCAGTTGTGTATAGTGGCCGGGAATAGCTTCGTGTATGCAAAGTATCTGTAATACATACTGGTTATATTCACGCAGGTAACTTTCTGCTTTTTGCGCAGGCCAGCCGGCAAGGCTGCCCACGTTAAAATAGGTATTGCCTGTTTTATCATACGGGCCGGGCGAACTGACCGATGCACCTGCTACCCCTGCCATATAGGCCGGCTCTTTACGGATTACCAGTGGTTTACTTTGATCAATAGTAAGCAAGCCTTTTGAATTTACAAAGGATATAAGCTGCGGTATCTCTTTTTCAATGGCTGATTGAAACTCATCAGGCTTTACATGTTTTGCCGATAGGGTATCAATCATCATCCCGATGAGCTGCAGGCTATCTTTAGGCGTTGGCTGTTTACCAAAATATTTCGGCCAAAGTTTAACGCTTAGTTTGGTCATTTCGCGGTGCAGGTATTTCTTGCGTTCAACCGCCGCGTTATATAACTGCTGCGCAGTACCGGCCGATTGTATGTCAAACTTAAACTTGGCCTCGTACAGTTCCTTTCCCAGCCTGAAACTGCGGGGATGATCGTTCTTCAAATTTTTCAGCCAGTCGGCAAAGTTTTTGATGATCATTGCCGAAGCCTGCGCCCTGTCCAGCATTTGTTTTTGTTCGGCAGCCGGAATGTTTGTTTTTTTAATAGAATCGCCAAAATCTTTTTCGATAACGCTTACTCCCCCGCTTAGCTGTTCGGCGGCAAGGGCTAACAGTTCAGGCGCAGGGTTCTTTACCTGCTTTTGCGCTTCTTTATAATAGGCGGGTATAAAGCTCATCCGCTGGTAAAAGTTGCGGAGCCGTTTGGTTAAAGGGGCATAGTTCTCGGTCAGGATATGGGCAAATACGCCTATCTGGTTATAAGTGCCAGGGTCCCATTCATAAGCCTTTTGCTGCTGTATGGCCCATTGCATTGCATCCAGCTGGTTTTGTATCAGGTGGTGGTCTATCCGGTTGGCATCTGATAATATATCGGCATTATATTTTGCCAGCGAATCCATTTGCACTTTGGTAAAGGTAATGATGGCATCGCGGCTGGCCGGGGTAGGCGCCACCATTAAACTATCATATTTGTGGTACCCTTCCATAGTTGCCCAACTTGGGTCGAGTTTCCATAAAGCCTCCAGGAAATGTGTTTCATAAGCGGCAAACGCATTGTTATCACGTGCCGAGAGGTCTACACCGGTAGTATTATCTTTTTTACAGGCATAAAAACACAGCACAAAAAAGGTTACAGGGATAAATTTTTTGATCACCGGGATACTATTTGTTTTAAATGTAAACTTAAACAATTATAGCAATAATAAAATATGCCGGCAGCCTGCTACTTCCCCGGCTAAAATTACTTACCCATATACAATACATTCCAGCGGTGGCCGTCAAGGTCGGTAAACCCGCAGCCATACATCCAACCCTGAACTTCGGTTGGCTGTCCAAAAATTGTTCCGCCAGCGGCTTCAACCTTTTTAGCCATGTCGTTAACTTCTTCACGGCTTTCCGCATCTATAGTAAACAACACTTCACTGCCTTTGCTGGTATCAGCAATTGCTGTACGGACGACACCTTTAAAAGCGGCCTCTTCAAAAAGCATTACCACAATGTTTTTGCTGCCAATAATAAGCGGAGCAGATATCGGCGAATATCCCGGGCTATCCTTTTTAGCGGGGAAACCTATTTTTTCAAAAAAATCCATTGAACGGCTAATATCTTTTACGGGCAGATTGATCCATAATTCTTTTGTCATAACTTTTGATTAAAATAATAAAGCAGTAAATATACCATAGACTAAGTATTAGTGATAAAAAAGGGTATATCATACAATGAAAATAAAACTTAGTATAAGCTGATAAAAATATAAAGTGCTGTTGCCAGCTGCTGTTGATAATAAGAAGGATGTTAATAAATAAATTACTGCGATTTAACGTTAATACCATACATAATCGCTTATTTTTATCAACCTGTACTACAGGCTGTTGTAATTTAACCAAAAGCAATTATTATGACCTGGAGAAAATTTAGCGGCGAGGTTATCCAATCGCCCATTATGGAAGAGGTTGAGCAAGCCATTGAACGTGAAACTGTTCTGGGTCACAAATTGAAGGTTTGCATCGGGACAGACTCGCAGGTGAAGGGTACCATTACCGATTTTGCTACCGTGATTGTTTTCCTGCGCGAAAAAAGGGGAGGGTTCATGTACATTCATCAGGAGCGTACTTCACAAAAAATGAGCATTAAAGAGCGTATGCTTTTCGAGGTGCAAAAATCCATTGATATTTCCTATAAATTATGTGATCTGCTTGACCTGTACGATGTTGACCTGGAAGTGCATGCTGATATCAATACTAATCCTATGTTTAAAAGCAACCAGGCGCTGCACGAAGCCATGGGTTATATCCTGAGCATGGGTTTTGTTTTTAAAGCCAAACCCGAGGCGTTTGCCAGTTCGTGCTGTGCCAACAAGATGGTGCAGTAAGGGCAAGCTTAGTTAACAACTGTTTTGTAAAGCGCATTAGATCAATTATCGTTCATCACCCTTACTTTTAAAAAGCTTGGATGCAATTTACTGGTGTAAATCATCTCGGTAGCTTTTTTAAAATCACTTTCGTTAGCCGTCATAATGTTTACAAATGTTTGCGGGTTACGGTCAATAAGCGGGAACATGCTGCTTTGCACCTGTACCATTATTTTATGCCCTTTTTTAAAAGTGTGCAGCACATCCTGCAATTCCCAGTTTACCGGGGTTACTTTACCTGGGGTAAACGGTTCGGGTTTATCAAAGGCATTGCGGTATTTGCCGCGGATAGGCTCACTGCGCACCATTTGCTGGTAACCGGCCATCCTTTCGTTAGTGCCTGTATACTGGTTATTAGCCGCTGTATCGGGGTAAACATCAACTACTTTTACTATAAAATCTGCATCGGTACCGGTGGTAGCTACTTTAAGGTTAGCCCAGATGTTTCCGGCTATAGTTACGTCCTTATCCAGTACATCGCTTTGATAAGTTAACACATCTTTGCGTTTAGTAAAATAACGCTGATCGCCGGTCATATACTCACGGTTCATATCCATGCTTTTACCCGGAATAAAAGGCACCGGGGCTGCCGGGTCAGAGATATACTGATCAAAAGTATCTTTACCTGCAGCAGGTTCGTTAAATGATAATTTTCCTCCGGGCAGCAAGTATATTTTTTTTTCAACCGCTTCAACCGGCGGCCATTGCTTATAGGCTTTCCATTTATTAACACCGGTTTCAAAGGCATTTACCGGGGCAACATTACCTAACGGTGTACCCTTAAGGTAATGGCTAAAGAACTTAAACTCCACACTGTCGCGGTACCATGGTGCGGTGGGGCCGCCAAAGTAAATATCACCTAAATGATCGCCTGTACCGTTAGCCCAGCCGCCATGCACCCATGGGCCCATGGTAAAGTAAACAGGTGTTTTCGCATTATTTTTGGCAAGGGTTTTATAGGTATTGATAGCGCCGTACAAGTCCTCGGCATCGTACCAGCCGCCGGTAACCAATACAGCGGTTTTAATATCGTGCAGGTGATAAAGTACATTACGGTCTTTCCAATGCTGGTCATAATCAGGGTGGGCCAGCATTTCGTTCCACAGGCGTATGGTATCTTTATAATATTTTACGTTAGTGTTCTTTACCGGGCCCATTTTCAGGAAAAAATCATAACCATCATCAGTCCCCGGATCAAAACGGCCGCCCCTGCGCTGTGTAGGCTTATCATCCTGGCGATTTGTAAAGCCGGGATAAAACGTAAAATTAGCTACCAGAAAGAATGCGCCGTTATGCCAGCCGTCATCGCGCCACAGGTCAGACATAGGCGCCTGAGGCGAAGCTGCCACCAGGGCCGGGTGGCGGCTTAATAACGAAGCTGTTGTATAAAAACCTGGATAGGAAATACCCCAAACCCCAACCTTGCCATTATTGTTAGGTACATTTTTAAGCAGCCAGTCAATAGTATCGTAAGTATCGGTACCTTCGTCATGATCTTGCGGTGTTTTGTGCACTTCCAGTTCGGGGGTCATTTCCTCAAATATACCCTCGCTCATAAACCGGCCGCGTACATCCTGATAAACAATGATATACCCATCGTGCATATAGGCTGGCGATGGCCCAATGCTTGTTTTATAGGCATCCGGGCCATAAGGGGCTACGCTATAGCAGGTGCGGTCCATCAGGAACGGATATTTTTTGGTTTGATCTTTAGGTACGTAAACCTCGGTGCATAATTTTTTACCATCACGCATAGGTATCATATACTCATGCTTGGTATAGTTGGCTTTAACATAAGCCGCATCAGCAGGGTTACCGCCGCGCTGGGCATAAGCACCAATATTAATTACAGTCAGGACGAGCAGCAGTACTTTCTTCATTAAAATATTTGTTAAAGGCTTAAATATAGGCATCGAAATTATCTTTCCAATTTTAAGGGTAAGTTTTGTTAATTTTTGCCTGTACAAACAATCAACCGTTTCCTTTTTGTGCGGATACTTAACCGGTTAAAACGAAACTCTCTTACCATTAAGCCTAATAAAAAAAACCATATTTTTACACCATGCTTATGGGTAAAAATATAATATTAGGCGTTTGCGGCAGTATAGCGGCTTATAAATCGGCTTCGCTGGTGCGGCTGCTGGTAAAGGCTGGCGCAGATGTGCGGGTAGTGATGACCAGAGACGCCACCGGCTTTATTACTCCCTTAACGCTTTCAACGCTCTCCAAAAAACCGGTGTTGGTTGATTACTATAAACCCGAGACTGGCGAATGGAACAATCATGTTGAACTTGGCCTTTGGGCCGATATGCTTCTAATTGCTCCCGCCAGCGCTAATACAATAGCCAAAATGGCTGCCGGGTTGTGCGATAATTTACTTATGGCCGTATACCTCTCGGCTAAATGCCCTGTGTATTTTGCCCCGGCTATGGATTTGGATATGTGGAAACACCCGGCTACGCAAGAAAATGTGACAAGACTTTGCCGTTATGGCAATACGCTTATTGCCCCGGGTAACGGGGAACTGGCCAGCGGCCTGCATGGCGAGGGCCGGATGGCCGAGCCGGAAGAAATTATAAACTTTATTACAGACGAAATAAAAAAAAAACTGCCGCTGAATAATAAAAACATAGTGGTAACTGCCGGGCCTACTTATGAAGCTATTGACCCGGTGCGTTTTATTGGCAATCATTCCTCCGGCAAAATGGGGTTTGCCATTGCAGATCAGCTGGCCAAGCTTGGGGCTGCTGTTACGCTGATAGCCGGGCCATCGGCGCAAAAAAACCATTTTCCGCTTACGCAGATTGATGTAACTTCCGCCGCTGAAATGCTGGAAGCCTGCACTGCCCATTTTGCACATGCCGATGCTTTGATCATGAGCGCCGCTGTGGCCGATTACGCCCCGGTGGAGGTATCGGCACAGAAAATAAAAAAGAAAGACGACCGTTTTAATATCGACCTGAAAAAAACAACAGACATACTGAAAACTTTAGGAGAACAAAAACGTACAGAGCAGATATTGGTAGGTTTTGCATTGGAAACTAACGATGAAGAAGAAAATGCCATTGCCAAACTGCAAAATAAAAATCTGGATCTGATAATATTAAACTCGTTGAACGATAAAGGCGCTGGCTTTAAAACTGACACCAATAAAATAACCATGATAGACCGCGATCTGAATAAAACCATTTTTGAACTTAAAAGTAAGGATGAAGTAGCCGCGGACGTATGCGCTAAATTAACAGAACTGCTGCACGCATGAAAAAACAGCTATTATACATATTACTATCCTGCTGTACTTTAGCTGTACATGCGCAGGACCTTAATGCACGCGTGCAGGTGTTAACGCCTAAGATACAAACTACCAACAAACGTATTTTCCAGTCGCTGGAGACGGCGATGAAGGATTTTTTGAACGGCCGCAAATGGAGTGCCGACCAGATACTTCCCCAGGAGCGTATTGAATGCAGTTTTATATTTAACATCACTGCCTGGGATGGCAGCAGCGCCTTCAGCGCGGAATTACAAGTACA
>CAZZVY010000129.1:0-9276 GCA_964657585.1 uncultured Mucilaginibacter sp. | reverse complement strand
TATTAATAGATAAAAAATCGACGGTTGTGTATAACGAGGGCTGGCATAAAGGCGTTATAGGCATTGTAGCATCGCGCCTTACTGAGAAATATTACCGCCCAACCATTGTACTTACACGCTCCAACGGGCATGTAGCCGGCTCGGCGCGTTCGGTACGCGGATATGACTTATACGAGGCCTTATGCGGCTGCAGCGATCTGCTGCTGCAATTTGGCGGGCACAGGTATGCGGCAGGCTTAACCCTTATGCCGGAAAATGTAGAAGCCTTTGCCAGCCGTTTTGAGGAAGTGGTAAGCGCCACCATTCCGCCCGAATTATTAATACCTGAGATACTTGTTGATGCCGAAATTGAATTGAAACAGATAGATGCCAAATTTTTTAGAATACTGCAGCGGTTTGCACCATTCGGCCCTGAAAATATGTCGCCGGTGTTTTTAAGTAAAAACGTGTATGTTAGAGGCTTGGCAAGCATTGTAGCCGAACAGCATATCCGCATGGCGGTGCAACAGCCAGGCTCGCCTATGTTTGAGGCCATAGCATTTAATCAGGCCGAATATCTGGACAACATCAACAGCGGCAAACCTTTCGATATTTGCTATTGTATTGAAGAAAAGGTTTGGCGCGAAAAAAGAAGTATACAGCTAAATATAAAGGGGATACGCCCCTCCCAAACCCTCTCCTGAAGGAGGGCTTAAAAGAAATTCCCCCTTCCGGGGGGATTCAAAGGGGCTATGAACAATAATTTTTTAAAAAGTATCCCCTTCCGGGGGATTCAGAGGGGGCCTATGAACTTAAGAGCAGAACACATATTAAAAAAATACAAGCAGCGTACCGTTGTTAACGATGTATCGTTCAATGTATCGCAGGGGGAGATAGTGGGTTTGCTGGGGCCCAATGGGGCCGGTAAAACCACTTCTTTTTACATGATAGTAGGGTTGATAAAACCCAATGAAGGTAAGATATACCTGGATGAGGAGGACATTACTACCGACCCTATGTACCGCCGGGCCCAAAAGGGGATAGGTTACCTGGCGCAGGAGGCCTCCATCTTCCGTAAATTATCTGTGGAAGATAATATTAAGGCCATTTTGGAAATGGGGCCTTTGAGCAAGCAAAGCCAGGAAGAAAAGCTGGAGGCCTTGATAGATGAATTTAGTTTGCATAAGGTGCGGCGTAACCGCGGCGATCTGCTATCAGGCGGCGAGCGCCGCCGTACCGAGATTGCCCGCGCCCTGGCGGCAGAACCAAATTTCATTTTATTAGATGAGCCCTTTGCCGGTGTTGACCCTATTGCAGTAGAGGAAATACAGGCGCTGGTAGCGAAATTAAAACATAAGAACATCGGCATATTGATTACCGACCATAATGTACAGGAAACCTTATCAATTACCGATAGGGCCTATTTGCTGTTTGAAGGCAAGATACTGGAAAGTGGTGTGCCGGAAATATTGGCCGAGAACGAAATGGTGCGCAAGGTATACCTGGGCAGTAATTTTGTGCTGAAACGAAAAGTATTTAATCCATAAAAGAGTTTACGCCTATGCCGCTTATCAATTCTGTTTTTACCTGGTTCATTAAAAAGCGCATCCATCAGATCGAGCTTTTTATGAAGTACCCCAATGAGGTGCAGGATGAATGGTTTGAGCAACTAATATCATGGGCCGAAAATACGGAATGGGGCAGGCAGCACGGCTTTAAAAGTATAGATAGCTATGCGCAGTTTAAAGAGCGTGTTCCCCTACAGACTTACGATACGCTTAAACCCTACATAGAGCGGATGCTGAAAGGCGAGCAAAACGTGTTGTGGCCGTCGGAGATCAAGTGGTTTGCCAAATCATCGGGAACTACTAACGACAGGAGCAAGTTTATCCCGGTAAGTGAAGAATCGTTAGAGGAGTGCCACTTTAAAGGAGGCAAGGATATGCTTACCTTGTATTTAAATAACCGGCCCGATTCGCTTCTGTTTACCGGTAAGATATTAACGCTTGGCGGCAGCCATCAAATAAGCCAGTTAAATGGCGATACTTTTTTTGGCGACCTGTCTGCCGTTATCATAAAGAACCTGCCGCTCTGGGTTTCATTTTACCGTGTACCTCATGTAGATATTGCGCTGATAGAAAATTTTGAGGAAAAGATTGAGAAAATGGCCTATGCCACCAAGGATGTAAATGTAACCAGCATCAGCGGCGTACCTACATGGAACATTTTGCTGTTTAAACGCATCTTGGAGATCACCGGGAAAAATAATTTGCTGGAAGTGTGGCCAAACCTGGAAATTTATTTTCATGGGGCGGTTAACTTTACGCCGTACCGCGAGTTGTTTAAGCAACTGATACCTACCCCCGGAATGCAGTATGTGGATATTTATAATGCCAGTGAAGGCTTTTTTGGGATACAGGATACATCAAACCGCGACGATATGCTGCTGATGCTGGATTATGGTATTTTTTATGAGTTTTTGCCGTTTGAACATTTATATGACGACCAGCCGCCAACCTTAACCCTTAACGAAGTGGAACTGCACAAAAATTATGCACTTATAATTACTACCAACGCAGGCCTGTGGCGCTACATGATAGGTGATACCGTACGCTTTACTTCGCTATCGCCTTACCGTATAAAAATTACCGGTCGTACACGGCATTTCATAAATGCCTTTGGCGAGGAACTGATCATTGACAATGCTGAACGTGCACTTGAAAAAGCCTGCCATACCACCGGTGCCATCATCTGCGATTATACGGCTGCGCCCGTTTATTTTTCAGACGACGAATCAGGCAGTCACGAATGGCTGATAGAATTTAATAAGAACCCTGCCGAGTTTGACCGCTTTGTTGACCTGCTGGATGAGACCCTGCGCAAACTCAATTCCGACTATGATGCCAAACGCTTTAAAGACCTTGCCCTGCGCCGCCCCATAGTACACCCGCTGCCGCAAGGCACATTTTTAAAATGGATGAAGGAGCGGGGCAAATTAGGCGGCCAGCACAAAGTACCCCGCCTGGCTAATGACCGGGAGTATGTAGATGCGATATGGAAGATGCTGAACAGGAAAACAACGGTGGTTGAAAATTAACCTTAAAAATTATGAAAAGCATTAATAATAGTTACTTGCAAAGCGCTCTTAAGCTATTCCGTTATTACAAATCTTTAGGCAATGCCGTTATAGATAGGCTGGATGAGCAGCAATTGCATTGGCAGTATAACCAGGAATCAAACAGCGTTGCTATAATTATTAAACACATAGCTGGTAATTCCATATCGCGCTGGACGGATTTTTTAAACTCAGATGGTGAGAAAGAATGGCGTGACCGTGATAATGAATTTGAAGGCACCAAAATGAACAAAACCGAATTAACGGCATATTGGGAAAAGGGATGGCAATGTTTATTTGATGCGATTGATCCGTTGACAGAAGATGATCTGGATAGAACGGTCTATATCCGCAACGAGGGCCATACCGTTTTAGAAGCTATCAACCGGCAACTGGCGCATTTGCCGTACCATATAGGGCAAATGATATTTGTAGGTAAAATGTTATCTGATTCAAACTGGCAATCATTATCAATCCCTAAGGGAGCATCTAAACTTTATAATAATGACAAATTCTCATCAGACAAAACGACCCGGTTCTTTACAGATGGGATAAAATAGATGAATAATATGCTTTAAGCAAAATATCAGAAGTATGCTATAATATCAGGCAATTAAAGGCTGTCATTACTGTTTAAAAATCCTATCAACTTATCCAAGGCCTTGGCCCTGTGGCTTATGCTATTCTTGTCTTCCATGCTCATCTCCGCAAATGTAATATCAAAACCATCGGGCTGAAAGATCGGGTCATAGCCAAAACCGCCGGTGCCGGATGCTTCATTGCGGATAGAACCTTCAACGGCGCCTTCAAAAAAATGCTCCCTTCCCTGCCATATAAGTGAAATAACCGTACGGAACCTTGCCTTGCGGTTAAGGATCCCCCGCATATTGTGCAGCACCTTAATCAGATTAGCGGTATGGTTACCATGTGTGCCGGCATACCGTGCAGAATATACCCCCGGTTGGCCGTTTAAAGCAGCTATTTCCAACCCGCTGTCATCGCCAAAGCAATCCAGGCGGTAATGCTCAAATATATACCGGCTTTTAATGGAAGCATTTTCATGAAAGGTAGTTCCGGTTTCTTTAATATCAGCTGTACAGCCAATATCGGCCAGCGTCAACAATTTAAACTGGTTGCCAACTTTAGCCGATACCTCGTCCAGCTTGTGGCGGTTATTGGTAGCAAAAACTAACTGGTGGGCCATTACAATAATTTCATTTGTTCCCAAAAGGCCTTGGTGTTCTCTTTGTTACCCATCATTTCGTTAAAGCTGAAACTGTATAACAAAATATATTCACTCTGTTGAGTGATTTGATTAAGCGCGGGAAGCGTTAACCCTGCCGGTAAGGCGTTTTTACCAAGCAATAGCACCTTCGCAGGTTTAAAAAAATCAAGTACAGCGTTTATGTTTACGTCCGGATATTTGCTTATGTTGAATATAGCCACATTATTCAATCCCATTTCCTTCCTTTTAAGCGTGCTTTCCAGCGCATTAAGATGCGCCGGTTCCATCGTGTCATGTGCCGGGTAATGGACCACTATCAGGAATTTTTTGCTGTAGTTGCCGGTGTAATTAAATGTAACCGTTTCTTTATAAGCAACTTCAGGCTCGGCAACCTGAGGTATTTTGGACATTTCAGCAAGCACATTAACAGATGTAAAGCGCTCGTCAGCCAACAGATATATATCATCAGGCAATAAAAACGATAAGGCAAGCGGGTTTTCTGCTAACATGCTTTTTAACAAAATTTAACCAAAAATAGTTAAACCAATTGAGGGTTAATCAGCATATTCGCACTATTAAGTATAATAATGAGGTAATAAAATTGTTATACATTCATAATCAAATAATTTTCCGAAATTCGGGGCTTGATCAGGCTGCGGCTTCAGAATTAATAAAAAGGACAGATGAGAAAATTGGGCATAGCCGTATTAAGTTTTATATGTTTAACAACGTTTGCCCGGGCACAGCGCGTGCTTGATAAAGTGGCCGGCGTTGTTGGCAGCAGCATTATCTTACAATCAGACATCGAATCGTTATATGCGCAGTACCAGGCCAATGGCATGCAGGTTACACCAGCAGCAAAATGCCAGATATTGCAGCAGCTGGTTACCCAAAAATTGCTGGCACAGCAGGCAGTTATTGACAGTGTAACGGTTAAGGACGATGAAGTTGATAACGAAGTGGACCGCCGCATGCGCGGGATG
The DNA here is from genome assembly GCA_964657585.1 of uncultured Mucilaginibacter sp. GTDB lineage: Bacteria > Bacteroidota > Bacteroidia > Sphingobacteriales > Sphingobacteriaceae > Mucilaginibacter. Next base: position 3,974 of record CAZZVY010000129.1, on the reverse strand, counting down.
ATACAGCGGGCTGGCGGGCAGGATAAGCTGGAGCAGTTCTTAGGCCGCTCCACCCTTCAATATAAGGATGAGATACGGGCCGATGTGCGGGAATCAATGATTGCTAACCGTATGCAGCAAAAAATTACCGAAAAGGTAAACGTTACCCCGCAGGATGTAAAAAAGTTTTACGATGGCATCCCCAAAGATAGTTTGCCCACTTATAACAAGGAAGTTGAAGTTGGCGAAATTGTATTTAACCCCCAGCTAAACAAAGACGAAAAAGAGGAATACCGCCAAAAGTTGGAGGCCCTGCGTACCCGCATTAAGGCCGGTACCGATTTTGGTTTGCTGGCCCGTTCATACTCAATGGACCAGGCATCGGCGGTAGAGGGCGGCGACCTTGGATTTTTCGACCGGACGGCCATGGTTAAAGAATTCAGCGCGACTGCATTTAAACTGAAGGCCGGTGAGGTATCGCCGGTTTTTGAGACCGACTTTGGCTTTCATATTATACAGGTTATAGAGCGCCGGGGCGAACAGGTGCATGCGCGCCACATCCTTATTATACCGGCAATTACCGCTGCCAGTTTGGATAGGGCCAAGGCCAGGGCCGATAGTATTTTTGCCATTCTCTCGGCCAATAAAAAAATAGATTTTTCTGCCGCAGCTTCTGTTTACTCAGATGATAAGGAGACTAAATTTAACGGCGGCATGATGCTGAATGCCGAGAATGTAAACACACGTACTACCTATATCCCTACCGATAAGCTGGACCCGCAAATTGCACTTGTTGTAGATACTATGAAGGTGGGCAGCATGTCAAAACCCATGTTATTTACAGACCAGACCGGTAAAAAAGCCTATAAAATATTATATCTTAAATCGGTCACTGATGCGCACAAGGCCAACCTTGCCCAGGATTTCCCTAAACTGAAAGAGATAGCCAACGAATATAAAATAAACCGCACAGTAAGTGAGTGGTTTGAAAAGAAACGTAAGGAAACCTTTATAAGGATTGATCCTGAATACCAGGCCTGTCCTCAATTAAAGAACTGGATACCAGCAACCACCGCACAAGTAAAACCATAAACCACATATGCAACACCGCACTGATGTTGAAGCTGCCGACGCTTTAAAAGATGTTTTTAAACAGATCCGTACTGAAATTGGTAAAATAATAATAGGTCAGGACGAAGTTGTAAAATCGGTGTTGATATCCATTTTCAGTAATGGGCATTGTTTGCTGGTGGGTGTGCCGGGCCTGGCTAAAACTTTGCTTGTGCAAACCATAGCCCAGGTGCTCGACCTTGATTTTAACCGTATACAGTTTACGCCCGATCTGATGCCTTCGGACATTATCGGGTCTGAGATATTGGGCGAGGACCGGAATTTTAAATTTATAAAGGGGCCCATATTTGCAAACATTATACTTGCAGACGAGATAAACCGTACACCGCCCAAAACCCAGGCTGCGCTTTTAGAGGCCATGCAGGAGAAGGCAGTTACAGCCGCCGGCGTAACCCATAAGCTGGCACAGCCATTTTTTGTACTGGCCACACAAAACCCCATTGAGCAGGAAGGCACTTACCCCTTACCCGAAGCGCAGTTAGACCGCTTTATGTTTAATGTACACCTGGACTACCCCACCTTTGCCGAAGAATTGCAGGTGGTTAAAAATACCACCAGTACCTTAAAGCCCGAAGTTGGCAAGATACTGAACGCCGAACAGATCATTTATTTTCAACAGCTGATACGCAATATCCCGGTAACGGATAACGTGCTTGAGTATGCGGTAAAGCTGGTAGCTAAAACCCGTCCGCATGGCGATATGGCAACGCCGCAGGTTAAAAAGATGCTTAACTGGGGTGCAGGCCCCCGGGCATCGCAATTCTTAATTCTGGGGGCTAAATGCCATGCGGTTATCAGCGGAAAGTATTCTCCGGATATTGAGGATGTACAGTCTATTGCCAAACCTATATTAAGGCACCGTATAGTACGGAGCTACCATGCCGAAGCCGAAGGGCTGACGGCTGATCATATTATTGAGGGCTTGTTTTAGATATCAAAACACAAAAACTTATACTTCTTAAAATTTAGTCAAGGAATTATTAATAGTTCATTGTAGTTTGTCCATCATATCAAAATGATCTACGCTGGCTTTTGCTGTTGGGTTGGTATTAAAAGCAGCATAAAAAACATATTTTTTATTTTTATCTATACCGGGAATAAGGCTGCTCAACGCCTTTTTAATCTTCTGGTTTTCTTGCTTAAGCGCTAAAGTGTCCTTTAGTTTAATTTTTGAAACATAGTATATTTTAGGGAAAAGCCCTCCGGCCGTTTTCTGGTAAAATACACTAATAATACGCGGGTGCGTACCTATTTCGTTAATTTCAAACGGGAATTTATAGCTCTGATTTGCTAAAGCCATCAGGCTGTCGCGCTGTATAATCATCTGGTTGTCGCAGGCGTATTGCCATTCATCGTTCGGTTTTGAGCATTGTGCAGCCAGCGCCATTGTATTTACCGCATCCAGTAAATAACCCTTGCTTTTTTCCTTACCAGCACGGGCTGCCAATTCGGGTGCGGTTTTACCTTCAATTGTGTATTGCCCTAATATTAACTCTCCCAGTTTCCAGCCGTAACTGTATTTATAATAAACAGCAGTTAAAAATGGCTGATCGGCAACGTGCTGTTGCCTGAATAAGGCTACATACATTTCTGGCGCCAGGCTGCTGTAATGCAAGTCGAAATTATTTATACCTAACTGGCGTTCTTTAATGGTAATGCTGGTATAAGGCGGGCTTACCACATAATATTCCCGCATCAGGGTAAAGCTATCCTGCTTCATGTAATTGCTGATATGTTCTACGTCAACCATCATCGCAGGGTCGTCCAGCAATTCTTTTGAAAACATAAACTGCAGTGCCTGGTACCGGTTATTTTTTAAGTAACCCAGCATCTCCACATTCATGGCGTGCAGCCCCGCCCTTTTCCCGGAGGTAATTTTATTGCCTTGCCAAATGCCCGGCTTACCTGGCCCGCAGCTTTGCAAGGCCAAAACAATGCATAAAAACGTTAGTAGCTTTAATGATGAACAGGTGGTTTTGCTGTGCATGGCGCAGGATACAGGTTTAAACGATGTAATATACTCCAAACCAGCAATAATCCAAAAAAAGCTTTTTATTTATCGCTTATAATAGCTGTCTTTTTGCGCTGTTTGTTAACACTATGCTTCCGCAAAAAATTGTAGGTAAAGCTAATGCCCATGTACTGAGCGGTGCGGCTATCATTGGTGCCGTCAAAAAAGTAATACCCCTGCACAACGGCCAATGCCACGTTCTCTGAAATATTGAAATTTATACTATTGCATATTTCTGTCATCATGCCCTGTTTGGCGCCAAATACATATCCTGCCCCCAAACAAAGCCCTTCGGCAAACCGGCCTTTTGAAAAAATGTTAATAGTAGGCCTGAACTCGATATAATGAGTAGTATCGCTGCCAGTGAAATTTGTTAACCCGGTAGTAAGGCCGAGATCAAAAATGCCGTATGTACGCCCAAGTTCTATGGCTGGTGAGAACCTTTTTACAAAACCGCCCTTACTGTTTACCAGCACATTCGCATTGACCGATACATAATAGTAACGCGGTTCCTTATTTTCTTTTGAAGTATCAGATTCGATAACCGTATCTTTAGAAGCTTTTTTAGAGGGTCCGTGGCCAATTATCGCCTTACTTATTTTTGGTAAAACTGTATTATTCTGACCAAAGCAACAATTACAAACAATGAGGCAAATAAGGGTAAAATATATTCTCATGTTAAGGGTATAATCCTATAAAGATAGGATAAACGAGCATTAATTTAACGTGAGTCGGGGTTAAACCTTTGTACCCTTTTCAACCTCTTATTAAAGCTACTGCAAGTTGCACCTACTTAGTGTTCCCCTAAATTTAGGGGAAAAGTACCAGCAGTGCTAAAGCACTGACTTTAATA
>CAZZVY010000128.1:0-9295 GCA_964657585.1 uncultured Mucilaginibacter sp. | reverse complement strand
AATCTTACCTGGCAGAAAGATTTTTTAAGCAGTACTATTAGAGGTTGGTTGGGTTTATTTTACAAACTCATCATGCGCGGCTTTGGCTATTCTGGCAATGATGAGGTCACGGGTGGCAGATGGGTCGGTGGAATCTGTAATAAACACCGCAATGGCCAGGTGGCGGCCATTAGGCAGTACGATAATGCCCACATCATTAGTTGCAGGTGTCAAACCTTTATCGTTAGTGCTGGAAGTACCGGTCTTGTGTGCAACAGGGGTACCCGGCGGAAGTAAACCTTTTAACCGCATCGGGCCTGTTGATGTAGCCAGCATTAAGCGCCATAAAAGATCGTTACTGGGTTTTGATAACAGCGTACCACGATAAACTACCCTCAACAATTCTGCCTGGGTAAACGGCTGGCACCAGTTGGTATATTGTACCGGCCACGCTGCGGCCATTTGTGCTTCAGAAGCTTTGATGGATATTGGGCCAACGCCCAATGTGTTCATCAAATCCTGAACCGGTTCTGTGCCGCCTAACAGCTTCAATATAATATCGCAGGCATCGTTATCGCTTAATGATACCATATAGGTTATTAATGATGATATACTTACTTCTGCATCGCCATCAGGGTATTTATCGCGCAGCGGGCTGTAAGTTTCGGGCAGGTCTTCTTTGCTGATATGCACCAGCTGGTCTATTTTAAAACGCCCTTTATCAATCTCGCGCAGCATTTTTATGGCAATAGCCAGTTTGGCCACGCTGTGCAAAACATAATGTTCGCGGTTGTGATAGGTAAGCGTATCATCGGTCTCCAGCAAACTAATGGCTACACCCACACGGCCATGTGCAGTTGCCGCAATGCGGCTTATCGCGGCACGCAACTGCTGGTGTTGGGCCCTGGCTGTAACTGTTAACATTAATAAGGCTATAACTGCAAATATGGTTCCGCGCATTTTCAAAATTATTAAATTAATACAGGTATCTTGTATATTTAGCTATCCCATATTACATACATCAGATTATTGAACACATGGTCACTACCCAACACACCGTTACACGCCGCATCGGCTCCATCATTGCCGGTTCATTAGGTAATCTGGTAGAGTGGTACGATTGGTATGCCTATTCGGCTTTTACGCTGTATTTTGCCAATGTTTTTTTTCCATCTGATAACAAGGAAGTACAACTGATTAATACCGCCGGGGTTTTTGCCATCGGGTTTTTAATACGCCCGGTTGGCGGCTGGCTGATGGGCACCTATGCCGACCGCAGGGGCCGCAAGGCGGCGTTAACTTTATCGGTATTACTGATGAGCATAGGCTCATTAATGATTGCCATTGTGCCGGGTTATAAGCAAATAGGTATAGCAGCGCCTGTAGTGCTGTTACTGGCCCGCATTGTTCAAGGCCTTAGCGTTGGCGGCGAATATGGCACCAGTGCCACCTATTTAAGCGAAATGGCCGGCAGGAAACACCGTGGGTTTTATTCCAGCTTTCAGTATGTAACCTTAATAATGGGGCAGTTAACAGCCCTGGGCGTGCTGGTACTTTTACAACATACATTTTTAACCGAAAGCCAGTTGCAGCAATGGGGCTGGCGCATCCCTTTCTTTATCGGCGCAATACTTTCCTTATCGGTAATGTACCTGAGGCGCAGTATGCAGGAATCTGTTGCCCTTCACCCTGTAAATGCCGGTGCACAGGCAACCCACCGCGATCGCGGGACTATCAAAGCATTGTCCAAACACCCCAAGGCCGTACTAACCGTTGTTGGATTAACCTTAGGCGGTACGGTAGCTTTTTACACCTTTACTACGTATATGCAAAAGTTCCTGGTTAACACCTCCGGATTCAGCAAAAGCGCTGCTACGTTAATTTCAACAATTACCTTATTGATTTTTATGCTGATACAACCATTGTTCGGCTCAATTTCTGACCGGATTGGCCGTAAACCTTTGCTGATAGGCTTTGGCATAACAGGCACACTGCTAACAGTGCCGCTCATGGACTTGTTAGGCCACACGCATCAAAACCTTGTTGCCATAGGTTTACTTACGGCCGCACTGGTAATAGTAAGCGGTTATACCTCCATAAACGCAGTGGTCAAAGCCGAACTGTTTCCGGCGCATATCCGGGCGCTTGGCGTAGGCTTTCCTTATGCCATTGCCGTATCTGCCTTTGGCGGTACGGCCGAGCTTATAGCCCTGGAGTTTAAACAACATGGCCACCAGGAATGGTTTTACTGGTATGTAACCGTTTGCATAGCCATATCATTAGTAATATACATATTTATGGGCGATACCAAACGGCATTCAAAGATCGAGGAATAGCTATTTGATTACTACCGCATCTTTACCGGCGCCTTTGCCTGCAACTACCGGCAGGCCGGTACCTTTCAATTGTACGCCCTGCACACTGATGTTCCTGCTTTTTACGCCGCTTACATTAATAAGTGTTGTTACGTTGCTGCCATACTCAATATGGTCTAAGTTGATATCTGAAGTATTGCTGAGATTGAACAACGTTTTTTCAGGCGAAAGTATGCGCACATTTTTCAGGCCGATAGCTGTTGCTTCCGTCATATCCACCGGTTGGTCTGCCGATAGTACCATGTCTGTGAAATGTATACGGTTTATGGGCATTTCTGGCAAACCTGTAATAGAAATGGCTGCTTTTGCACCGCTGCCGTAGATGTGGCTCAGGTAAAAATCCTGAAATTTCGGCGTTTTATCGTTTACCTCAAATTTTTGGCCGGGAGCTGCAGGTTTTTCATCCTCGTAATAAGTACTGAAAAGTATAGCCTCATTAAGAATGTTATGCATATAGATACTGTCAATATAAACATCGCGTACCGGCCCGCCTCGGCCGCGGCTGCTTTTAATACGGATACCTATATCAGTGTTAACAAAGTTGCAGTTGGTCACAAAAATATTCTGCATGCCGCCATCTGTATTGCTGCCTATTACAAAGCCGCCGTGGGCATGGTAAACAATACAATCGGCAATAATAATATTTTTTAAGCCGGGATCATTATAGGCATCACCCTTACCCCCGCTTGACTTCATGCAGATGCCATCGTCGCCCGCATGTACAGTACACTTGTACACAACAGTGTTTTTGCAGGATGACAGGTCAATCGCATCGCCGTTTTGCGCCCAGTATTCATTAAAGATGGTCACGTTACGGATGATCATGTTTGTGCAGCTTTTTGGATTAAGTGCAAAATTAGGCGAGTTTTTAAATGTAGGGCCGTCTATCAGCACGTTCTTGCTGTTTTGTACCGATACCATTACAGGCCTCAGAAAATCCCGTGCGGGCAGATAGTCGCTCTCGGTCAAGTTGGTTTTGCCCTTTAATGTTTTTAAATAATCTTCGCCTTCCATACCTTGCCTGGTGGGCCAAAGCATGCTGCCGTCTTTGCTTATTACACCGCCCGCCTTTAACATATCGGCCCAAAGGGTAGGGGCGGCCTTGGTTTTCTTCAGCGGCCTCCAGGTTTCGCCTCCGCCATCAAATATGCCTTCGCCGGTAATGCCCACGTTTTCCAGCTTATTGCCGTACAATGGTATTTTAACTTTGCCGTCAACAACAGGATATTGCGTATGATCGGTAGTGAAAGTGATCAGCGCACCGCGGTCTGCATGCAGGTTTACATTGCTTTTTAATTCAATCGGCCCGGTTAACCACAAGCCCGGCGGTATTAATACGGTGCCCCCGCCGCCTGCATTGCAGGCTGTTATAGCCTTTTCAAAAGCAGCGGTGTTTAAGGTCTGGCCGTCACCTGCGGCGCCATAGTCCCTAATATTGTAAACTTTAGTATTAAATCTGGGTTCTGTCACCGCCGGCATTTTGAAAGGGGCGTGTGTTACATAATAATCTAACCCATTTTCGGCCGCCGGCTGTGCCTTAACCGTAGTTGTAAGAAATATCAGGGTAAGCGCAGCGCCTGCAAAAATTGAGTCGATCTTCATGCTCATAACGGGTTTTAATACAAATAACATAAAAATTGTAGTTATTGCAAACAAAACATTAAACCGATATTTCTTAATTTCACGCAAAAAACATATTTATGGAATTTGGCCGCGTTGCCCCCGAACTGTTATCGTCAACAAATTTTATTTTACCGGATGATACACCCTTAACGGCCGCCACCCTAAATGCGGTTATCAATAACCAACCGGTACAGGTACATGTTGGTGCGGCCAAATGGGGGCGTAAAGAATGGGTGGGCAAAATATATCCGCTTAAAACCAAGGATGCCAACTTTCTGGATGAATATGTAAAACATTTTGATTGCATTGAACTGAACGCAACTTTTTATAATGTTTACGGGCCTGATACCATTTTAAAGTGGAAGGAAAAGGCTGCCGCTAATCCCGGTTTTAAGTTTTGTCCCAAGTTTTCGCAAAGCATCAGCCATATACGCCGGTTAAAAAATGCCGACGACATCACCACCCGGTATTATGAGGGTATTTTAGCCTTTGGCGATATGCTGGGCCCGTTGTTTTTGCAGTTGGGCGATAATTACACGCCTAAAAGTTTCCCTGAACTGAAAACTTACCTGGAACAATTGCCAAAAGATATCCCGGTTTTTGTGGAAGTGCGGCACAAGGAATGGTTTGCGGTGCCTGGGGTAAGGGAACAATTATTCAACATGTTGCACGACCTGAATATAGGCGCGGTAATAACCGATGCTGCAGGCCGGCGCGATTGTGTGCACATGGAACTGCCCACGCCGCATGCCTTTATCCGGTTTGTGGGCAACAGCCTGGACAGAACCGATTACCAGCGTGTGGACGAATGGGTAGCCCGCATAAAGGATTGGGCCAGCAAGGGCTTACAATCTGTATGGTTCTTTATGCACCAGCATGATGAACGCTACTCGCCCGAACTGGCCGATTATGTAAGCGCCGAGCTTAATAAAGCATTAGGATTAAACCTGCGCCGCCCGCAATTTATAGAGAGGGAGAAGGGCTGCTTGCCTGAACATACCAATACCGTTCAAGGATGAGTACCCGAATACAACAATAACCGAACGTAGTGGCTTTAAAGTAGCCTCCCTGTACCGGGCCACCCAATGCTACGATATGAAATTGAAGTTTTTCAAGCTCAATAATTCACTTCAACCCCATACTACCTGTGTTGGCAATACTCAAAGCCACCTGCTGGCGATACTCGTAAGTTGGTTTGTAACCTGGTTTGCTCAAAGCTGCAGCCAGATCGTAGTAGGTTAAGGCATTAATATAGTTGTCTTTTACATTGCCTTGCTTATAATAGGCATACCCTAAAAGATTATAATTATCGGCAGTCTCGGGTTTAAGTTGTATGGCTTTGGCAAAATCAGAAACCGCATCAGCATACTGACCATTTTTCAATTTGATAGTACCTCGCGCCTTAATGTATTTAGCATCGGCAGAGTTGTATAGAACGGCCATATCCAGATCAGCCATGGCAGCGTCATGATTTCCCTGGCTTTCTTTTGCCTGCGCTCGTTCAAAGTAAGCTGCTGCATAGCGCGGGTTAATGATAATGGCCTGATCAAAATCAGCAATAGCACCCAGTACGTTAATTATTTTACCTTTCTCTACACCGCGGGGTAAAAAGGCTGTTGTATTGATGGGGTCAAGCGCTATAAGTTTTGTATAATCGGCAATGGCTTCCTGCGATAATCCCAGCATGCTTTTGCTGTAAGCACGGTTCAAATAAGCGATGGTAGTGGCAGAATCAAGCGCAATGGACTGGTCATAATCTTCTATGGCTCCTTTAATTCCAGTTTAGCGTATCCCCGGTTGTTGTAGGCCGCTTTATATTTAGGGTCTATCTGTATTGCCTTGTCGTAATCCTGCACTGCCTCGGCATACAATTCCAGGTTCTTTTTAGCAATACCGCGCTCGTTATAGGCGCGTACAAAATCGGGCTTTAGGGCAATAGCTACGCTAAATCGGCAATAGCATCGCCATAGCGCCGGGCAGTCATTTTGGCTATACCGCGGTTACAGTAAGCCATGCTATTTTTGGGATCTGCAGCAATTACTTTATCATAGTTGGCAATAGCGCCATTGCCTATAACCCTGTTAATTAGAGGCGGTTCATTAATAATAACGTCGCCGGTAGTTGTTTGCGCCAGTGCAGTGTAAATGCTTGTTAAAAACAGCCCGTTAGTAATAAAGGTTTCATAATGAGGGATATTGATAAGTAAAGTTAAACAATATTCAAATAACAAACAGATCATTTCACGTTCTTCATACATTTTCAAGCCCGATTATACAGCAATAAATAAGCCGTCCAGGATAATCCCCGGACGGCTTAACAACGGCATCAATATATTTTAATTCTTCTATCCATTAAAAAAATGGAAAAATCAGGCCCTAACTTTTAGGATTAAGCGCAGCAGTTATCCTTTCAGACAGGTCCTGCAGGTGATAGTTGCTCATATTATCGGCAGTACCGGGAAGCGCAGTTTTTATCTGGCTGTTAATTAGGCGCAGTTGCGCTTTAGCCACTGATACTACGTCGGTTTGGTCAAGTTCGCGCGTACCGCCTGCACCGCCGCGACGGCCGCCGCCAGCAGGCAAGGCTACAGTTGCTGCTGCCGGTTCCGGCGCAGGTGCAACAATATCTATCAGCTTGTCAACATATAATTTCTGCAGGTTACGGCGATAAACATCAATTGGTGAGTTGGTCTTCAATTCGCGGAACACAATATTTTGCATGTCGCTAAAAAAGTCCGTTATCTTGTAAGCGGCTTTATCCTTCGATTCGGCCACCAGCATCTTGTTTAATGTATGCTCACTTAATATACGGGTCAGTACCGGGTCCTGCAGGCGGTAGATCACGTTTACGCCATTGCTGCCTATCTGGTTAAGAATGTCATTGTTAACCAGCCAGATAGGGGTAGTAAATAACTGGCGGTCTAAAAAGTCCATAGCTTCCTTTTGGGTAGCGGCTGGCGTAGTTTCATATACAAAACCGGTCTCTTCAACAGTTTTTGGATTTTCATAGATGCCACCGATATTTTTAGCCACATGGCCCATGTAGCGACCAAACTGTGTGGTTAATTGATTGTACATATTAGCCAGGTTCTCGTAATTTTCGTTTGGCTCTTTGGTCCATTCAGGTAATTTAACCAATATGCGTTGCAGGTTTTTAATGCCGTAATCACTGGCTTTCATGGCATCGTCGCCAAGGTCCTCATTTTGAGAGTGCGGGTCATCCGGGTTGGTTTCAGTACCGAACCAGTGGCGGCGGTCCTTTAAAGCCTCAACGGTCATTTTATTTAAGATCGGTACTTCGGCTTTAGGTCCCTTAACACCAGGCAATACGCGATAACCCCAGTTAATGGCCCATTTGTCATAATCGCCAATGCGCGGGTATAAACCCGCCTTCGTAATATTATCTTCGGGCTGTGCAACGTAGTTAAAACGGGCATAATCCATAATAGAGGCGGTATGGCCGTTAGCTTCAACCCAGGCCTTATCGCGCAGTTTTTCAACCGGCGTGGCCGAACTTGAACCATAGTTATGGCGCAAGCCAAGTGTGTGCCCAACCTCATGCGATGATACAAAGCGGATCAGATCGCCCATCAACTCATCGCTAAACTCCATTTTACGGGCACGCGGGTCAACGGCGGCTGTCTGGATCATATACCAGTCGTGCACCAGTTTCATTACGTTATGGTACCAGTTAATGTGGGTTTCCAATATCTCTCCGCTGCGCGGATCGGATATGTGCGGGCCGCTGGCATTCTCTGTTTCTGATGGTTTATAAACGATCACCGAGTGACTGGCATCATCCAAACTCCAGGTAGAATCCTCTTTGGTAGTAGGGGCAACCCTGGCTACAATAGCATTTTTAAACCCGGCTGCCTCAAAGGCCTTTTGCCAGTCGTTTACCCCGGCTATCAAATACGGCTGCCATTTTTTAGGCGTGGCGGGGTCTATATAATAAACAATTTGTTTTTTAGGTTCAACCAGGATGCCTTTTTTATATTTCTCCATATCCTCGGGCTTTACCTCAAGCCTCCACCGGGCAATCAGTTCAATATTTTTAATGCCTTGGGGGTTAATATCAAAATCGGTATAACCGGTGGTAAAGTAACCTACGCGCGGGTCGAAGTAACGGGCTTCCATGGGCACTTTAGGCAGTATTACTAATGATGTATTCAGCTCAACAGTAACTGCACCATTACCAGCATTTCCTCCGCCGCCGGCAGCCGGTGCAGGCGTGCCCCCGCGTGCGCCGAAAGGATTGGCTGCGGCGCCCAGGGAATAGGTTTTTACCGTGCTTATTTCAATATTGTTTTTAAAGCTGCGCACATTTTCAATATAACTTCTGTCGGCCAGTTGGTTGCCCAGGCGCATGCGGGTTTTGGCTTGGGGCGAACTGAAGTAAAAAATGTCATTATCCTGGTTGATATAATCAGTCATATCAATTACGCTGCCTTTAGCATCAGGCGAGTAGGCAGCAACATTGAAGGCTGCCGCAATAGCCTGTATGTTAGAGCGCTGTACTGCGGCATACATGGCCTTGGTACTATCAGGGCTGTAGGTGGCGTATGATATTTTACGCATAAAGATGCGGTTATTAGGCCCCTTTTCAAACGTGATTACCGAGTTGCCAATGATATCGCCGGCGTAGCCGTCGGCTGCGCGAACTTCGGCCCCGGCCTTGGCTATGCGGTTCACTACCAGTATTTCACGGTTTAAAAGGCTATCGCCTATCTCAAAATAATAATGATCATCAACCTTATGAGTTTTAAATAAACCGTTGCGGCTAACAGCTTTATCGGTTATTACGCTTTTATAAGGGCGCGGTACGGCGCGCGCTGTTGCGCCGCCGGCAAAACCGCCTGGCAATGCAGCACGGCGGCCGCCGGTGGTATCCTGCTGTTGCGGCCTTCCCTGGGCAAATACATGCACAGCAATTGAAGTTAATAAAACGGGAAGAAAAAGTTTTTTCATGAAGCTTAAATAATTTAAAGGCTTAAATTAAATAATGGAAAGTTTATAGGATAATTATAACCTATATGTTACAATTGACATAATAGCCTATAAGGTAAAGTGATAACTATTGGGCCACCAAACCTGATACTACGTTAATACTCAATGCCAAAATGGCCGTGTTAAAAGCAAAGGCGATAAGCCCGTGCACTAAGGCCAGGCGGCGTATTTGCCGCGAAGATATCTCTACATCAGATACCTGGAATGTTGTACCCAAAACAAACGAAAAATATACAAAGTCGAGATAGTCGGGCTCGTTTTCATTAGGGAACTCCAGGCCGCCACCCGGCAGCTTTTTACCATTATCAGTAC
>CAZZVY010000127.1:1716-9320 GCA_964657585.1 uncultured Mucilaginibacter sp. | reverse complement strand
GTTAAAACTTTATCAGCCCAAAAGATTGATAAGGACAATACACTACTTGCCGACCGGCCAATTATAGGTTGCCCTATACAACAGCCTCCCGTTAAGAACGGTGCAAAGCCTAATCCTGAACTTCTCAAAAGGATAATTCAGTGCAATAAAGGTGAAGCAGCGGCTACAAAGGGAATGGATGGCGCTGTAACCGTTGATGTTGCCAGCGTGCAGATAGGCACGCCGCGTAAATGGGATATATTAAGGGATATGGGGAATGGCAACGCATCAACCTGGGTTTACCCGGTAAAAGCTATGTATACGGTTAAAACTTTTTATCGTACCCGTACAATTGTATCTGCTGGCTGGATAAGGATATTAAATTTTTATGTAAATGCATTTGGCGAGTGGGATTCAGGTTCGGAAGAACCCGTAAAAATGGGCACATCAACCGATATACCGCCAAGTAAATAAGTATAAAGTTGTTAAAGAGCCTTTAACAACCTTTTACCTTTGGCTTGTATAGCAGCGGTTCCATCGCGCATAAGGTATTCCAGTTGACCGGAAAGTTCATCAATGACCCAGGGATATCGGCTGCCCATGTTGAATAATGCTTCGCAGCCGTAGGCCTTTACCGCAACTGGTATAGCTGGGTCTGTTATCCAGTTAAAGCAAGTTTCAACAACGGGTTCAAGATCAATATTATCAACTAATTGTTTTACAGCGCAAGGCGCTTTTGCAGAGGTAAGGTGCATTAATATTTTGGCATAGTGTCTTTTACAACTTGGGTTAAGCACATCCTTACTACGGCTGATTACATAAGGTATATTATGTAAAAACTGTTCAGGCTTTTGCATTAATGTGTTTTCCAGCAGCCAGGCAGCCTTAAAAGATATACTTGTATCGGGATGAAGCGTTAGATCCGTTAATTCATTTAGGTTAATATTTTGCTTAAATAATATGCGGCTTAGCTCCAATATGCTCGCTTTACCAGTGATTTCTTTTATTTGTTTGGTAAGATAAGTTTGCATGACACAAAATTACAGGTTAACTGTGAATCCACAAATACTACTTCATTAACAGCTATTTCAATTTTTCTGTATTTACACTTCGATACTTTCTTATACCTTTGTTCACCAATTTAAGAACACATGGTTAAGTTCAACCGTTTTACATTGGCCAACGGGCTGCGCGTTTTAGTGCACGAAGATAACACCACCCCAATGGCCGTGTTAAATATACTTTATGATGTAGGGGCCAGGGACGAAAACCCCGAACAAACAGGTTTTGCCCACCTTTTTGAGCATTTAATGTTTGGGGGGTCGGTCAATATTCCAAATTATGATGAGCCTTTACAGCGTGTTGGTGGCGAAAACAATGCTTTTACCAGCAATGATATTACTAATTATTACATTACCCTGCCTGCCGAGAACCTGGAAACCGCCTTTTGGCTGGAAAGCGACCGTATGCTTAACCTGGCCTTTAATCAGAAAAGCCTGGAAGTGCAGCGTAATGTGGTAATGGAAGAATTTAAACAGCGTTACCTTAACCAACCTTATGGCGATGTCTGGTTAAAGATGCGACCATTGGTTTACAAAAAACACCCGTACCGTTGGTCAACAATCGGCGAAAAGCTGGAACATATTGAACATGCGCAGATAGGAGACGTGAAGGCTTTTTTTGAAAAGCATTATAATCCTAAAAACGCAATTATGGTGGTTGGCGGCCATATTAAGACAGATGACATTGGGCTAATGGCCGAAAAATGGTTTGGATCGATACCCGCTGGCGATAAGTATTACCGCAACCTTACACAGGAGCCGGAACAAGTTGATGAGCGACGGAAAATAGTATACGGCAATGTACCGCTTAACTCGGTTTATATTGTTTTCCAGGCAGACCGGAGAATGGATACAAGCTATTATGCTACAGAGCTGATTGCAGATATCCTATCGCGCGGTAATTCGTCCAGGTTGCACCGCAACCTGATTAAGGAGCAACAGTTATTTAGCGAAATTGGCGCTTATTCCTCCGGAAGTATTGATAAAGCTATGTTTGTGATTGAAGGAAAACCCGACAAAGGCGTAAGCATTGAACAGGCCGAAGCTGCAATATGGCAGCAGCTGGAGCAATTGAAAAATACGATAATCCCGGCGGATGAACTGATCAAAGTAAAAAACAAAACGGAATCGACCCTGGTATTCAGCGAAATGAGTTTGCTTGAAAAAGCCATGAACCTGGCCTATTTTGAGTTGCTGGGAGATGCTGAACTGATTAACCAGGAGCCGGATAAATATTTGCAGGTTACTGCTGAACAGATACAGCAGCAAGCAAAAAAATTGTTCAGGAAAGAAAATTCATCAACCATGATCTATCTGGCGCAGGATAGGCCGGAAGACGGTAAATCCGCAAGCCAAAAAGAAGAATTAGAGTCTGTATAGTGTAGACTTTAAAAATTATTCCATTCCATTCCAGCTTTTGCGGAATGGGAACTAAAAAATAATTTTCCAGACCTTCCGGTCTACCAAATGAAAAAAAATGCTAAACAGAACCATAGCGCCCGATTATAAACAGGTAGAACATATCAGCTTAATTAAGCCGGAACTTATCCAATTCAATAATGGCTGTAATTTATTTTATTTTAATTCCGGCGATCAGGAACTGGTGCGTATTGAATGGATATTTGGTAACCTGCGTTTTGATGCCGCCAAACCGTTGCTTAACATGGCCGTACATGCCATGCTTACAGAAGGGACAAATACCTTAACAGCAGCACAGATAGCCGATAAAATTGATTATTACGGTGCGTTTTTACAAGTTGATTATGGTTATGATAACAGCACGGTTACTCTTTATAGCCTAAACAAACATTTGGCAAACACCCTGCCTGTAGTGTATGAGGTTTTAACTAATGCTGTTTTCCCTGAAAAAGAAATTGAGACCTATGTGATGACCCAGCGCCAGAAATTGCAGGTAAGCTTGCAAAAAAATGATGTGCTGGCCAGGCGGCAGTTTAATAAGGCAATATACGGCAATACCATTTATGGTTATGCAGCTGAAATATCTGATTATCAGATACTAAACCAGGCTGAAATGCAAGCACATTTTAAGCAAATGTATCAGCCTGCAAATTGTACTATATTGGCGGCCGGAAAAGTCAGTAACGAACTATTAGGTCTTTTGAGCAGTACATTTGATATTGATTGGTTTAACGGTCAGCTACCGGCTAACACATCACAGCCTGAATTGAATGCTGCCTCAGAAAATTTTTATTTTATCGAAAAACCAGATGCGCTGCAATCCGCCATTAGGATGGGTATGCCTATATTTAACCGCAGCCATCCTGATTTCCCTGCCTTACAGGTGCTTAATACTATTCTGGGCGGTTACTTTGGCTCACGTTTAATGGCTAATATCCGTGAAGACAAGGGATATACTTATGGTATCGGTTCTGGCCTAACTTCCTTAAAGCACTCCGGTTCCTTATTCATAGCCACCGAAGTAGGGGCTGATGTTTGCAAAGCTGCCATAACTGAAATCGAGAAAGAGATAAATATCCTGAAAACCGAATTAATACCTGAAGAGGAACTATCGCTGGTACGTAACTTTATGCTGGGCTCCTTGTTAGGCAGCTTAGAGAATGTAATGTCGCACGCGGATAAATTTAAGAATATCTATTTCTCCGGCTTAGGTTATGAGTATTACGATTATTATACCGAAACCATTAAAACGATAACCCCTGCACGTATTTTACAGTTAGCGGATCAGTACCTTAACTACGAACATTTTTATAAAGTAGTGGCAGGAAAGTATTAAGAGATATCGGATTCAATGCATTCCATTTCAAAATTTCTTATAGTGATAAGCAACAAACATAATCCGCAATTGCTGTACTAAATCCGAAATAATATCATACCTTTGCCCGGCAAGTAATCAATCTCAAAATTATTTGCCATGCACCCACCCGACTCCTCAAAATTTATTGCCGAAGGTTTAACCTATGATGATGTATTGCTGGTACCGGCATACTCCGAAGTTTTACCGCGCCAGGTAAATACGCAATCCTATCTCACTAAAAAAATAAAGTTGAATATCCCTATAGTTTCTGCAGCTATGGATACCGTTACAGAAGCACAAATGGCAATTGCTATTGCGCAGGTGGGTGGTTTGGGCATGCTCCATAAAAATATGAGCATTAAAGCCCAGGCTGACGAAGTACGTAAAGTAAAACGGTCTGAAAGCGGCATGATTCAGGATCCGGTAACCCTGCAGCAGGATGCACTGGTAGGCGATGCTTTTAAAATAATGAAGGAGAATGGAATAGGCGGTATCCCGATAACAGATGAGGTCGGTATTTTAAAAGGTATTATCACCAACCGCGATATGCGGTTTCAGAAAGATCCAACAATTTGTGTGGCTGAAGTAATGACCAAAGCCAACCTGATCACCGCCCCCAAAGGAACTACATTAGGGCAAGCACAGGAGATATTGCAAAGCCACAAGATTGAGAAATTGCCGGTGGTGGATAATTCCGGTAGACTGATCGGGCTGATCACTTACCGCGACATTCAGAAACTGAAAAGTTACCCTGTTGCCTGTAAGGACGAACACGGCCGTTTACGCGTAGGGGCTGCTGTTGGCGTTACAGCCGATACGATGGATAGGGTAGATGCGCTGGTTAAAGCGGGGGTTGATGTTATAGCCATTGATACCGCGCATGGCCATTCTAAAGGTGTTATTGATAAATTAAAGGAAGTAAAAGCAAAGTACCCCGACCTGCAGGTTATTGCCGGTAACATCGCTACAGGTGATGCAGCGCGGGCTTTGGCTTTAGCCGGTGCTGATGCAGTAAAAGTAGGTAGAGGCCCGGGCTCTATTTGTACTACGCGTATTAGTGCCGGGGTTGGGGTGCCGCAACTATACGCAGTTCACGAATGTGCCCAGGCCTTAAAGGGTACCGGTATCCCGGTAATTGCTGATGGCGGTATTAAACATACAGGTGATATTGCCAAAGCTATTGCCGCAGGCGCGGGTACAATTATGGCCGGCTCGTTGTTTGCAGGGGTTGAAGAATCACCCGGCGAAACCATTATTTATGAAGGCCGTCGTTTTAAATCATACCGGGGAATGGGCTCCATTGAGGCTATGGAACAGGGCTCAAAAGACCGTTACTTTCAGGATGTGGAAGATGATATTAAAAAGCTGGTTCCCGAAGGTATTGTAGGCCGTGTACCTTATAAAGGCAGCCTGGCCGAAGTGATGTACCAATATGTAGGCGGCCTGCGCGCCAGCATGGGATACTGCGGCGCAAAAGATATTGAAGCGTTGCAACAAGCACAATTTGTGCGTATTACAGCTTCAGGTATTCGTGAAAGCCACCCGCATGATATTACCATAACAAAAGAAGCGCCTAATTATACGAGGTAGTGGTTAGTGATCGATAATTAGTGAGTTAGTAAATAGTAGGAAATGTTAAAGCGATTAATTTGTGTTTTATAAACGAAAAAATATCTCAAGTTTATATAATTTTTCCCAGACTGTATGCTTCTCGGATATAATAACTAATTTATAATCACCAAATACTAATCACTATATGACAAGCATCACTGTATTCTGCGGCGCTAATTTTAACGGCGATCCTATACTAAAGCAGGCAGTTGAACAACTTGCACAGGTGATGGCTGCGCGCAATATCACTTTAGTATTTGGCGGAGGCAAGGTAGGGGTAATGGGCCTACTTGCTGATGCAATGATAGCCAGCGGAGGTAAAGCCGTAGGTGTTATACCAAAATTTTTAATGGACAAAGAAGTTGGGCATACCGGGTTAACCGAATTGCATATTGTAGATAACATGCACCAACGCAAACAATTGATGAATGATTTGTGCGATGGTATTATTATGCTGCCCGGCGGTTTTGGTACTTTAGAGGAATTTTTTGAGGTACTGACCTGGCTGCAATTAGGCTTACACTATCACCCGGTTGGTGTATTAAACGTGAACGGTTTTTATGATCTGCTGTTACAACAAATGGATTTAATGGTAGCACAACGCTTCCTGAAACAGGCTAACCGTAACCTGGTGATTACCTCTGCTGATCCATTAGAACTGGTAAGCCTAATGAGTAATTTTAAAGCAGAACCCGATGAAGTTTGGTTCAGAGATAGGAATTTAACCTGAACCTAAAATATCAAATGCAAAAGCTAAGAACAGGCGAGAAATAATTTCATCAACTGAATGTGATATTGTGGACGATAAACTGATTATAGACTTGAGATAATCTTCAGACTTTTTACTAAGCCGTAACTACAGCTGGGGTTCTCCTAATAAACCTGATCAGGTTAAATCTCTTGCACAGATACACTACCGATAAAATGATCATATATTAATGTTAATTTTTGTTTAATCAAACAGTATTTGTACGCAGCTTTATTTAAATATGTTTCAAAATATTAATAAGCTTTCAATACGGCTGCAATTGCATAATTAGGTATACAAATGTAACATATTATATACATTATGCAAGCTTTTTTAAAAATAGTTTTTATCGGTTTATGGTTAAGGGCGATTTATAAATTAATAAGTACTAATTTTATTAAAATTTACGGGGTATGAAAAAACTCTGCTTTCTCCTTTTTTTTGGCGTGATTTTCTTTTTGTCGTCGTGCGTGGATATTGAAGAGCATTATGACTTTAAAGCCGATGGCTCCTGCAGTGTGGTGTATGATTTTGATATGAGCAAAGCCGTATCGGTGCTGATGAATTTGATGACAGATTCGCTGCAGTCAACCCCTGAATTTAAAATGGTAAAGGACACTACCCTTAATTTTTACAGTGCTTTGCCTGATACTACGATAAGTAAATTAAGTCCCGAAGAGGTGAATATGGCTAAGTCCAGCAAGTTAAGGGTAAATATGAACCTGCAGAAAAGCCTAATGAAGGTTAGCCTTAACCATGATTCAAAGAATATCACCGACCTGCAATATTATGTATCGCATATAACTAAGTTAAGCAACGCAGGCAGCTTTAATGCGCTTACAAAAAACACTAAAAAAAGTAACGCCTTTGATCCGCAGCAATTAATATCGGGCGAGGATTATTATATCTATGAAATTACGCCGCACAAATTTTACCGGATAGTAGATTTATCTAAGTTCAATGCTTTTTTAAAACGCACCTCAACCACATTTGCCATGGCTAAAGCCATGTTGATAGAAACACCCTATAAACTGGTACTTAATTTTGCCAAGCCTATAAAAAAGATCAACAACACTAAAGCCGTCCTGTCAGCCGACAGGCGCCGGGTAATTATTCAGACCAATATGGATGATATTATTAAAAATCCGTCGTCCATGAACCTGAAGATTGACTTTTAAACACCGGAAATGAAGTGGTTTAAAATACCCGGACTAAGCTTCACTGATAAACCTTTCATAAAAAAAGTACCTGTTAACGGTCGCCAACTTTGTTTAATAGGTTACGAAGGAAAAATTTACGCCCTCTCGGCCAAATGCCCACATGCCGGCGAAGACCTTAGCCGCGGCTGGTGCAGTGAAAGTAAATTAGTTTGCCCTTATCACCGTTTTTCTTACGATCTTGAAACCGGCAGAGGCAGTCCTGGTCAAAA
>CAZZVY010000127.1:0-1706 GCA_964657585.1 uncultured Mucilaginibacter sp. | reverse complement strand
ACGATTATATAAATACTTATGAGGTAAAGATAGCCGACGATAGTATTTATGTGGGGTTTGAAACTTTCAAGGAGAAATTGAAAAGGATGTTTAAATGAAATCAGATGGTTTATTAAAATATGATAACCACCTATTTAATATACTTATATTTCTTCCGCCCGTCTTGTACTTCTATTAACTTGATTGAGTCTAACGGAATTGTCCTTGTTAAAGACCTTATAAAACGGGATCTTATTCCTGAGATCCAGGTTCCTCCTACAATAAGGCGATCGAAATAAAAAATGGTTCTTCTGCCATTCTTCTCAGTAATACGCGTCTCTATCGACGGGCCGTTTGCAAGCTGATACGATATGCCTTTATTGTCGGTACATTTAATACTGTCAATAGGATAAGTTTCATAGGATTCTATACCTCCCCATGGGTCTTTTGTAACTACCCTGCGCGATCTTTCTAAACCTGCAAACTGCTGTTTAAAACTGCTAACAGGAATGTAATATATTTTACACGAACTTATTGTAAGTATAAGTGCGATAAGGATAATAATAAAGGAAGGCTTGGTTTTCATTAGTGAAGTATTATGGATATACTTCCTTATTAGCCGATGCCAGTGTATTTTTTAGTAGCCCAATAATGGTCATCAAACCCACACCGCCGGGGACGGGGGTTATCCACGATGCCTTGGGTGCTACGCCTTCAAAGTCCACATCGCCACAAAGTTTATAACCCGATTTGGTTGTTGCTGATGTTTCCCGGTTCATACCTACATCAATAACAACCACACCATCCTTTACCATATCGGCGGTTATGAAGTTCTTTTTACCAATGGCTACTATCAGGATATCGGCATCCAGCGTAAATTTCTTAATATCAGGTGTGCGGCTATGGCAAACGGTAACCGTGGAATTGCCCGGCTGGGTGTTCCGTGCCATTAAAATGCTCATAGGCGACCCGACTATATTACTGCGGCCAACAACCACGCAATGTTTACCAGCAGTCTCGATCCCATATTCCTTTAGCATCAGGGTAATGCCATAAGGTGTGGCCGGGATAAATGATGGTAAGTTGCGCTGCATACGCCCAAGGTTAATAGGGTGGAAGCCATCCACATCCTTCCGGTAGTCTATGTTTTCAGTTACTTTTTCGGGGTCGATATGTTTAGGTAAGGGAAGCTGAACAATGATGCCATCAATATCTTTGTCAGCATTTAATTCAGCTACTTTTATCAGTAATTCTGCTTCGGTAACATCACTCTCATACCTTACCAGGCTCGATTTAAAACCCACCGCCTCACAATTTTTCATTTTGCTGGCCACATAGGTTTCGCTGCCGCCGTCGTGCCCAACCAATACCGCTACTAAATGAGGTTTACGGCCCGTACGTGCCAATATTTTAGCTGCTTCCTCAGCTATCTCTATCTTCAGTTTTTCTGATACGTATTTGCCGTCGAGTAATTGCATATTATTGAGATTCAAGATAAGCAGTACGGATTGAAAGTCAATTCTCAGTTATTTTAATTCTTGTCTCTTGGTTTTTAATTCTCAATATTAATCCAACTTCAAAACCGCCATAAACGCGCTCTGCGGAATCTCCACATTACCAACCTGGCGCATGCGTTTTTTACCCTTTTTCTGTTTTTCCAGCAGTTTACGTTTGCGGGAAATATCGCCGCCGTAACATTTGGCAGTTACATCTTTTCTCAAGGCTTT